>NZ_CP047639.1:1781081-2095101 GCF_011046025.1 Proteus sp. ZN5
TGCTGGGAAGTCTTTATATTGGTGATGAGTTTAAACCACATATAACAACGCTTATGGATGCGTTCTATTTCTCTATTGTCTGTATGACGACACTAGGATTTGGCGATATTGTGCCAGTTAGCACAAATGCACGTATTTTTACTCTTACTGTTGTTATTTTGGGAATAACTGTTTTTACTACGTCCATAGTGTATGTCATGGGATTTCTTGCGCGTGGTACTCGCGATATTGTTAAGAAAAGGATCGCTAAAATGCATAATCATTTTATTATTATTGGTTCATCAGCATTAGCTTCTCAATTAGAAAAAGGGTTAAGAGAGCAAGGAAAACAGGTTATTGCGATTTGTATCGATAAAAGCAAAGCCTCTTATGACGCGCAAGCCAATATTATTGAAGGCGACCCTACTAATCTTAAAACATTACTATCTGCCAATATTGCGAAAGCAAGTTGGGTGGTGACTTTATCTGAAAGTGATGCAGAAAATACCTTTATTTTACTGACTATCCAAGAATGTTCTAATGTCGATGCCAAATTGATCACTATTATTAATCAAGATGAAAATAGAGAAAAAATCAGTCGGTTGCGCCCAGATATGCTGTTTTCTTTAGCATCATTAGGTAAAGAAATTATGATGAAAGTTTTGTGTGGCGAATCTATTTCTTCATCAGATGTGACTGATTTGCTTTTAAACAAATATTTAAAATCATAATTTTGATAAAACCATCTTTACGAAAGATAATGATTACCATAAGATGTATTTAAAATGCATCTTAATTGAGGTTGAATTATGGAACTTGTAAGTTATAAAACAATGCCAGAGTGGACTCGTATATCCATTCCTTTAGCGTTATTAGAGCGTCACAATACAAAGGAAGGCACTTATGCCCAAATGCGGGTATTGCAAGGTAACATGACATTTATTGTTTTTAATGAGGATGGTTCACAGATTTCAGTGGAGTGTGATACTGAAAATCAGCCACCTTTAATTCAACCTCAACAGTGGCATAAAATAGATAAAGCGAGCGATGATGTTCGTTGCCAACTCTCTTTTTTATGTGCTCCAGAAGATAAGCTATTTAAAGAAAACGACTTATCATTACCACATTCTGAAGTACGTTATATGGCAACATTTACCCAGCCTTGTAAGGTGTTAGATTTAGGTGCTGGTCGTGGTCGAAACAGTTTCTATTTGGCATCTCAAGGCTATGATGTAACTGCGTTAGATATTAATGCCACGCATATTGATGCTATTGAAACGGTTAAAACCAAAACAGGGTTAGCGGTAAAAAGTGGCTTATATGATATTAATGAAGCTTCGCTGACAGATAAATACGATATTATTCTTTCAACTGTTGTTTTGATGTTCTGTCAACGGGAACGTATTGAAAGTATTATTAAAAACATGCAAGAATGTACCAACTCTAACGGTATTAATGTGATTGTTTGCCCTGTTGAAACGCCAAATAGTGATCCTGCTGAAATTCCATTTAAAACATTTTTACATCCAAACGAATTAGCTGATTATTATAAAGACTGGGAGATTATTAAATATAATGAAAACCCAGGGCATCTACATAAAACAGATGCAAATGGCAATCGTATCGCCCTAAACTTTGCTACTTTAATCGCACGTAAAAAATAGTTAAGTACAATCATCTCTTTTTAAATACCCCAAATAATTGGGGTATTTTTTTATCTGTTTAAGCGAGTTTTATTATTGTGGTAATTTATCACTTTTAATGTCATCGGTTTGGTTTGCTTGTTCTTTTGCCTCAGATTTTTGCAATATTCGTTCTAATAAAACCGTATAAATAGGGCGACCACCTAATAGTTGTGCCAACATTGTTGCACCTAAACAAGTAATGATCATCGGTAGGATAAGTTGATAATTATCAGTCATTTCTAATACAAGGACGATCCCAGTTAGAGGTGCTCTTACAGTTGCCGCAAATAAAGCGCCCATTCCTGCAATAGCAAATGTACCAATTTGAATTTGATAATCAGGGAAAAGTAAGGTTGCAGTTAATCCGAAGGCACTACCAAATAGCGTGCCTAATGCGAGAGTTGGGGCGAATATACCGCCAGGAGCACCAGAGGCAAAACTAATAATAGATGTTATAGTTCGTAAAACAAAGAAAAGTAATAGCGCGATAAGAGAATATTGCCCTGTGCTTAATGCAGGAATAATACTAAATCCACCACCGGTTATTTCAGGAATAATTAATGCTAATAAGCCACAAAGCCCACCTATGATCCCACCTGTTAAAACAAAACGTGATGTTTTATCTTGATAAAAATGTTGAAACTGGGTTTGAACATAAAAAAGTAATTTGCTGAAAATAACACCAATAATGCCAAATAACATACCCAAAACTAAATATAGCCAGAGTGTATTTAGTGGTGCAGATGAAAACTTACCGATATGAATGACACCGCCTTCACCATTAAATAGGCGAAAAACAATGCAAGACATAATAACGCCAATAAAGACTGCTTTAATTGAAATAAGACTATATTTAAATTGAGGACGCATCTCTTCAATAATAAATAAAATACCAGCTAGAGGGGCATTAAAAGCTGCGGTTAATCCTGCTGCGGCTCCGGTAGCTAATAGAGTATGGCGTGACTCTTTATCTTTTACTCTAGAAATATCATTTACGAGCTGGCCGATATTGGCACCCAATTGTACTGTTGGACCTTCTCGTCCTAATACCATACCAGAACCTAACGTCCCAATACTGGCAATAAATTTTACAGGCAATACTCGCCACCAACGAACAGGGCGAATATCTATCATGGCACCTTCAATTTCAGGTATTCCTGATCCCCCTGATTCGGGTGAAAATTTCTTGACTAAATAGTATCCCAGCATTGCCAGAATAGAGGAAAAAAGTAATGTACAGATCGCTAGAATATAAGGATTAGTAAAGGTTTTAATAAATTCTTCTTGTCGAAAATGAATCACCCAACTAACACTTTTTTCAAATAAAACACCCACTAGTCCAGCCAAAGAGCCAACTACAGCGGACAATAACAGGATCTTTAGTGGCGCAAGATTGGTTTCCTGCGCTTTTCTGAACAGATTAAAACGTCGTTCATTTTGGCTGTTTTGTACTGATTTATGATTATGCATAACTTTGATTAAAGTATTGTAACGATGAACCTAATGATAGCGTAATTTAATAATGAAGTGATATTTCTCACATAACTAAGCCAATTTTAGAGTTAGTTGTTTTTTTTTCTAGCATATTTTCTCTTTTTCATCTTTAGTGTAATTGATAACAAAAAATACATATTTAGATAACATTTGGACGAGAAAGGGTAAATTATGGATTTCATCACAAATATATTAAGCGCTATAAATGGCGTGGTATGGGGAGTTCCGATGCTTGTCGGTATTCTCGGTATCGGCCTTTTTATGCAGTTTCGACTTGGCTTTTTACCTATTAGGAAGTTAGGAACAGGGTTTAAGCTTTTATTTGAAAAAAATGACAAAAGAGGTGAAGGGCAAATATCGCCATTTAATGCCTTAATGACCGCGCTTTCTGCCACTATCGGAACTGGTAATATTGCTGGTGTTGCAACAGCTGTTGTCTTAGGTGGCCCCGGTGCGTTGTTTTGGATGTGGATGACCGCATTAGTGGGAATGGCAACCAAATATTCAGAAGCCGTGCTTGCTGTACGTTTCCGTGAAGTTGATAAATACGGAAACTATGTCGGTGGTCCAATGTATTACATCAAAAATGGCTTAGGTAAAAATTGGGTTTGGTTAGGCACTGTTTTTGCTGTTTTTGGTAGTTTTGCAGGATTTGGTATTGGTAATACAGTACAAGCAAACTCTGTCGCTGATGTACTGGAAAGTAACTTTGGTATTTCGACAACAATAACTGCTATTGTGCTCGTTGTTTTAGTCGGTGCCGTACTCATTGGAGGCATTAAGCGTATTGCTGATGTTGCCGGTAAATTAGTTCCTATTATGACCGTTGGCTATTTTGGTGCAGGTATTGTTGTCCTCGCACTGAATGCGACTGCGATCCCAGATGCAATTGTCCTTATTGTTAAATCTGCGTTTACACCTGTTGCTGCTCAAGGTGGTTTCGCGGGTGCAGCTGTTTGGGCGGCGATCCGCTTTGGTGTAGCGCGTGGTGTTTTCTCAAATGAAGCAGGATTGGGTAGCGCGCCAATTGCCCATGCGACAGCAAAAACACAAAATCCTGTTCGCCAAGGTTTGATTGCGATGCTGGGGACTTTTATTGATACTATCATCGTCTGTTCTGTTACAGGATTAACCATTGTTATTACAGGACAATGGCTAACAGGGCAAAGTGGAGCAACATTAACCGCCGCATCATTCTCTATCGCTATTCCGGGTGGTAACTATATTGTGGCAATTGCATTAGCCATTTTTGCTTTTACCACGATTTTAGGCTGGAGTTTTTACGGTGAAAAATGTGTGCAATATCTTTTTGGACCTAAAGCGATTATGCCATTTAGGGTTGCATGGCTAATTGCGTTACCGGTTGGTGCGACACAATCGTTAGAGTTTGTGTGGTTGTTAGCCGATACACTCAATGCAATGATGGCTATTCCTAACTTAATTGCATTAGCTTTATTAAGTCCTGTTGTTTATCGCTTAACAAGAGATCATATAAAAGATGTTAACGCCGATAATATTGAACTAGATAAAGACACTCACTCAATGAGCAAAAAAGAAGCCGAAGCTGAGTAACTCGTTCTTACTTAGGGGCTAATAACACAACATAAAACCGCATACTTTATCGTGATAAGTATGCGGTTTTTTTATGGTAATAACTTGAGGTTTGGGAAATTACAGATAATAAAAAGCCTTCTGGGGAGAAGGCGAAGAGATGAGTATAGATATTATATTTATAGGAATTTAGAAAAGAGAGAAAATCTTATTCTTTCATACTGATGAAGATGTTTTTCACTTGGCTATAGGCATCTAACATCATTTTATGTGTTTCACGCCCTAAACCTGATTTTTTGTAACCCCCAAATGGTGCATGAGCAGGGAGTTCGTGATAAGTGTTAACCCACATACGACCGGTTCTTACTGCTTTTGCAACTCGTAAGGCACGGTTAATATCTTGAGTCCAAACACCACCCCCAAGGCCATATTCAGAGTCATTCGCCATTTCGATCACTTCATCTTCATTATCGAATGGGATAACACATAACACAGGTCCAAAAATTTCTTCTCGGGCAACACGCATTTGGTTTGTTGCGTTGATGATGATGGTTGGACGAACAAAGAAGCCGTCATCATAACCTTCACCCGTAATACGCTCACCACCTGTTAAAACAGTTGCACCTTCTTTTTTCGCGAGTTCAACGTAGCCTAAGATGGTATCCATTTGATCTTGGCTAACTTGAGTTCCCATTTGTGTATTGGGATCAAGTGGATCGCCGACACGAATACTCTCAAATTCAGTTTTTAATGCTTTCAAAAATTCATCATGAATATCTTTATGTAAGAACAAACGTGAACCTGATTCACAGGCTTGTCCTTGGTTCATCAATATTGCTAATGCTGAATATTTGACTGCTTTTTTCATGTTCGCATCGGGGAACACGATATTGGCTGATTTACCGCCTAATTCCAATGTTGCTGGAACCATTTTTTTCGCTGCTGCTTCTGCTACGGTATAACCCACATTGGTAGAGCCAGTAAATGCAAGTTTATCAATATCTTCGTGTTCTAAAATAGCTTGTCCTACAACAGATCCGCGTCCAGTAACAATATTAATCACACCCGCTGGTAATATTTCATTTAAAATACGACCTAGCTCTAATAATGAAAGGGAAGTCAGTGTTGCTGGATTAATAACCACTGTGTCACCCGCTGCAATCGCTGGTGCCAATTTCCATGCTGCCATTAATAATGGGAAGTTCCATGGAATAATTTGCCCCACAACACCAATAGGTTCGCGAATAACAAGGCTAATGGTATTTTCGTCTAGGACGGCACTTTCATCGGTATGAGAGCGTATCACGCCTGCAAAATATCGAAAATGGTCAATAGAGGCAGGTAAATCTATGTTTTTCGACTCATTGAGTGGCTTACCATTATCTAATGACTCAATCCAAGCAAAGCGTTCTTGTTCTTGCTCTAAGCGATCTGCGATTTTTAATAAGAGGGCTTGACGCTCAGCAGGTGACGTTTTACTCCATGTTTTGAATGCTTTACGTGCAGCACTGACTGCGCGTTCAACATCTTCAGCACTACCCGACTGGTATTCACTTAATAATTCACCCGTAGCTGGGCTATAGGTTTTCGTTGTTTTTTGCGATGTACTAGATACCCATTCTCCTCCAATTAGCATTTTGTAGCTTTCTAGAGGACGAAATTCTGATGGAACATTATTTAATTTAATCATTTTTAATCTCCAATGTAGGGATGAGCATCATTCGAATGTGTAGTTTCATTTCGTAATACTCGTGCTAATAACATATCTCAATTGAAATAATTTGATTAGCTATTGATGCAATAGGTGATATTAACTATAAAAAATAGTAATGAATATTACTGAACTAACAAAAATGAATAAACTTAATCGTTTCATCTCTCAGTCTTTATATGATTAGACAAAAAACAACCATCAATAATTATTAAACATTCCTTCTTATTTAGTCATCATCGACACAATGCAATGGCACTCTCTTTTTTGGAAAAATTATTTTGAGGCTTAAGCAAAATCAAAGGATAAAAAAGAGATATTAAAAGATTTGCTATAAATTGCGTTAGATCAAACAACATTCAAATTGTTCAATATTGCACTTTCTCTCTTATAAAAATGGCGTATTCTTATGTTGCATCTGGAATGCAACTTATAAGAATAAAGCGTTATCTTTTATTAGAAGGAATACGATATGTATTGTGTGCAATGTGAACAAACAATGAAAACGCCTGTAGGTAATGGTTGTGCCTATGCGCAAGGTATGTGTGGTAAAACAGCAGAAACTTCAGATCTTCAAGATTTACTCGTTGCAGTATTAGAAGGACTTTCAGCGTGGGCTTTGGCAGCGCGTAGTGTCGGTATTATTGATCATGATGTAGATAGCTTTGCTCCTCGTGCTTTTTTCTCTACGTTAACTAACGTCAACTTTGATTCTGATCGTATTGTCGGTTATGCGAAAGAAGCTATCTATTTCCGTGAAAGTCTGAAATCTCGTACTTTAGCGAAAAATGCAGCAATTCAAGTGACTAACCCAAGAGCTGAAATTCAATTAGCAGGTAGCGATTTAGACAGCTTACAAAAACAAGCTCAGCTTTTTGCTTTAAATGCAGATAAAGCGCAAATCGGTGATGATCTTCATGGATTACGTATGCTGTGCCTGTATGGCTTAAAAGGGGCTGCGGCGTATATGGAGCACGCGCATGTTTTAGGTCAGTATGACAATGAAATTTACGCTGAATATCACCGTTATATGGCGTGGTTAGGTACTGATCCTGCTGATATGAATGAATTGTTAGAAAATGCGATGGGCATTGGTCAAATGAACTTTCGCATTATGGCGATCCTTGATAAAGGCGAAACTCAAGCTTACGGCAACCCGACACCAGTTACTGTTAACGTTCGCCCTGTTGCAGGTAAAGCTATTTTAATTTCAGGTCATGATCTAAAAGATCTGCAAATGCTTCTTGAGCAAACTGAAGGTAAAGGGATCAACATTTATACTCATGGTGAAATGCTACCTGCCCACGGTTACCCAGAACTTAAAAAATACAAACACTTAGTGGGTAACTACGGAAGTGGTTGGCAGAATCAGCAAATTGAATTTGCAAAATTCCCTGGCCCTGTATTAATGACTTCAAACTGTATTATTGATCCGAATGTAGGTAATTACGGTGACCGTATTTGGACACGTAGTATTGTTGGTTGGCCGGGCGTAAAACATATTACTGGTGATGATTTCTCTGAAATGATTGAACAAGCACAATCATTAGAAGGTTTCCCATATAATGAAATCGAGCATTTAATTACCGTTGGTTTCGGTCGTGAAACACTATTAAATGCCGCTGATACTGTGATTGATTTAGTTTCACAGAAAAAATTACGTCATGTTTTCTTAGTGGGTGGTTGTGATGGTAGCCGTGGTGAACGTAGCTACTACACCGATCTTGCAAGAGAAATTCCACAAGATTGTTTAATTATGACCTTGGCGTGTGGTAAATACCGTTTCAATAAACTGGATTTCGGTACTTTAGAAGGCTTACCACGCTTACTTGATGTGGGTCAGTGTAACGATGCTTACTCAGCGATTATGCTAGCTGTTAACCTTGCTGAGAAATTAGGCTGTGGTGTGAATGACTTACCACTGTCTTTAATTCTTTCTTGGTTCGAGCAAAAAGCGATTGTTATCTTATTGACCCTGCTTTCATTAGGCGTGAAAAATATTTATACCGGGCCAACAGCACCAGCGTTCTTAACTGATAATTTGCTGGCGGTACTAAATGAAAAATTTGGAATGCGCTCTATTACTACACCAGAACAAGATCTTAAAGATATTCTTTCTGCTTAATGTTTTAAATTCATTATCATGACCGAAGCCTACGGGCTTCGGTGAAGGATCAATATCCATGACGATGCCTACTTCTCTTTGTCCTAATCGTATGCAAGTTCACTCTATTAATCAGGAAACCCCTGAAGTGTGGACGCTAAATTTAATTAATCATGACTTTTATTCTTATAAACCGGGTCAATTTGCACTGGTGAGTATCAATAATAGTGATGAAACAATGCGCGCTTATACCATTTCATCTTCTCCTGGATTAAGCCCATTTATCACCTTAACCGTTCGTCGTTTAGAAAATGGCATAGGCTCAGGTTGGTTAACATCACAAGTAAAACCGGGTGATTATCTTTGGTTATCTGATGCTCAGGGGGAATTTACTTGTGCAGGTAAAGAAGGTGCGCGCTATTTAATGTTGGCGGCAGGATGCGGTGTGACGCCGGTTATGTCGATGACACGTTGGTTGTTAAATAATCAACCTAAAGCGGATATTACGGTTATTTTTAATATTCGTGAGCAAAGCCAGTTTATTTTTGAGAAAGAGTGGATCGAATTAGCAAATGCATATCCATACAATCTGAATTTTATCATGATGCCTAAATTGCCTGATAACAAAGGGTTATTTAGTGGTCGCATTTCTCAAGAAAAATTGGCTGCATTAGTTCCTGATATTGCGAATCGTACTGTTATGTGTTGTGGCCCAAATAGCTATATGGAAGACACCGGACGTTTTGCAAGAAATCTTGGTGTACCTGCTGAGAATATCTTTATGGAACGTTTTGGTGATGAGCCTGTTTGTGTTGATGAAAACGAACAATTAACCATGACTATTCGTCATCCATTATCACAAATTAAAGTTCCTGTTGGCGTAACTTTATTATCAGCAATGGAAGAAAATAAAGTTCCTGTCTTTGCGGCTTGTCGTGCAGGAGTTTGTGGTAGTTGTAAAACTCGCATTGCGAGTGGTGATTATGATGTCAGCAGTACCAGTACATTAACGGCTGAAGAGATAGCCCAAGGTTATGTCTTAGCATGTAGTTGTCGTTTAAAAGGAGATGTTGAGCTCGCTTAACCTCTTTTTATTAAGTATTTCCTTCTATTTTCCTATTTTTTTACCCTGTTAATTTATTAACAGGGTTTTTTATGTCTATTCCTCCCATTAAAAAAACGAATAATCTGGAAAATGCTTCCCTTTATTTTAAATTAAAGATGGTTTTTATTTATTCAGAATAATAAAAATATTGGAAATGATGACTCATTAAAAATATATTTTAGTTAGTGGGGAGTTTCCTTATAAACATTCTGCTATTATTTAAACTATTGACTGGGTAAGGGGGGATATATGAAGAAATTGTTAGTTATTTGTTTGTTTAGTGTCATGTTAGCTGGCTGTGAAAAACCTCAACAAACCCTTGATGGCTCTAATGTAGAATCGCTACGTATCTCAATTGTTGAAATGCGCAATTCACTTCCCCTTGATGAACAAACGCGTTTTGATGAAGCAATAGAATTAGCTATTCTTAATGATATTAATTTTAATGATTTAGTTATCGCAGGGCGTCATAAAAATGCGGATATTATCACTCGTAAAATGTGCCAATCATTAGATGGTAAAACGGTAAAAGAGATATTTTTGCAAGCAGAAGAAATAAGAGTGCAAAAATTAGCATTTAAATAATCAATTAATAAACAAATTCCTTCTTACTATACGATTTTAACTTTCGTAGGAAAGCTTCATTTCTTTTTTATATATTAATTTCTAATGGGATTATATTATTTAATTGTATGATAAATATCGTGAGCTATTTTTCAATAGAACTTAAACAAAATCGTTATCGTGCTTTTCATTATATTGTGAGTGGTTATAATGCGCGCCGCATTCGCAAGAAAAGTGCAGTATCTCGTTAGGCGAGGCTCCTATACAAACACAGGTTACTGATCTGACGACGTCGAGAGACGCCCAAGATTAGGACAGGATATATCGACCGAAGGTATATCCCCATGTAACTTCCAGTATTCATCGGATACGTTGTATAGTGCTAAAACCGAGACGTGTAGATAGCTTTTGCATTCTCGCTTCTGGTTTCGCCCCTATGGAGAACTGATTTGCTAAACACAAACAGTAATAGGGAACCACAAAAATGAAATTCAATACTCAAAACAAAATGGATGCTGTATTAGTTGCAGATGCATCCTTAAACACACCTAAAAACAACTCAACTCAAGACCAATACAATCGTTTAAAAGATGATGCAACTGTTAGTGCATATATGAGCCAGTCCTATATTGCTGTTTCTGTCGCTGATTCTGTTGAAAATGTGAAAACTCAATTGGTTAATGATTTAAAAGATGAATTAATTCCAACCTATTTATATGTGGTGGATAAAGATAACTATCTAAATGGGATTTTGCCCGTTAAATCATTATTAACAGCTGCGAATGACCTGTTTGTCTCTGATGTGATGCGTCAAACCTTTTTTTCTGTCTCACCAGAACAGAATCGACATGATGTTTATCAACTGATTAGTCATAGCGGTTTAGACAGCGTACCTGTGATGCATTTTGGAAAGTTAGTCGGTGTTTTACGCCCTCAAGATATCGCTGAATTAATTGAAGATGAAAATACACTGGATGCACAAATGCAGGGTGCAACTTCACCTTTAGAGCAGCCTTATTTAGAAACCAGTCCGGTAACATTATGGCGTAAACGTGTTGTGTGGTTATTGATGCTGTTTGTGGCAGAAGCGTATACCAGTACGGTATTACATGCCTTTGAAGACAGATTAGAAGCTGCGATTTCACTCGCTTTCTTTATTCCATTGCTAATTGGTACAGGCGGAAATAGTGGTACACAAATTACCTCAACATTAGTACGTGCTATGGCATTAGGGGAAGTGAGCCTACGTAATGTTTGGTCTGTATTAAGAAAAGAGATAACCACATCCATAATGGTCGCACTGACTATGGGTATTGCCGGTTTTGTGCGTGCTTGGTTCTTAGGTGTGGGTATGGAAGTGATGATTGTTGTTGGCTTAACACTCGTTTCAATCACTGTTTGGAGTGCGATTGTTTCGTCTGTCATTCCAATGGTATTAAAGCGTTTAGGTATCGATCCTGCGGTTGTTTCAGCACCGTTTATTGCGACCTTAATTGATGGTACAGGTCTTATTATTTACTTTGAAATTGCATCTCATGTGATGAGCGAGTTTGCTTAATACAATCTCACATATTTATTCTCAAGATAAAGCCGATGTGACTTAATCAACACATCGGCTTTATTTTTTGTATTTGAGCTAGGCCAGAATTTCTACTGTTCAGTAAATTGCAATATCGCCTGGCAGTGGCGGCAACGGTATTGTGTCTCTCCGCGTAACACTTTGTTATGACGGCGAATGGTGAGCTGATGTTTCTCTTCACAATGGCAAGTATAAGGAAAGGTCTTAGCTTTAACGGCGCTGACATCAAAATGATGGGTACGTTTAGCTGAAACTTGTAATACTGTTTCCATCATCCATTTCCACTCTTTCCCATGAGGTGCTACACGACCAAAATGGCGATTAACTAATAAATGCGCTAATTCATGAGGAATAACTTCTTCAATAAAATTCTGTTTATTTTCAATCAATAATGTAGGATTAATACGAATTTCCCAATTTGCATAATAGGCACTGCCTGCAATAGTTCCTCTCTGATTATAATGTAGAGTAGGTTCTGGGTAATTTGTATTAAGATAAAGATTAGCCTGCTGCAATTTTTCACGCAGTGTTCGCATAACGCTTTGCACTAAGGCGATGGGGACTCTTACCGTTTTCATGTTACAGAGCATATAGCGCCTTATACAAACACGCAATAAAAAGAAAACTTGCACAATATATAAATTAACATATTATTAAAAAGTATATTGATTATGGAGTTTACCATGACACAACGAGTTCAACCTGATTTATTAGATGCAATGAAATTGGCGGCTAATGAAGCGTCTAGTATGCTTAAGACGCTAGGAAATGGCGATCGCCTTTTATTATTGTGTCAGCTAAGTCAGGGCGAAAAAAGTGTGAGTGAATTAGAAGAGAGTTTAGGTATTCGTCAACCGACACTTTCTCAACAGCTAACCGTTTTGCGCAATGAAGGGTTAGTGAATACTCGTCGTGATGGAAAACGTATCTTTTATTCTATTGCTGATGAAAAAGTTCTCGTGCTACTTAATACGCTTTATCAGCTTTATTGCCCTATAGCAGGTTAATTTATGAATATAGATTGGGTTCACTTTACGCCTTTAAGTGCGGCAATTGGTGGGCTTATGATAGGTGCAGCTGCCGCCATTTTATTGTTATTTAATGGTCGCATTGCAGGAATAAGCGGTATTTTAGGCGGTGTTTTATCAACAAAACAGCAGGGGAATGGTTGGCGTTGGGCGTTTTTACTTGGCATGTTGATCGCACCAACACTGTTTTATTTTTTTGATAAACCCTTATCGCCAGTGATTGAAACGTCACCTTGGATGTTAATGATTGCCGGAGTACTGGTGGGAGCAGGCACACGTTTAGGTAATGGTTGCACGAGTGGTCATGGTATTTGTGGGTTAGCTCGATTATCACGTCGCTCGATAGTGGCAGTTTTAGTCTTTATGGTGACTGCATTTATTACTGTTTATATTCAGCGCCACGTAATAGGAGGCTAAGAAAATGACTAAGTTTGTTGCTTTCCTTTGTGGTCTTCTATTTAGTGCAGGATTGATTGTTGGTGGAATGAGCAATCCACAAAAAATCCTAGGTTTTCTAGATATTACAGGAAACTGGGATCCCTCTTTATTGATAATCATGGGAGCAGGGCTGGTTGTCAGTGTGATAGGTTACCAATTAACACGCCGTAGGCAACAAAGTGTATTAGCATGTCCTTTAAATATACCGACCAATAAAGTGATTGATAACCCCTTAGTACTAGGCAGTGTATTATTTGGTCTTGGTTGGGGATTAGCTGGAATTTGCCCCGGTCCTGGTTTGGTATTAGCAGGTGCTGGGTTTTATCAAGGTATTTTATTTGTCTTTGCCATGATTGTGGGTTGGTTGTTAGTTGGGCTTTTTCGTAAAACACAATAATGACAACTTGCTATCACAACTTTAGCGAAAACGTTAAACGGGAAGCCAGTGCTTCCCGTTTGTGTATTTAATACATTTGAACGTTATTTAAAATCAGCATAAGGAATAAGAGGATTTGGCGGTAAATCTAAATCACCATTCCAACCATCAAATGAATAACGTAAGTACATTAATGCATGACTAGGGGTATAGTTCTTTGCTTGTTGAATATCTATAGCCGCACCAATAAACCAATGCGGTGTAATACGATGCTCAACTAATGCTCTTGCGGTATAACCAAAACCATTACTGGAGTCTCCTTTATCAACAGCATCACGCTCTTGATAATAAAGTCTCATCATCTCTTCTCGATCTTCAGGGCTAAGTCCATTCATATAGCGATTGAATTTATCGGGAGAAATGAGATTTTGTAAAGGATAGCGCTTTCTGTCATCTGTTTGGGAGTAAGACCAAGAAAGAGAGCCTGATAATTCCCAAGACCAATTTTCAGTACGTTCACGATAATTAATCGGGAGCCCTAAAGAGACATATTTTTGAGGACTATAATAACCACCTTGACCTAAAGTGTATCCGCTTAAGTCTTTATCATAATGCCAAAGCATTGTGCTTAATCCGACAGAAACGCGGCGATTGTTCTCATTGATAAGTTTGTAATAATAGCCACCCATCCCTCGAACACTACTATTATCTTCAACGTTTTTACCCGTCAGTTTATCAATAGAAATCTCGCCCCAATAACCGTCTGTTCCGCCTAAATCATAGCTTCCGCTTAAACGAACACCCGTTCTTCTCACGCCACCCCATGTTTGGTTAGTCCAAATATCTCGTTGACCAGCAAAAGCTAGTTGAGAGCTATTAACTGGACGACGGTGAACATCAAGCGTCCAGCCTACATTAAAAAGATCATGGTTATAGGCGATTTTACCGACCCAATCAGTGACTTCGAAACCCAGAGGTGTTGTACCAAGATCCCATTGCCATTGACCATTTTCCCAGCCAATTGCTGGGCTAACACCAAAGGATTTTTGCTCTAATGGGAAACAGCCAGTACGATAACAAGTCCCAAATTTAGAGTCATAAGGTGATGTACCTAGTTTGCCACTGCTGAGATTAACTAAATCTGCCCGCCAAAAGAAACGACCATCATAAACAGGGTGATCGAGTTGTAACATCGTGGTGTGGGCGCGTAGTTTCGAATAGCCTTCGCTACCACTAGAGCCCCAATAATCATGTTCAAGAGTAAAAAGCCACTCTTGTTGACGATAAAGAGAGTGAGCATCAGCTCGTAGGCTTCGAGATAACCAGTTATCTTTTTCGTCATTACGCATTAATGCGGTGTACTCAATATTATCTTTTGGCAACCTATCTGTTATTCCATCCTTGATCATTGCTTGTTGATAATAATAGTGAGCTTGTTGACGATGTTGCCCATCACGCTGAAAACGAGCAATATCGCGTAATATTAAAGGATCAGCACTGTCCGGCTCTGTTTCAATTTGTTGTGCCAAGTAAGCAAAATAGTGTTGTGCTTTTTCTGTATTACCCGCCTCTTTTTCTGCATTGGCGACACGTCTAATAGAGTTGCTATTAAACTGGTTGGGTGAAAGTGTTTCTATTTTCGCAAGATAGTATTTTGCCTGTTCTTTTTGTCCTTGCTCCAAGGCAATATCTGTTGCACCTAATAATGCCGTTTCATTATTAGGTTCTAGGTTTAGTGCGGTATGGTAATAACTTAAGGCTTGTTCAAGATTATTTCGCTCTTGAGCCCAGTTCGCTATTAGTAAATAAGTTTCAAATTTTTGCTCTGGTGGAATATGAGCAAAAAGGTAATCAACAGCCTGTTGTTCTTGTCCTTTTGCGCGTAGAGACTCTGCATGTGCTAATATTTCACCAAAACGTAATCGACTATCTAACGCTTTCATACTCTCACTTCGTTGAGACAAAGGAATTGTGTTTAGCATATCAAGTGCTTGAGTTTCTCGCCCTGTTTTATTGAGATATAGCGCGTAGGCGTAAAGTCGAGATGCATCATTAGGAAGGCGACGATTAAGTTGGTTAAAATATTCTTCAGCTTCAGAGGTTTGTTGCGTTATTAATAAATCATCAGTAAGACGATAAATATTCCAAACATCATTAGGATAATCTTTAGCAATTGCCTTACGTTTTTCAATCGCACTAAGGTATTGCTCTTTGTATTCATCATCAGCGGCTGAATCTTGTCTTATGCCAGAGATAATATAGCCATAATCTTCTGCCAAATTTTTATATTGTCTTGGCGTTAAACTATCAATAAATTGTTGTGCTTTATCATGTGACTGTTGGCGATAAAGTTTTGCGAGGCTATGTAAAGTCGCGGGGTGATTAGGTTGATACTTTAAAGCTTGTAAATAATGGCTTTCAGCAACATCCAATTGGCGCTGTGCAACGGCAATGTCACCTAAACCAATATAAGACTCGCTTTCATAAGGACTTAACTTATTGAGTTGGTTAAAATATCGCTCAGCTAACTCATAATCTTGTTTTAAGAGCGCTTCATCGCCTTTTGAAAGCAGGTGCCAATATTGATTAGCCTGCAACATGGATCGCCATTGACCGCTATTATCATGATTGGGTGATAACTTCAGCGCTTGTGAAAGATAGTAAATAGCTGCACCACGCTGATTTGCGCGAGAATAACGCACGCCCAATGCACCTACAACATCCGCATTATCGGGTTGTTGTCGTGCTTTTTGTTTTAAGGTCGCAATAGGTAATGAGGCAACATCTGTTTTAGGTTTTATAGTAGAAGCCGTACTAGTTGTGCTTGTTGTAACCGTCGATTTTATTGTGGATTGTTGCTGATAGAAACTGGCTATTTTCGCATTCTGAGGATATTGGCGATAGATATGATTAAGTCTATCTACCTTATCATCATGAGAAGATTGCATAAGCACTTGAATATATTCCAGTGCTAAAGTCTCATCCGGCGGCATTCCTAGATAAATTTCATCGTATAAATTTAGTGCATCATCATAGCGCCCAGCTGTACGGTAAAGTTGGGCTCGCTGTAATTTTTGCCGATTAACATCCGTTGTCAGTGATAAGGTTTTTATTGCACGCTGATATTGCTCTGATTGCGGAAACTGAGTACCTAATTGAGTAAATAACTGTTGTGCTTTTGCATTATCTTTCTGTTTAACGGCAAACTGAATTTGCATTAATAAGATATTAGGATCATTGGGTTTCATTAACGCTAAACGATGCAACGATTGAGCCACTAAAACTTCATTTCCTGTAGATGTTCCTAATCTCACTTGCTCTTGTAAAAAAGCTTCCGTTGTTTCTTCGTTGGCTTGCGTGACAGGCAAAATGCCTGTCAGCAAAAAGAGAGCAATAACAGAGTGGCGATGTGTGTGACCAAATTGCCACATAGCTTAATCCTTAGCCGCTAAACGACGTTGGCTTCTTATTTTCATTGCTCGCCAAATAAGAAGAGAGACAAGAATAATGCCGATAATTGCCGCTAAACCGAGCCATATAGGGTGAGATGCAAACACATACCAAACCTCTTCCCACCAAGGTAAATAACCGACGAAATAAGTGTCACCTACACGCAAGCTATTTACCCCTGATTCTCTGACTAATACCACTGAACCATGCATAGCATCACGTTCACCGCTATCACTGAGTGCTTCATTTAACAGTTTGTAACCTTGTGTACTATCGGCTAATAGTGCGATAACGCTACGTTGTGAAAAGAATGGAGATTGGAAACCAATAATTGCACCCATTGATCCTTTTGATGTCAGGGAGATACGACTATCAGGGCGTTTATCAGCTGGTTGATAACTTGTGTGGCTAAAGATACTGATCTCACGAGAAGGCAGAGTGATTTCACTACGTGCTTTATCAATCAGTACATTCATCTGTTTATCATTATTTAATGCAGGTGGAATGGTGCCGATAAGTAGCAGATCCGCATCCCTTTTTTGCACTTCTTCTAATGAATCGGTTAATGAAACATTCAAGGCGGGATAACCTGTTTGAGCACCTATATTTCCAGTTGAAATTAATAGGGTAGACAACTGAGTTGGAGACGGTTGCTGATTAACAAAAATCAGGGTTTCGGACAGGTCCGCATAACGGCTAAATGGGAAACCAGCATGACTGTAAACCCGTAAGTCAGGCAGTGCAATGTAATGTCGATAGTCACCTGTAAAATTAAAACTAGATAAATCATCAATCGCGACTGCATTTGGAACAGGTTGATAAGTAATACATTGATCTAGTGAACCACCCGGAATTGGGTTGGTGTAATCAAAGGCAAATGTAATTTGGTTACGTTCCCCCAGTTTTACTGCAGGAATATTCAATAAATTCTTATGCTCAATCCAGCCTTGAATAAGCGGTAAATAAGCGATAACAAGGTTATCTTTTTTATCTTTTTCAAGAGGATAAGCTTTAATGAAATGATCGTTTACTGAGATAGACATACGAGAGTCATCTTGAAATGCAGGTGCGGTATAGCGATAACGCAATTGCATTTGTAATCCCGTATTATTAAACATAAAGAGATCAGGCGGTAACGTCATATTCAATGTAATAGGATTCGGTTTTAATCCACGAGATTGCAACTGACCTTCATAATCTTGTAACGTATTAAAATAGATAGGTTTATTCAACTGTACCCATTTTGGCGCATCATAAGGCTCTCGTGGGATCAGTTTTTCTACATCATTAATTGTGATGACATTTCCTCTGAAAATAACTTGCCCACGGGCTATTCCGTTTACGGCAGTGATCAAATCATTATCATCACGCCCCATAATAAGAAGTAATTTAATATAAGGATTGGTTGGGTGTGTCAGCATTTCGATGGTTGGCACTTTAACATCGGGATGCTGCTTTAAAAACGCAGGTTTTTGTTTATTAGTTGCAAAAACAATACTGTGTTGATTTGGTAAAGCATCATAATAAACAGGGTAATTTTGCTTACGCCAATCAACTTGAGTACCAAACCAAGAAGAGAGTATAGCCGCAGCCTTTTGTTGAACTAAATTAGGCGACTGACTGAACACCATCGGCAGTGTTAATTCACCAAAATCACGGCTGTCAAAAAATGGCTCTGGGAAGTGCGCTAATTCATTACCTAAACGGAGTGATTGAAAGGTTAAATTCAACTGACTGCTTTTACTCACATCAAGCCAGAGTGTGGTATTTGCTTGGTTTTCACAAATTTCACGATAATGGCCAATAAAAGAGAGTTTTATATGGTTAAAATCTTGAATAAATAAAGGATCAATTGATATCGTAATTTGGTTTTTCTTACCTAAATCTTCCTGTTTTAAGGTAATAACTCCCATCAATTCATCATTCAAATAGACATTAAGATGAGATTCCACAGGAAGGAGTGACGGAGATGGTGTAAATTCTAAATCGAGAGTCGCTTTTGAAACATATTCATCACTACGTACACCAAATTCTAAATAGCCGTCAGGGCTAACGCCTGTCAAATGAATAGCGCCATAGCTAGGTGCTGTCTCTGCAAATTTTAATATTTTCTGGCGAGCAGAAGGGGTGATATCAGCAGAAGGCAGTTGTGTATTTCCAAGCCTTGTTTGAGAAATAACTTCAGGAGCTGCTTCAGTTATTGTAACGGGTGGCGCTGAAATATTAGTTTGCGCTTCTTGCGTTTCATCTCCATGAACTGAAGAAGTGAGCATAAATAAGGCAAATATGAGAAAACGTTTTTTCATTATTGTTACCCATGATCTTATTGTTTATGAATAAATTTCTAGAAAACTGAGTTTTTTCTTCAAGACTGATGAAATATTTGTGAAACATTAACGCGTTGAGGGAGTAACGATGAAAGCCACAGCAAAAACAAACCAAGTAAGCGAAAAGTGGCGTAAATAAAATAAGGAGCACGCTTTAACAAGGTGTTATAACCTTGCATGCTGATAAAAATAATGTTCTTGAGACTGCTTAAAGGTCTGTCGGCTGGAAGTTCGTTTTGCCAATCAGCCCAAGTATCGGCTCGCTCAAAAGTACAAGCGGTAAAATCGATAGCTTTTTGTGTTGTCATTTCAAGGAGTTGTAACCCAATGATTTGCCCATCAACACGTGAAACATTGGCTTTAAAGGCATGTTCACGCTGATTTTCACTGAGCAATAGAGTGATACTTTCATTTGGAGTGAGTGAAAGAGTGACATTATCAGGCAATAGAATGGCACAGCTATTATCAGAAAAATCATAGAGATAACAGCGATAGAGAGAGCCATTGTTTAACAGCAACATAGCAGGAACTTTAACGCGAACGCGAGGGAAACGGCGTTGTTGCTTTGTTTCGACTGAAACTGCAATCGCAACACCCAGTAAGATAAGGTTATAGCAAACCCACAATAAACACATAACAACAGCCCAAGCTTCATCAGGATCACCTGTTGCAATGCGCCAAAAGGCAAACAAAATACCCAGTAAATTTAGGTTGAGAAAGAGTAAATAAGGGCGGTTAATTCGCCAATCGACAAAGCCTTCTTCCATCACGCCACCTTTGTTTGTAACGTTGAAAGTTCCTTTATGAGGAGAGAAAAGGGTACTCAATACAGGACGAGTGGTGTACCACGCCAAAATCGTTTCATAAACTTCACCCCAAAATGAGTGGCGATAAGCGCCTTGTAACTTCGCACTCGCGAGTGAAATATGGATCAGATACGGCACAACGTAGAGGGCGATGGCAACTGCAGGTGCATAAATGATATAGGCATGGAAAAAAAGAAACGTCAGTGGTGCAAGTAAGAAGATCATTCGTGGAATGCCAGAAAAAAAGTGCAACATGGCATTTAGGTAACAAAGACGTTGTGGCAGGCTCAAGCCTTTACCAAAAAGTGGATTATCAAGTCGGAATATTTGCACCATTCCCCTTGCCCACCGAATACGTTGACCTATATGAGCGGATAATGATTCAGTCGCTAAACCTGCTGCTTGTGGAATACGAATATAAGCAGATCTCCAGCCATGGCGATGTAAGCGTAGTGAGGTATGCGCATCTTCTGTCACTGTTTCAACGGCAATGCCACCAATTTCATCCAACGCAGTACGGCGTAAAACAGCACATGAGCCACAGAAAAACGCTGCATTCCAAGTGTCATTACCATCTTGAACTAATCCGTAAAAGAGTGTGCCTTCATTCGGCGTTTCACGGAAATTACCTAAATTACGTTCAAAAGGGTCGGGTGAGAAAAAATGGTGAGGTGTTTGTACCAAAGCCATTTTTTTATCTTTTAAAAACCATCCCATCGTAAATTGTAGAAATGAGCGTGTTGGAATATGGTCGCAGTCAAAGATAGCGACAAATTCGCCAGAAGCGAGAGTTAAGGCATGATTGATATTACCTGCCTTAGCAAAATCGTGTTTTTCTCGTGTGATATAACGAATACCCACTTCTTGAGCAAATGCCTTAAATTCAGGACGATCACCATCATCAAGAAGATAAATAGTGAGCTTATCTTTAGGCCAATCTAAATTTAAGCTGGCATAGATTGTAGGTTTAATAACTTGTAAATCTTCGTTATAGGTAGGAATAAAAATATCAACGCTTTGCCATTGTGTAATATCTTCAGGCATAGAAACGGGTTTGCGATGCAGTGGCCAAATACATTGCATAAAACTAAGGAATAACACACACCAAGCATAAGTTTCAGCCAATAAAAGCAGTAAACCACAAAATAAGCTGAAATTATCAATCCAATAAAGGGTTGATTGATAACGCCACCAAATATATCGACATGCAATTGTCAGTGCCAATATAACCATTGCGATTGAAGAGAAACGCCCCGGAATATCACGGATAGCTAAGGCAACTAGCCAAAGAACAATTACAAAAACAAATTGGAATGTAAGATCAAATGGCTGAGTGATACTGAGCAAAATAAAGAAAATGGCAAAAATAGCGATGAGGGAATAGAGAACATACTGCCAAAATGGTGTGGTTTTTTTCTTATGTTCAATGATGTCAATCGCGATAGGAGTGACATGAACAAAGAGTTTTTTGTATGTTTTTCGAATATAGGAAATCAGTTGTGTGGGTTTTTTAATTAGCAAATGCGCGACATAATGACAAGCTAGCCAAATACTTTGCAACAAATAGCGTATAGGATCGAAAACTTTGGGGCAACGAGGATCAATATGGGGATATAGCTCTCGTTGTTTTCTGGCTATTCTCCGCCAAAAAGGGGATTCCATTCGTAAAAAAAACCACATAATGCCCATAAATAGCTCGCTAATAATAGCCGCGCTACGAGATGCACCGTTATGGCGATAAAACTTGTAGTAACGAATAAGAATATGTTGTGTCATATTCTTTTCGACTTTTTTCGTGGCATCGTAAGATGATGGCATTATGGCTGTCCTTCTTTCCTCTCAAATAACGAAAAACACCATTGAGCGAGTTGCGCGATCTCTTCTACTAACATGCAATTAGCTCGGTAATCATATAAGGGTAAACGTGAGGCACAGGCCTCTAGTGAGGCTTCATCTCGATGAAGAACGACAGGGCATAATGGAAATGGTGTCGTTTGCCAAAATTGATAAAAATCTTGATGAATTTGGCTGGTGGCACGAAATTGGTTAATCAGTACGTATTCATTTTCGATAAATGTGTGCTGGTTAAGGCGAATATGGCAGTTACTCTCCGCCATTGTTACGGTGAAAAAAACATCCGCTTTTTCTATCCAAGGCGTGAAAAGAGCGTCTTCTGTATGCTGTAAATCCATTAAAATAATGGCATCAGGGTGTAGCTGAATAAATGTCGTTAAAAAATGGGTAAGGTGTTGTTTTGCTGAAAATGACAACTGTAAGAGCAAATTATCCTTCATATTAACCAAACCAAAAGGCAACACTTGGTAGTGTGGTCGATAGTAAAAAATACTCTCCTCTATAGGTGTTTCTGATAATAATGCCTGACTTAATGTGGTGTTTTTTTGCTGTGCAGGAAAATAAAAAGACAAAATATTTTCAGTGCAATTATCAATAATAAGCACTTCTTTATTTTGTTGGTTAAATTGTCGAGCAAGCGCAATTGCTGTGGACGTTGTACCCACTCCACCTCTGAGTCCTTTTAATACAATAAGTGGCATAGTTAGCCTCATTTAGTCATGTAATGAAATGCATTAAGTAATGGCCAGCGATAAATAAGCGCACTATTTTCTTCTTCTTTATTGATATCCTGATAGTGATAGTTATTTAATGAAAATAATTTTTTTAGTTTATCAATGTCCTTATTTAGATTATTTTTTTCTATTTTCATATTTGAGTTAATA
Source organism: Proteus sp. ZN5 (assembly GCF_011046025.1). Classification (GTDB taxonomy): domain Bacteria; phylum Pseudomonadota; class Gammaproteobacteria; order Enterobacterales; family Enterobacteriaceae; genus Proteus. The sequence goes on from NZ_CP047639.1 coordinate 1,804,017, forward strand.
AAACTTTCATTTTTCATTTTATTATCCTCTGGATAAAATAAAAATAAATTCCCATCGAAATTAAGATCTCGATAAAAATAGTGGTTAATTAATGGTGAGTTCTATTTATTTAAGCTTTCTATTTTAGAATATGCTTTAAAGTTCATTATTTCAATTACGTAAAAATACATAAAATAGATGTTTATTATCTTATTTTAATAAATGATGATTATTGATTTTCTTTTTATGTTTATATTTTCTTGATTTTTTAAATATCGTTCATTGAATAATAACTGAAATAGTTTAGCTACAAAATAAAGTAATAAAATAGAAATGTAAATTAGCTGTTTATAACAATATATTAAATTATTAAAATTAGATGATCGTTATTGTATATTGATCTGTATCATTTTTAATATAAAAAACATTGTTTTTTAGTCTTTTAATGATTGTTTTTGTTCTTATATTGAGTTGTTTGTTTATATATTGCTAATTATGTTTTCTAGTTGTTAATTGCTGTTGTTAATGTGTACTTCGTTTTGTATTTGTTTCGAAATATAAAAATAAGATAACTCTGTGTTTCATTATTTAATGTAAATAAAGCATCATTTTTAAAAATAGACGCTATTATATAATTATAACGTTGAGTATTTTTTTTAAATTCAGTTTAAATAAGTTGGTTATCGTAATTGTCTTTCTTTTATATAAGAGGTAAGTATTTCCTGACGAGGTTTACTTTTTCATTATTTTTTATTTAAGGGTTTTTACTTGGTTTTAAATAAATATTCTCTTATATGTTTATTTAGTAGTTAATTAAATATCAGAAGTAATAAAAAGACAGATGTGAGTAATCATATAACTGTCGAATTGGATTTATTTATACTAAAGAGTAGGAAATAAAAATGAACAAATCTAATACAACCCAGTTCGATTTTTTACATTACTGGCATGGGTTGGCAGCATGGAATTTCTATTTTTTACTAAAGTTTGTTTTACTTTGGTATGGTTATTTAAATTTTGATGCTTTTAGCAATTTACTTTTTCTTGCCTTTTTATTGTTCCCATTACCAAAAGATATTTGGCATAAAATGCGTAATTGGGTCGCTATTCCAATAGGGATAATATTATTTTACCACGATACTTGGTTGCCCAGCTTTTCAACAGTACTTGCTCAAGGCGGACAGCTTAAACAGTTTTCCTTTGATTATCTTGTTGAGTTAACAGTTAACTTCATTAATATCAAAATGATAGGTGTCGCTTTTATTTTGTTAGTGGGTTACCTTTTTATTGAACAGTGGGTGAGGGTATCTGTTTTTATTATTGCGGGTGTGTTGTGGCTAAATCTTGGTGGGTTTACTCATTTTTCTCAAGGTGTGGTGCCTACCGTTTCTGCTAATTCTTTCACTCAAGAAAGTAACATCAGTACAGAAAAAAACACTGTAGTAGCCAAAGCGCCTGAAGTATTACCAGCATCAGTGGAGCCGCAAGTTTCTCCTGAAGTTGTGCCGACTAAAGAAGTAGAGGCTGCATCTATTAATACCGTTTACCCACCACAAAAACTGAAGGTCAATAATAAGGTATTGGACGATTGGCTAACACAGTTTTATGGTTATGAAAAAAAACGCACAACACCATTTCCTGCGCAGTTAGCAGCCAATGCTCAGCCTTTTGATATCTTAATTATTAATATTTGTTCACTTTCTACGGCTGATGCGGCAGCTGTTGGGCTACAAGAACACCCTATTTGGGGTAATTTTGATGTGTTATTTAGTCACTTTAACACTGTATCTTCTTATAGTGGTCCTGCATCATTAAGATTATTACGCGCGAGTTGTGGTCAAACTCACCACTCTGATTTATACGATCCCGCAGATACACAATGTCTGCTGATGGATAATTTATCGTCATTAGGATTTGCCAAGAAATTAGTACTCGACCATAACGGGAAGTTTGGTAATTACCTTAAAGAAGTTCAGCAACTCGGTAATCTTAATATTGCCTTACAAGATCAAGAAAATCTTTCTCATCAAATTACCGCATTTGATGGCACCAAAATTTACAATGATAAGGAAACATTACAACGTTGGTTGAAAGCGCGTGAACAGTCTAATGAGAGCCGCTCTGTGACCTTTGTGAACTTAGTGTCATTACACGATGGTAATCGTTATGTAGGCGAAAATAGTACTGCTGATTATGGTAAACGTGCCTCTACATTACTTGATAACTTAGATAGCTTTATGAATGAGCTAGATAAAAAAGGAAGAAAAGTGATGGTAGTGATTGTGCCTGAGCATGGTGCGGCGCTACAAGGTGATAAGACACAAATGTCAGGATTAAGAGACATTCCAAGCCAAAGTATTACTACCGTTCCTGTTGGTATTCGTTTCACAGGAATAAAAGATAGAGCACAATTTTACCCTCCTGTGATTGTCGATGAACCCAGTAGCTATTTGGCTATCTCTGAGTTTATTTCTCGTAATGTGAATGGTGATATTTTTAACCAATCTGTTATTGATTGGGATGCCTTAGCCAGTGAACTTCCTCAAACTGCCAATGTTGCGGAAAACCAAGCTACGGTTGTGGTTGATTATCAAGGGCAGTCTTATATCAAGTTAAATGGAGGTGAGTGGATTAACTACCCTAACTAACTTTTTATAGGAAACAGTTTCATCATAAATCTATGTTCTCGTTTTCTCCTATTGAGACCCCCGTATGATTGCGGGGTTTTTTTATGAGTTTTATAAATAGAAGCCCATAAAAAAACCACATCTATAAAGATGTGGTCTTACCAAAATCAATAACGTGATGTTACTGGCAAGAGACTTATTTTAAGCCTGCTGCTTCACGTAAGATTTCAGCTTTGTCTGTTGCTTCCCAAGGGAACTCAGGGCGACCAAAGTGACCATAAGCAGCCGTTTTTTGGTAGATTGGGTGCAGTAAATCTAACATTTGAATTAATCCATAAGGACGTAAGTCAAAGAATTCACGCACTAACAGAATAAGCTGTGCTGTTGGGACTTTTTCAGTACCAAATGTTTCTACCATAATTGATGTTGGCTCTGCCACACCGATTGCGTAAGAAACTTGGATTTCACAACGATCTGCTAAACCTGCAGCCACGATATTTTTAGCAACGTAACGAGCAGCATAAGCTGCTGAACGGTCAACTTTCGATGGATCTTTACCAGAGAAAGCACCGCCACCGTGACGAGCCATACCGCCGTAAGTATCGACAATAATTTTACGACCAGTTAAACCACAGTCACCCATTGGGCCACCGATAACAAAACGACCTGTTGGGTTGATGAAATATTTAGTTTGTTCATTTAACCATTCTGCTGGCAGAACAGGTTTAATGATCTCTTCCATCACTGCTTCATGCAGATCTTTTTGTGAAATTTCTTCAGAATGCTGAGTTGATAATACAACTGCATCAATACCAACAACTTTATTGTTGTCGTATTGGAAGGTAATTTGGCTTTTCGCATCAGGGCGTAACCAAGGTAAAGCGCCGCTTTTACGCACTTGTGCTTGGCGTTGAACTAAACGATGAGCATAGGTAATTGGTGCAGGCATTAATACGTCAGTTTCGTTGGTTGCATAACCAAACATTAAACCTTGGTCGCCAGCGCCTTGTTCTAATGGATTTTCACGGTCAACGCCTTGGTTGATATCAGGTGATTGTTTACCAATCGCACTGATAACTGCGCAGGAATTAGCATCAAAGCCCATGTCGGAACTGGTATAGCCGATTTCACGAACAGTGTTACGTGTAATTTCTTCAATATCGACCCAAGCTTTGGTGGTAATTTCTCCGCCTACCATAACCATACCTGTCTTAACGTAAGTTTCGCAGGCAACGCGTGCTTTTGGATCTTGTTCTAAAATTGCATCCAGAACAGCATCAGAAATCTGATCTGCAATTTTATCTGGATGACCTTCTGAGACTGATTCAGAAGTAAAAAGGTGTGTAGTCATTATATCTCGTTACCTTAATACAAACGGTTTAAGGATGGATGTTTTAACATCTAGACGTCTATTTTATGACTCTTCTCTCTTTAATTCCAGCTTTTTTTAATCAAATATAGGGATAAAGCAGAATCAAACAGTTAATCTTATTTTTTGTTGCCCACTATTTTGTGTCGAGAAAATAGGGATGAGAGAAAAAACAATTTTTTGTACTTTTTGCTTTGCATTTTTAACTAACTAAAGGTATAACCTCGCGGTTACTGTGAAATCTGAACACAGTGTAAACCGCAGGATTTCTGATCCTGTTTCTCTGTTAGGGAAATGGCTTATAGGTTTAAGCCATGTGTGGAGTGAATGGGTAATGATCCATTGTCTACAGGTTAGTCTTTTCAAAAACCAAAACAGTACTCGCCAATACTATACACGTAGTATATCTAGAGTAATTTCCTCTTTGAGCTCTTTCTCTTTAGAGCGAAGTTGTCTGTTACTTGCCAATAGGTGATTGTGTTAACTCGTTATAGGTTAACTCAAGAACTTTCTACTATTATGTCCTGCGTATAGCTGGATAATCATATAAAAAATATATAGTGAGCCATTACTTCCAACTGTTATTTATCAGTCGTTTCAGATTTTTGTCGGATAATTGACTACTATGGTGACAGGCAAGGTATAAACTCATACTCCCTAAGGAGAATGTCATGAATGATAACATCGCTCGTAAGATGCAGCAGACCTATAACATCGCATATTGGGGTGGCGGTTACTATTTAGCGAATAATCGGGGAAATATTAGCGTTTGTCCTAATCCTGATGTTCCTGATGCAACTTTTGATTTAACCGAATTGGTTAAACGAGTTCAAGAAGAGCAATCGAACCTGCGTTTACCTGCGCTTTTTTGCTTCCCTCAAATACTACAACACCGTTTACGTTCGATTAATGCTGCGTTTCATCGTGCGCGTGAATCCTATGGTTATAAAGGTGACTATTTTTTAGTTTACCCAATTAAAGTTAACCAACAACGTCGTGTTATTGAGTCATTAGTCAATGCAGGAGAGCCTTTAGGTTTAGAGGCTGGCTCTAAAGCAGAATTAATGGCAGTACTTGCTCATGCCAACATGACAAGTTCTGTGATTGTTTGTAATGGTTATAAAGACCGTGAGTATATTCGTCTAGCACTCACTGGCGAAAAACTTGGGCATAAAGTTTTCTTAGTCATTGAAAAAATGTCTGAGATTAAAATGGTTCTTGAAGAAGCTGAACGTTTAGAAGTTATTCCACGTTTAGGCGTTCGCGCTCGTCTTGCTTCTCAAGGATCAGGCAAATGGCAGGCAAGTGGTGGTGAAAAATCAAAATTTGGTTTAGCCGCGACACAAGTTCTGCAATTAATTGATATGTTACGCCAAGCCGACCGCTTAGATAGCCTGCAATTACTGCATTTCCATTTGGGATCACAAATGGCGAATATCCGTGATATCGCAACTGGTGTTCGTGAATCTGCACGCTTCTATGTTGAACTGCATAAATTGGGCGTGAATATTCAGTATTTCGATGTGGGTGGCGGTTTAGGTGTGGACTATGAAGGTACACGCTCACAATCTGATTGCTCTGTTAACTATGGCCTTAATGAATATGCGAATAACGTTATTTGGGCGATTGGTGACGCGTGTGATGAAAATGATTTACCACACCCAACCGTTATTACTGAATCAGGTCGTGCATTAACAGCACACCATACGGTATTAATTTCTAATGTAATTGGTGTTGAACGTAATGAATTTACGGCAATTACACCCCCTGAAGATGATGCTGCAAGACCAATTGCAAGCCTTTGGGAAACATGGGAAGAGATGCAAACAAAAGGGCATAGCCGTTCATTACGTGAATGGTTACACGATAGCCAATTAGACTTACATGATGTGCATACTCAATATGTTCACGGTATGTTAAGTCTGACTGAGCGTGCATGGGCAGAAGAGCTGTATTTGAATATCTGTCGTCGTATTCAGTACGATTTAGATCCAAGCAATCGCGCCCATCGTCCTATTATTGATGAGTTACAAGAACGCATGTCAGATAAGTTCTATGTTAACTTCTCATTGTTCCAATCTTTACCTGATGCATGGGGGATCGACCAGTTATTCCCTGTATTACCGATTGAAGGGCTAGATAAACCACTTGATCGTCGCGCAGTGTTACTCGATATCACTTGTGACTCAGATGGTATTATTGACCATTATGTTGATGGTGATGGTGTTGAAACAACGATGCCAATGCCAGCTTATGATCCTGAATATCCACCAATGATCGGCTTCTTTATGGTAGGGGCTTATCAGGAAATTTTAGGCAATATGCATAACTTATTTGGTGATACGGCGGCGGTTGACGTTTACCTTGATGAGAAAGGTAATCTGACTTACGTGCAAAGTGAAGAGGGCGATACGGTTGCTGATATGCTCCAATACGTTAAGTTAAATCCTACCATACTGTTAGATCGTTTCCGCACCCAAGTAAAAAATGCACAGTTAGATGAAGCGTTACAAGAGCAATTCCTGACTGAATTTGAAAGTGGTTTATACGGCTATACGTATCTGGAAGAAGAAGAGTAATTCTTCACTTTCCAATGCAGGAGTGATGTTATTAAACATCACTCTTTATCTATCATATTGATTTGTATGTTGCTTATTTTAAATAAGTAACAGAGGTAATAGCATGAAAAATAGTACGTTAGGTAATGAGACTGATAATTCATTGATCTCTAATGCATTTGGTTTTTTACGTTTTCCACTGAATTTTCAGCCTTATAGTAGTGATGCAGATTGGGTTATTACAGGTGTGCCTTTTGATATGGCAACATCAGGTCGTGCAGGAACTCGTCATGGACCAGGCGCTATTCGTCAAATTTCAACGAATTTAGCGTGGGAAGGTAATCGCTGGCCGTGGGATTTCGATATGCGTGAACGTTTAAGCGTTGTCGATTGTGGTGACTTAGTATTTAACTTCGGTGATGCACAAGATATGAGCGATAAATTACAAGCTCATACAGAGAAGTTATTAGCCGCAGGTAAAAAGTGCTTAACGTTTGGTGGTGACCATTTTGTCACATTGCCTTTATTACGTGCCCATGCAAAACATTTCGGTAAGATGGCATTAGTTCATTTTGATGCGCATACTGATACTTATGGTAATGGCAGTAAATTTGACCACGGTACAATGTTCTTCCATGCACCAAATGAAGGATTAATTGATCCTAACCACTCTGTTCAAATTGGTATTCGTACTGATCATGACAGTGATAATGGTTTCACTGTATTGGATGCAGCACAGGTTAATGATCGTGGTGTGACTGATCTTATTGATCAGATCAAGGGCATTGTTGGTGATCTCCCTGTTTATCTGACATTTGATATCGACTGTCTTGATCCTGCGTTTGCACCAGGAACAGGAACACCAGTTGTAGGCGGTTTAACAACAGATAAAGCACTGAAGATCCTACGTGCATTACAACCATTAAATATTGTCGGCATGGATTTAGTTGAAGTTTCTCCAGCTTACGATCAATCGGATATTACAGCACTTGCAGGTGCAACCATTGCTCTTGATATGTTGTATCTGCAAGCCGCAAAAAAATAATTTCTGTTAATTTCAGAAAATAAAGACAAAGCGATATCTGTTAGGTATCGCTTTTTTTATGTTTGTTTTTTGAAAAAAAGAACGCTTTTTTATCTTGATGATTGTCTGTTATAAGTTACACTTTATTTGTAATTTATAAGCGACAATCAAGTGATTTGGCAATAGGGATAGCAAATGCCATATAAAATAGTACGTTATCAAGATAATAATCAAAAAGTACCCTATACGGATTGGATTAAGAAAACGTGATCCTCAAGCAGCAGCAAAAGTAGAAGTACAAATATCACGAGCCTGTGTCGGTAATTTTGCTGATCATAAGTTTGAAAGAGAAGGTGTTTGGGCTTTACGGATCAATTATGGTCAAGGGTATCGAGTTTATTACTCTGTAGAGAATGGGCTTATAATTCTCTTATTAGTTGGAGGTAATAAAGGAACTCAGCAAGCAGATATAGACAAAGCAGTGAGTTATCTTAAAGATTATTATGTGAGGATAAAAAATGACAAATAAAATAGAAAAAATGAAACAAAATAATATCCCTGCATGTATTGATCATGATGCTGAATTGATCAAAGAACTGCGAGAAGATCCTGTTTATGCAGAAATTTATTTACAGACAGCATTAGAAGGTATCTATGAACCTGGAGGCGTTGGTGCGTTTCTTATTGCATTACGGCAAATAATCGAAGCTCATGGTGGTGTAGGTGAAATAGCAAAAAAATCAGGTCTTTCTCGACAGCATATTTATCGAGCATTATCTGAAAATGGTAATCCGACTTTAACAACACTCACAGAAATAACACGAGCAGTGGGTGTTAGGCTGGCTTCTTCTCATTGCATTTAGAAAAATAAACCAGAAAGTATCGTATTAATAATAATGCCCTGTGTGATTTAAAATAATGACACAGGGTTATTTATTGCGGGCGATTTATAACGAAATTAAAGCTGAAAATAACGAGCAAGCAGAGGGGCGGTAAAATTCTTTTTTAAATAGAAGCCTCTGGGTAAGGTCATAATACGTTGCCCATCTTCACCAATAGCTTCTGTTAATGCTTTGCTGTTTGCGGCTTTGGGACGGATTTGTAAGACTTGCCCGTGACGTGCGGTAATGCTTTCTATTTTACCTAACACAATCATATCCATTAGTTCTTCCCAATCATGACGTAATAGTTCTTCTTCGGTACTATTTGGGCTCCAAAGTAACGGGGAGGCGACGCGACGTTGTGCTAATGGTATTTCCCTTTCTCCTTCAACAGGCACCCATAACACTTTTGAGAGCTTACGTTTTACATGGCTATTTTCCCATGTAATACCGCTGTTTCCGGTCAATGCTGCGACACAGACAAAAGTGGTTTCTAAAGGCATACCCAATCTATCAATTGGAATTGTTTTTAGTTCAATGCCCAATTCACTGAAATCTTGTTCAGGTTTGCTACCTGCACTTGCGCCTAAATAATATTCCAACAACATACCTACCCAGCCTTTATCTCTTTTAAGATCGATTGGGATAGGGAGTTGTGCAAAAGTGGCAAGTTCACCAAAAGTATAACCCGCAAGCGCTTTTGCTCGTTCGAATAAAACCTGCTCATTTTCGGGGGCGACTGGTGGCTTAAACATAGTTATTATCTTCTTGTATAAATAATAGACAGAAAAAACGGGTTGTTGATAACGTATTTAGCTTTATTTTATTTAAATCATAATAGCATGATATATCATCATTTTTTTGAGTTAATTCGCTAATTGAAATTTATAATTCCAAGTTGTGCACGGTTATCCTGAAATCATAAACAGGCTTTTACACTAGGTTATCCACAGCTTTATGGGATAACTCACAGAAAGTGAGATCACTGTTCTGATTTACAGCCTTGACTTTTACAGATATTTGCTAAAATTATCCTATTTTGTCTAACTAATCGGCATAACCTGTGGATAAAACATCCTGTGATTGTTTTTTGTACGATTTGAGCGAGGGGGGCTTTTAATTGTTTTATCCAATCGTTGAAATAGGCATTAAAAATTGGCTACTAATTTGAATTATAAGTGATATTTTTAAATTTATATCAACAGCCTTTCTAACAATGCAAAAACTATACCCTGATTATCTCACTCTTTTTCACATAGATATCCACAGAAAAAGTGAATAAATCCCCTAAGTGTTTATGTGGGTGTTTATAACTTTCAAGGTTTCTGTGAATTAACGCAAATAATGGCTAATTTGAACACTAAAAAGAAACGATAACCTATTTTATCTTTGGTGTATCGATATCAGGTGTAAACCATGCTGATTTAAAGTCAAACCAGCCAAAGGTATTCATTTTGACACCTCGTATGGTTCTCTGCCCTTGTAGCTCTAGTAAATGGTGAAATAGAGGATAAAGCCAAATATCTTGTGTTAGTTGGCGACACCACTCTTCAAGCGGTAAGGATTTTTGGTGCCATAGTGTTAGCTCTTGTGAAAACGATGCACCCAAACATTGGTGAAAGAGTGGTAATTCATAAAGTGCGGCGAAAATTGAGAACTCTAAAGGTTTATAAAAATTCACTGTCGCTAACCAAATATCACTGTCAGCTTCACCATAATACCATTGCTCATAATCAAGCACTTGAATGGTAAGTTCGATATCATACTGAGATAAAATACTTTTTATTAAATCTGCAATAGTGCTGTATTCATGATGCTCTTTATAAAGAGTGACCGTCAGTTTTGTTAATGAAGCCGGTTTAGGATGTTGGCGGATTAATTTACTGTGATGCCAATGAAGTAATAATCCATAAGCAGGAGACCAATGACGTTGATAGAAAGGATCACAATGCGTCAGCATATTAACAGGGGTTAACACACTGCTTAGCCATTCCCTTATTTCAGTCTGTTGACACTGCTTTGAGCGACTGTCATAGAGCAGAAAATAGCATCCTTCTTCTTTACGGCTTTCTAGCGAATCTTTATTGGTATCATCATCTGTTAAATGAATAGTTGAACAGACCATTTTGTTATTTAGTTCTGGAACTACCCAAATATCAATTTCATCTAATAATGCCCGTAAGCCAAAATAGCGATTAAAAGCTTTGATTTGCAGTTTATGTTTATCATTAGCGATAACCTGATAAGCACCCGTACCAATAGGGCGTTGTGCAAAAGAAGGGAGTGATGCCCACTCTTGCGGTAAAATAACGGCTTGTGGACTCCCTAATAACGTTGCAAATTGCTTATCTGCTTCGCTTAAGAAAATATCCAGCACATAAGGCTGAGGCGAGGAAATTTGTTCTATATGTGCATAAAGAGGATTGCAGTGTTTCATTCTCATTAAAGAAGTGCTGATATCTTCAAGAGTGAGTTCACGACCATGATGGAAATAGATAGAAGGACGTAAATAAAATCGCCAATGTTGCTCTGTGATCATTTGCCAATGATGAGCTAACTCGGCTTCGACTTCCCCATTTTCCTCTTTTAGATGCACTAATGAATTAAATATCTGGCTCATTAAATGTAATTCAGAACGTCTTAATGGTGTTCCCGGTAATAAATTCCTAAAAGGGCGATAGTAAATAATACGCAGTAATTGTTGACCAGGATGAAAGCTTTTTTCAATCTGTGAAAGCACCATTTGGCGCACGGAATCTTTATCACCCATTAATGCGACAAGCTTTTCAATATCATTCTCTGCTATCAGTCTTTCAGCGCGATTTTGTTGGATCTCAAGTGCATTAGAGTGAAAAATAAGTGTGGATTTTTTACCTCGACCGACTTCTGCTTGCCAATTTATCCAACCTATTTCTTGCATCTTATTTAGTAAAGAGCGGACATGACGACGCGTACAATGCAGGGTTTGTGCTAGTTCTTGTAACGTTGTTTCGGTTGCTTTTCCCTGAAAGGCTTGCCATAAGCGAATAAATTGTAACTCTAAGCGGGGTGAAATCATAAAAGAGGAAATCCCTTGATAAAGTGATCAATTTTAATTTCCTTATATTAGACCGATAATGATTGTGTTTAAAGTTAGCTCTCATGTTAGTTATCACAAATTATGAATACTGACAGACTCCCCCCATTTGAGCATTCGGTGATTACCGGCCAGTGATGATTGATCACTGGCTTTTTTATTGATTATTTATAGGAATGGTTTTATTGGGACAAAAAAAAGCCGTAAACGAATTTACGGCAAGAATGACAAAGTAAACATCACAGAAAGTAGAAGAAGGTGAAAATTGCTCTAATTAGCGCATAAAGGTAGGTTGTTTTGCCTCGTAAGCACTAATATCATCTTGGTGTTGCAGTGTTAATCCAATGCTGTCTAATCCTTCAATCATGCAATGACGGCGAAATGAATCGATTTCAAAAGAGAAATGTAATTCACCCGCTCTGACCTCTTGTGCCACTAAATCTACGGTAATGGGGGTGCCTGCATGTTCTTTCACCCAATCAAATAACTGTGAGACTTCATCATCACTTAATTTGATTGGTAATAATTGATTGTTAAATGAATTCCCATAAAAAATATCAGCAAAACTGGGGGCGATAACGGCATGAAAACCATAATCAGTTAATGCCCAAGGCGCATGTTCGCGAGATGATCCACAACCAAAGTTTTCTCGTGCCAATAAAATAGAAGCACCTTGGTAAATTGGCTGATTCAAAATAAACGCAGGATTAGGATGAGTGCCTTCATCATCCAAAAAACGCCAATCATGAAACAGGTGCTTACCAAAGCCAGTACGCGTTACTTTCTGCAAAAATTGCTTAGGAATAATGGCGTCGGTATCCACATTTGCTGCATCTAAAGGAACCGCAATACCCGTGTGTTGAGTAAATTTATTCATCATGTTCTCCTTTAAGATGCCACTGCAAATGTACGAATATCTGCAAAATGACCATTAATTGCTGCCGCTGCCGCCATTGCAGGACTGACTAAGTGTGTTCGACCTCCACGACCTTGGCGACCTTCAAAATTACGGTTGCTGGTGGATGCGCAACGTTCGCCCGGATTTAATCGGTCGTTATTCATCGCTAAACACATTGAACAGCCCGGTAAACGCCATTCAAAACCTGCTTCAATAAAGATTTTATCTAAGCCTTCAGCTTCAGCTTGTGCTTTAACTGGGCCTGATCCCGGAACAACAATCGCTTGAACATGGGAAGCAACTTTATGGCCTTTTGCGATTTCAGCAGCTGCTCGTAAATCTTCAATACGTGAGTTTGTACAAGAGCCAATAAAGACTTTATCGATAGCGACATCAGTTAAGTTGACACCTTCATTTAATCCCATATAAGCCAAGGCTTTTTCAGCAGAAGCGCGTTCTACAGGATCGTTAAAGCTATTTAATAACGGGACTATTTGGTCAATAGCAATAACTTGCCCAGGATTGGTACCCCATGTGACTTGTGGCGCAATATCAGCAGCATTAATAGTGACTGTGGCATCAAAAGTTGCATCATCGTCAGACTTTAAGGTTCTCCAATAAGCGACAGCTTCATCCCAAGATTGATCTTTAGGTGCAAATTGACGCCCTTTCAAGTAGTCAAAAGTGGTGTCATCAGGTGCGACTAAGCCTGCTTTAGCCCCCATTTCAATCGCCATATTGCATAAAGTCATTCGACCTTCCATGCTTAATGCTTCAATGGCTTCACCCGCAAATTCAACGATATAGCCCGTACCACCTGCACTACCTAATTTGCCGATAATGGCTAATACGATATCTTTCGCAGTGATCCCAATAGCGGTTTTACCCTGAACTTCAATTTTTAATGTTTTAGCGCGAGACTGTTTTAAGGTCTGAGTTGCTAAAACATGTTCGACTTCTGAAGTTCCGATCCCAAAAGCTAATGAACCAAAGGCACCATGAGTTGCAGTATGTGAGTCACCACAAACAATGGTCATTCCCGGTAAGGTTAAGCCTTGCTCTGGCCCCATTACGTGAACAATCCCTTGATAAGGATGATTTAAGTCATACAGCGTCACGCCAAATTCTTGGCAATTTTTCATCAACTCTTGCATTTGAATTCTCGCCATATCACCGCAAGCATTAATATCTTTAGTTTGTGTTGATACGTTGTGATCCATTGTTGCAAAGGTTTTATTCGGTTGACGAACAGGGCGACCTTTTGTTCTTAATCCATCAAAGGCTTGAGGTGATGTCACTTCATGCACTAAATGTCTATCGATATACAAAATGGGTGTTTCATCACTCACTTCTCTGACAACATGTGCATCATAAATTTTTTGATATAATGTTTTACCCATGTTATGCCCCTTCACGAATATACTGAGCGATACGATCACCCATTTCGGCAGTTGTGATTGCGTTACCATCACCCGCTAAATCTGCAGTGCGATAGCCTTTTGCTAATACTTGTGTGATAGCATCTTCAATGGCTTGAGCTGCATTATCTTCATTAAAGCTATAGCGTAATAACAGTGCAGCAGACAGAATTTGTGCAATAGGATTAGCAATGTTTTTACCTGCTATATCAGGCGCAGAGCCTCCTGCGGGTTCATATAAACCAAAGTGCTCTTCGTTAACACTGGCAGATGGCAACATTCCCATTGAGCCTGTGATCATTGCGCATTCATCAGATAAAATATCGCCAAAAATATTAGAGCACAGCAATACATCAAACTGAGATGGATCTTTAATTAACTGCATTGTCGCGTTATCGATATACATATGTTGAATTTCAACATCGGGATATTCTTTTGCGATCCCAGTGACAACTTCACGCCATAAAATAGAGCTTTGTAATACGTTAGCTTTATCAATAGAGGTTACTTTATAACGGCGTTTACGTGCCGACTCAAATGCAAAACGTGCAATGCGTTCAATTTCATAACGATGATAAACTTCAGTATCAAAAGCACGCTCTTGTGCGCCTTCTCCTTCACGACCTTTAGGCTGACCGAAGTAGATACCGCCTGTTAATTCACGTACACATAAAATATCAAAACCACGTTGGGCGATATCAGCACGTAATGGGCAGTAGGCTTCTAAACCTTCATATAAGCGAGCAGGGCGTAAATTGCAGAACAATTTAAAATGCTTGCGTAATGGCAATAAAGCACCGCGCTCTGGCTGTTCATTTGCGGGTAAGTGTTCCCACTTAGGGCCACCGACAGAACCAAATAAAATCGCATCAGCTTGTTCACAACCTGCTAAGGTATCTGCAGGTAATGGTGCGCCATGATTATCAATGGCAATGCCACCGATATCGTATTCTTTTGTTGTGATATTAAGTGAGAAACGCTCACTGATCGCCTTCATCACTTTTTGTGCTTGAGCCATGACTTCAGGGCCAATACCATCTCCGGGTAATACTGCAATATGATAATTTTTTGACATAATTAAACCGCTTCTTGTGTTGTATGTTGTTTGCGTTTTTCTATTTCGACTTGCTCAGAGCGCCAAATGCTATTGATAACGTGGATCATGGCATTCGCCGATGAACCTACGATGTCAGTTTCTAAACCCATTCCATGAAATTTACGTCCTTGATATTCAACGACGATATCAACTTGTCCTAAAGCGTCTCTACCTTCACCTTTAGCGGTTAATTGGTAAGTGACTAATTTTAATGGATAACCTGTTGCACGAGAGATAGCTTGATAAACTGCATCAACGGGGCCATTACCGGTTGCTGCCTCAGTAATTTCTTTGTCACCATGAGTAATGCTGACACTTGCGGTAGCAACGGTTGATGAACCAGATTGAGTATTAAAATAGTTCATTACAAACTCATCTGGCTCTTGTTGCTGTTGTCCCATAAATGCTAAAGCTTCCAAGTCGTAATCAAAGACTTGGCCTTTTTTATCGGCTAAACGTAAGAAGGCAGAATATAAAGTATCCAAGTTATAATCTGTTTCGCGATAACCCATCTCTTCCATTCGATGTTTAACGGCGGCACGACCTGAGCGAGACGTTAAATTCAATTGCACTTCTTTTAATCCGATAGATTCCGGTGTCATGATTTCGTAGGTTTCGCGATTTTTCAAAACACCGTCTTGGTGAATACCCGATGAATGCGCGAATGCATTGGAGCCAACAACAGATTTATTAGCATGAATTGGCGTATTACATAATTGGCTGACTAATTGACTGGTACGATAAATTTCTTTGTGATTAATCCGTGTTTGAACATTCATCATTTGCTCACGAACTTTTATCGCCATAATGACTTCTTCTAACGCACAGTTGCCTGCGCGCTCGCCTAAGCCATTAATTGTCCCTTCTACTTGTCTTGCACCTGCTTGTACTGCGGTAATTGAGTTAGCTACTGCCATGCCTAAATCATCATGACAATGAACAGAAATAATAGCTTTATCAATATTGGGAACACGCTCAAACAAGTTGGTGATAATGCCACCGAATTGATAAGGTGTTGTATAACCTACGGTATCTGGAATATTAATGGTGGTTGCGCCAGCATTAATTGCGCTTTCAACAATTCGGCATAAATTATCGATATGCGTACGACCCGCATCTTCGCAAGAGAATTCCACGTCATCGGTGTAGCGACGTGCGCGCTTTATCGAATTCACGCCCATCTCAATAATATCTTCGAATGATTTTTTTAATTTGTGTTCCGCATGCAATGCTGAGGTTGCCAAGAATACGTGGATACGAAAAGCTTCAGCGACTTTTAAAGACTCTGCTGCAACATCAATATCGTTATCAACACAGCGTGCTAATCCACAAATACGGCTATTTTTGATTTCGCGTGCAATGGTTTGTACGGATTCAAAATCGCCAGGAGAAGAAACAGGAAAGCCCGCTTCAATGATATCCACACCTAAACGCTCTAAAGCGTAAGCAATTTGTAGCTTCTCTTTTACGCTTAAGCTCGCCTGCAATGCTTGTTCGCCATCTCTCAATGTGGTATCAAAAATAATCACGTCGTTGCTCATAATCTGTTCCTTTCTCTTTTTATTTGCTGTTTGCGCTCTCCCAGGTATAAAAAAACCCGCGACTAGCGCGGGTTTTCTCTCTAAGGGCAGGTGTGTTTCACTTTTTACCCATAAGCCGACCGCGCATAAAAGTTGCGAGTAGTAGTAGGCTTGATAGTAAAATTGCGTTCAACATGAAACATCCTTAGATAAGTTCTCAATAATCTGTATTTATTGATACCTAATACCAATAAAGATGTCAAGCATTGGAATTTATTAATTCATTTATCAGTGTTATCTGTAAAATTTTTATAGTGATTCTGACCAATATCTAAATTTTCACTAATGATTATAACTATTAAGTATTCATTGATTGGGTTAATGTTCCATACGTTGTTTGAAAAAGAGTGAAATGAAAAATTAAACAATTGTTTGCTTTTTTTTTAATCAGTCAATTGTTAAAGAAAAAAGTGGGTGTTAGGGGAGTGAAGATTAATAAATGTGAGCAACGTTTTGAATGTAAGAATAAAAATCATTGTATTATAAATAATGATAGATACCGGATACCTATTTTAGGAATGAAAGTACATTATTTTATTATGATTTTTATCATACTTTGTTTTATTATTTGCAAGGCAGAAGGTAAAACAGGTTGTAATATATATTGATATAATCATTTTCTATACATGTAATTTTACTGTCAAATTTCATCGCTTATATGAAATACGTTTTTTTATTGATATGAAACTTATGTGTTTAGTTATATTCATGGATGATGAATAATAAATTTTAATAAATAGTTTAAGTAATAGTTGAAGCCTATCTATTATTAATAATATCTCAATTGATAATATTTATTTTGCTATTATGATAACATAGTGGAGTAAAAAATGACGGATTACACATCAGCAACAGTTACCAGCAGAGAATCAACAGATATGCATTTACGTAATGTTGATCTTAATTTATTAACGGTATTTGATGCTGTTATGCAAATGCAAAATGTCACCCGTGCTGCACAAGTATTGGGCATGTCACAACCTGCAGTAAGTAATGCTGTATCTCGCCTTAAAGTTATGTTTAATGATGAATTATTTGTTCGTTATGGACGAGGTATTCAACCTACGTTAAGAGCTAAACAACTTTTTGGTCCAGTGAGACAAGCTTTACAATTGGTTCATAACGAGCTTCCTGGAGCTGGATTTGAACCAGAACAAAGTGAGCGCATATTTAATTTATCTATTTGTAGTCCTCTAGATATAAAATTAGCACCAAAAATAGTTGAACAAATTAAAAATGAAACACCTAATATTAATGTTAATATTAAATCTTATTTAAATAGCAATATAGAGCATCAACTAAAATATCAAGAAGCTGAATTTTTTATTAGTTATAAAGAATTTGAAAAGGCTGAATTTCATTCGCAACCACTATTTAACGATGAAGTTGTTTTGGTCGTTTCTAATAAACATCCTCGTATTAAAGAGAGTGTAAGCCAAGAGATGTTATTAAATGAGCAACATTCCATTGTTTCTTTAGATGATATTGGTTCATTTAGTGCACCTTATTATAAAAATACTCAATTGGAAGATTTAATCACTTATCAAGGAACTGATTTAAATAGTGTATTAAATATTGTTTCTAGAACTTACTTGGTTGCCATTGCACCAAAATGGTTAGTTGAGAGTTATGCTGAGCAATTAGATATTAAAGCAGTGTCGTTACCTTGGGAAAAAACAGAGCGTCCATGTTACTTGATTTGGCATGAGTCAACAGCGCGTGATAAAGGCCACTTATGGATGAAAAATTTATTAAGTGAAGTTTGTCAAAACTAGAGTGTTTTCGCTCATAATTAGTATTTATTACTAATTATGCAGAAATAGTGGCAGATAACGTTAGTTACTCAGCTAATGACCAAGATAACGTTTATGCAGTTAAATAAACTAAATTGGATTGCTGTCACTATTTTTGCCCTTTTTTTGTAATAATGACTCTTATTCGTATTATTACTATGTTAAACCTATTTTTTTGCAATAATATCTTCCTCATTCTATTGTCATTGATTAAGTTATGGCAATTACCTATTGTTATTTATCAATTTTTATTTTTGGTTCTCCTTAAAAAATAAGATCAAAATATTTAATTTTCTCACTGTGATGAGATAGCCTCTTCTGACAAAACTTTTCATAACTCACAATTTTACAAATTTATGTAAAATTGAATTCCTTTATTTTGGTGGATCACTTAGACTTTTATTCGAGTCAGCGAACAAGTGTAAGCTGAAATTGTAAGAGAGACATTTTCTCCATTTCGGTTTCATAACACGGTCGCTTTTCCATAAATAGCAGGAAAATTATGATAACTAATAATAATCTTCGTGATTATCATATAATTAGAAGATTGCAGATGCAGTTTTTGCACAGCGGGAATAAAATTGCTTATCGTCAGTGGGATGCTAAGCGCAATATCGAAATGTCATGGGAGTTAGTTGAAAAGAAAACACACGCGCTCTCAAATGCATTGTTAGAAATGGGTGTGAATGTCCAAGAAAATATTGGGATCTTTTCTCAAAATACCATTGATTGGTCTTTGGCTGATATTGCTTCTCTACAACTACGTGCAGTAACAGTTCCTCTTTATGCAACAAGTAGTGTTGAACAAGCCGCTTATATTTTAAATGATGCGAATATTCGCATTCTTTTTGTTGGCGACCAAAAGCAATACGATATTGTTTCTGAATTATTAGCGTTATGTCCTCAGCTTGAACATATTATTGTGTTTAACTCCGATGTTGTATTAAACGAAAATACACCTTCATGCTATCTGGAAGATTTAATTAACCAGACTCAATTTCAGCATGACGAAGTGTTAAAACAACGTATTAATGAATGCAGTTTAGATGATCTGTTTACTCTGATTTATACATCAGGAACAACAGGTGAACCTAAAGGCGTTATGCTCGATTATACGAGTCTAGCATCACAGCTTTATCTTCATGATGAGCGTCTCTCATTATCTGATAAAGATGTTTCGCTCTGCTTTTTACCTCTTTCTCACGTTTTTGAACGCGCATGGAGCTTTTATGTGATGCATACTGGCGCGGTTAACGTGTATTTAACGGACACTCATGCTGTGAAAGAGGCTATGAGTGCGGTTAAACCTACGGTGATGTGTGCTGTTCCTCGCTTTTATGAAAAAGTGTATAGCGCTATTCAAGAGAAAGTGTCTCAAGCTTCTGTGTTTCGTCAATTTATCTTTAAATGGGCGATAAAGCAGGGCGAAAAACAGCGTGAAGCACAACTGAATCAGCGTCAGCAAGGGTTTATTTCCCGCTTATGTTATCGCTTTGCAGATAAAAAAGTATTAAATCCATTGCGTCAAATCCTAGGTGGGCGTGTTCGCTTTTTACCAGCGGCAGGGGCTCGTTTAGATGATGCAGTGATCCGTTTCTTCTTGGCTACCGGTATTAATATTAAATACGGCTATGGTATGACAGAAACCTGTGCCACAGTTTCATGCTGGGAAGAGAATAAATATAAGTTAGGTTCTATTGGTACACCATTGCCGGGCGTTGAAGTGCGTATTGGTGCAGAAAATGAAATCCAAGTACGTGGCAGTATTGTCATGAAAGGGTATTTCAATAAGCCTGAAGATACGGCCGCTGCCTTTACAGAAGATGGTTGGTTACGTACTGGAGACGCAGGCGCACTTGATAGTGATGGCATGTTATTTATCACGGAACGTTTGAAGGATTTAATGAAAACGTCAAATGGTAAATATATTGCACCACAAATGATCGAAGGAACATTAGGGCAAGACCGTTTTATCGAGCATATTGCGGTTATTGCTGATACGCGTAAATTTGTTTCTGCACTTATCGTGCCTTGTTTTGATGTATTAGAAGAACATGCGCGTGCATTAAATTTAAAATATCAAGATCGTATGGAATTATTACGCCATACCAAAATTAAAGAGCTGTTTGACGAACGTTTACGTGAAATGCAAAAAAACTTTGCAAGTTTTCATCAAGTTAAGCGCTTTACTCTTCTAGCTGAAGGCTTTTCAATGGAATCGGGTGAATTAACACCAACATTGAAACTTCGCCGTAAAATTATTTCTGAACGTTATCGAAATGAAATCGAATTAATGTATCAAGATTAATTTTAATTGATGAAAAAGCACCTAAATGGTGCTTTTTTCTTTTGAAATTACGCATTGATAGATAACGATGATTGAAATAATTGATAAAAGACATAAACGGAAACGTTGACGCATACGGTTTTATCAGTAAATTGTGTTAAAATACAAACTCAGATCAGCATGATGACTGAAATTCATAGCAATATGTAATAAATAACACATTTAATAATTAAAAGAGGCTAATGTGAAACTGGATGAAATCGCCCGCTTGGCTGGTGTTTCACGAACAACAGCAAGTTATGTCATTAATGGTAAAGCGAAACAGTACCGTGTAAGTGACAAGACTGTTGAAAAAGTGATGGCGGTGGTCAGAGAGCATAATTACCACCCGAACGCTGTTGCCGCGGGATTACGTGCTGGTCGTACGCGTTCTATTGGTTTGGTTATTCCTGATTTGGAAAATACCAGTTATACCAGGATCGCAAATTACCTTGAACGACAAGCGCGTCAACGCGGTTATCAATTACTGATTGCTTGTTCAGAAGACCAACCAGACAACGAAATTCGTTGTGTTGAGCACTTACTGCAACGTCAAGTTGATGCCATTATTGTTTCAACAGCATTGCCACCAGAGCATCCTTTCTATCAACGTTGGGCTAATCGCTCATTACCGATTATTGCATTAGACCGAGCATTAGAAAGTGAGCATTTTATCAGTGTTGTTGGCGATGACTTGGAAGATGCCAAAATGTTGGCAACAGAACTAAAAGCATTCCCTTCGCAATCTGTACTCTATTTAGGCGCACTACCTGAACTCTCTGTGAGTTTTTTACGTGAGCAAGGTTTCCGTAATGTATGGAAAGATGATCCTAGAGAAGTTACCTACTTATATGCAAATAGCTATGAACGAGAAGCTGCTGCGGCTGCTTTTTCTGAATGGTTAAATAATAATCCAATGCCTGATGCATTATTCACGACTTCTTTTGCTTTATTACAAGGAGTTATGGATGTGACATTACAACGTAGTGGTCGTTTACCAACGCAATTGGTTATTGCGACTTTTGGTGATCATGAGTTATTGGATTTCCTTGAGTGTCCAGTTTTATCTGTTGCTCAACGACATCGTGATATTGCAGAGCGTGTATTAGAACTTGTTCTTGCAAGTCTTGAAGAAGAACAAAAACCACAAGCGGGTATTACACGTATTCGTCGTGATTTATGCCGTCGAGGCAGTTTGGGACGTGCACGTTAATTGATGTCGCTCTGTTGGTAATTATCTGCATTTATACTCATCCCTGTTTTATTAAATTAAAACGGGGATGTTTTATTTGATTTAAGAATGTCGAATAGCTTAGAGAATATTAAATTTGAGATTAATCTTAAGCCTTTTTTTACTATTTCTCTCATTTTACTAAGTTAATAGATTAAATTTTGACATATCTATAAGTGATATTGCTTAAATTTAATAAGTAATTAATTTTATTTTGGGAAACGTAAGAAAAAAATAAATAACTATCTTCATGATATTGAATTATTTTTTTTTGTCTTGCTATTTTTATTTATATAAAACCAATCCCAAATTATTATGTTGGCCAAAGGTAAATGAACTGCAATAAATTAGTTTTTTATAATAAAAATCATGATTTACTGATTATGATTTCTTTATCTGTTTTTCCTCCTTGTAATCGTTATAAATAATTACTTTTCGTGATTAAAAATAGAATTGGAAAAATAACCTCTATTAATCATAGTGTTAATATTTCTCTTTTCCTTTTTGTCGATAATTTAAACATTTCGGTGTGCCTATCAAATTACTGTAAATATAAATAAAGCTTCCTATATCTGGCTTGACAACGTTTTCATACCATCCGTAAACTCTATTTGTGGGGATTTGTGGGATAATGTGGTGTAAATTACAAAGCTGAGGGTAATGAGGATGTTTCGTGGAGCAACACTCGTTAATCTTGACAGCAAAGGGCGAATAACAGTTCCTTCCCGTTATCGAACAACGCTGAGTGAGATTTCTGAAGGTCAAATGGTTTGTACCATTGATCTCAATCAGCCGTGTTTATTGCTTTATACCCTTCCAGAATGGGAAAAGATTGAGTTAAAATTAGCGGCTTTGTCCTCCATGAACCCTGCGGAACGTCGAGTTCAACGTTTGTTATTAGGTCACGCCAGCGAATGCCAAATGGATAGCGCAGGACGTCTTTTGTTAGCTAGCACGCTAAGACAGCATGCGGGGCTAACAAAAGAGGTCATGTTAGTCGGTCAATTCAATAAGTTTGAATTGTGGGATGAACAGGTCTGGTACAAACAGATCGAAAAAGACATTGTAGCCGAGCAAACCTCACAGGAACCGTTATCGACACGACTATTGGATTTATCACTTTAAATAATGACAACAAATAATTTTAGTCATACCAGTGTATTACTGGATGAAGCTGTGAATGGCCTGAATATCAAACCTTCAGGTATCTATATCGACGGAACATTTGGCCGTGGAGGTCACTCTCGTTTAATTTTATCGCAATTGGGCGAACAAGGTCGCTTGATAGCAATAGACAGAGATCCGCAAGCAATTGCAGTTGCTAATGAAATTGATGATGCTCGATTTTCTATTGTTCATGGGCCTTTTTCAAATATTGAACAATATGTTAATGAGCTCGATTTAGCTGGAAAAATTGATGGCATATTACTGGATTTAGGTGTTTCTTCTCCTCAACTTGATGATCCTGAACGTGGTTTCTCATTTATGCGTGATGGGCCTCTTGATATGCGTATGGACCCAACATCAGGTCAATCAGCTGCACAATGGTTGATGACAGCAGAAGAAGACGACATTACATGGGTATTGAAAACATTTGGTGAAGAACGCTTTGCTAAACGTATTGCTCGCGCCATCGTTGCTCGTAACAAAACAGAAGAGCCTTTGACTCGAACCAAGCAATTGGCAGATTTAATTAGCGATGCAAGCCCAGTAAAAGAGCGACATAAGCACCCAGCAACACGCAGTTTTCAGGCAATTCGCATCTATATCAATAGCGAGTTAGATGAAATTGAAAAAGCACTAAAAGGTGCAGTTTCTGTTTTAGCGCCAGAAGGGCGTTTATCGGTAATTAGTTTCCATTCGTTGGAAGACCGATTAGTGAAGCGTTTTATTCGAGATGAGAGCAAGGGACCTGTTGTTCCTGCTGGTATTCCTCTCACAGAAGCGCAGATAAAAGAGTTAGGAAGCGCTCGCTTATCGAGTATTCACAAGATGAAACCGACAGGTGTGGAAGTTGAAGAAAATCCACGGGCACGAAGCTCTGTATTGCGTGTAGCACAACGTATTGAGGAATAAATGTCTACTGAACGACACTCACTACCGGGAGTTATAGGGCAGGATTTACTGCGCCATAGCAAATTACCTGTATGTTTACTGATTGCTGTGATTATTTCTGCGGTGTATGTCGTGACGACAGCACATAAGACACGTTTATTGACAGCAGAGAAAGAGCGTTTAGTGCTGGAAAAAAACGTATTGGAGATCGAATGGCGCAATCTCATTCTTGAAGAAAACGCTCTGGCAGACCATAGCCGAGTAGAGCGTTTTTCCAGTGATAGTTTGGGCATGATCCATGTCGACCCAACAAAAGAGAACATCGTGGTTACTAAATAATTAAGGCAAGTATGAAATTTTCACGTTCGGCAAAAGCGAAAGCAAAGACAAAGTCAAATGCCAAACTACGCAAGCCTGAAGAAAAAACAGGATTTGTGAGTTGGCGTTTTGCGTTGCTTTGCGGTGGTATTGGTATCGCTTTAGTCGCGCTATTAATCCGTGTTGCCTATTTACAGATTATTAATCCCGATCCCCTGATCCGTGAAGGGGATATGCGTTCTCTACGTGTGCAAAAAGTACCAACAGCAAGAGGCATGATCAGCGACAGAATGGGCAGACCTCTTGCCGTTAGCGTACCAGTTTATGCTATTTGGGCTGATCCTAAAGTTGTATTAGATGCTAATCCTGATATGACGGATTCTCGTTGGTTAGCGCTTGCTGATGCACTAAAAATTCCAGTGAATCAAATTGAGCAAAAAATTGTTGCAACGCCTTCCGCTCGTTTTATCTATTTGGCTCGCCAAGTGAATCCTGAAATTAGTGATTACATTAGCAAATTAAAAATCACTGGGATTAATATGCGTCAAGAATCAAAACGCTATTATCCGTCAGGGGAAGTGACCGCTCACATCATTGGTGTAACAAATATTGATGGTGATGGTATTGAAGGCGTTGAAAAAAGCTTTAATCAGTGGCTGACAGGTGCTCCTGGTGAGCGTGTCGTTCGGAAAGATGGTTTTAACCGTGTTATTGAGAACATCGCTCAAACAGATAGTCAAGCTGCTCATAACCTGATGTTAAGTATCGATGAACGTTTACAATCTGTAGTTTATCGTGAATTAACTAATGCGGTTATTAAGAATAAAGCAGAATCGGGAACCGCTGTTTTAGTCGATGTAAATACTGGTGAAGTACTGGCGATGGCAAATAGTCCATCGTACAACCCAAATAATTTAACGGGTACGCCTAAAGACGCGATGCGTAATCGTGCTATTACCGATATTTTTGAACCAGGTTCTACCGTAAAACCGATGGTTGTGATGAGTGCACTTCACAATCATATTATTAAAGAAAATAGTGTTATTAATACTGTTCCTTATCGAATTAATGGGCATCAAATCAAAGATGTAGGGCGATATAATGAGCTGTCGATAACAGGAATATTACAGAAATCGAGTAACGTTGGTGTTTCAAGACTGGCGTTAGCGATGCCTGCATCTGAACTTGTGGATGTTTATTCACGATTTGGATTCGGGAAGCCAACTAACTTGGGGCTAGTTGGCGAAAGTAGTGGCATATTTCCAATAAAAAAACAACGGTGGTCCGATCTTGAAAGGGCCACCTTCTCATTCGGATATGGGCTAATGGTAACGCCGTTACAGTTAGCGCGTGTCTACGCAACGATTGGTAGTTTTGGTATTTATCGTCCTCTCTCTATTACGAAAGTTGACCCGCCTGTACCCGGAACACGAGTATTCCCAGAACCAGTAATGAAAACTGTCGTGCATATGATGGAAAGTGTTGCATTACCCGGCGGTGGTGGTGTGAGTGCGGCAATTAAAGGTTATCGTGTTGCCATTAAAACAGGTACAGCGAAGAAAGTAGGGCCAGACGGAAAATATATCAATCAATATATCTCTTATGCGGCGGGTGTTGCACCTGCAAGTCGTCCTCGCTTTGCGTTGGTTGTGATAATCAATGAGCCTAAAGCAGGTAAGTACTATGGGGGCGCAGTATCCGCACCGGTGTTTGGCACAATCATGGGCGCGGTTTTACGTACAATGAACGTAGAACCTGATGCATTGACGCCAGACGATAAAAGTGAATTTGTAATTAAAAAAGAAGAGGATACAAGTGGCCGATCCTAACTTAAGTGACCTATTAGGGGCACTCGGGATACAAGCACCGTCATTGATGCTCAAAGACATGACACTCGACAGCCGAAAAGCGGCGAGCGGTGATCTTTTTATCGCCATTAAAGGTCATGAAACTGATGGTAGACGCTATATTCCTCAAGCGATTGCTCAAGGTGTTTCTGCGGTATTAGCGGAAGCGCAAGATGTTGCAACGCATGGTGAAATCCGTGAAAATCACGGTATTCCAGTTATTTATATTGATAATCTTAATGCAGAGTTATCAAAATTAGCTGGGCATTTTTATCATCAACCTGCGGAAAAACTGAAACTAATTGGTGTTACTGGGACTAACGGAAAAACGACAACAACACAATTGTTAGCACAGTGGGCACAAGGTTTAGGTGAAACAAGTGCTGTGATGGGAACAGTAGGTAACGGGCTTTTAGGTCATGTTGTTCCTGCAATGAACACCACCGGATCTGCAGTTGATATTCAATTAGAATTACAGCAATTATTAAATCAAGGTGCGACATTGACGGCTATGGAAGTTTCTTCTCATGGTTTAGTTCAAGGTCGTGTCAGTGCGTTACCTTTTGTGGCGAGTGTCTTTACAAATTTAAGCCGTGATCATCTTGATTATCATGGTGATATGGCAAATTACGAAGAAGCAAAATGGCTATTGTTCTCCACGCATCAAAGTGGTGAAAAAATCATTAATGCTGATGATACTGTTGGTCAAAAATGGTTATCTCGTTTGCCAAATGCTGTTGCTGTGACAATGGATAATAAATTGCCACAAAATTGGCAAGGTCGTTTTGTTAAAACAACCCATATTAATTATCACGATGCAGGCGCAACGATTCACTTTAGTTCTAGCTGGGGTGATGGTGAAATTGAAAGCCCACTTATGGGGGCTTTTAATGTCAGTAACCTTTTGTGTGCTTTAGCGACATTATTGGCATTGGGATACCCATTAAATGCTGTGATTAATGCTTCATCTGCTCTCACACCTGTTTGTGGTCGTATGGAAGTATTTAGCGCGGATAATCGCCCTACAGTTATTGTCGATTATGCTCATACTCCAGATGCTTTAGAGAAGGCACTTCAAGCAGCTCGTTTACATTGCACAGGTAAACTGTGGTGTGTATTTGGTTGTGGTGGGGATAGAGATAAAGGTAAGCGCCCACTAATGGGAGCGGTTGCAGAAGAGCTGGCTGATAAAGTTGTTATCACTGATGACAACCCTCGTAGCGAAGAGCCTCAAGCGATTATTCAAGATATTCTTTCTGGTTTAATGGATCCGGGTCGTGCGATTGCGATTGAAGGTCGAGCTGAAGCAGTCACTAACGTGATTATGCAAGCAGATGCCAATGATATGATTTTAGTCGCTGGTAAAGGGCATGAAGATTATCAGTTGGTTGGCTCTCGTCGTCTTGATTATTCAGATAGATTAACCGTCGCTCGGTTATTGGGGGTGATGGCATGATCCCTCTATCTTTAGAAAATATTGCACAAATTACCAAAGGTACATTGAGCCATGTTGCTCAAAGCTCAGCGGATCAATTCATCATCAAATCGATTTCAACGGATAGCCGTAAAATTGATGAAGATTGTCTGTTTATTGCGTTAGCGGGTGAGCGTTTTGATG
This sequence comes from Proteus sp. ZN5, assembly GCF_011046025.1. Classification (GTDB taxonomy): domain Bacteria; phylum Pseudomonadota; class Gammaproteobacteria; order Enterobacterales; family Enterobacteriaceae; genus Proteus. The sequence goes on from NZ_CP047639.1 coordinate 1,831,711, forward strand.
CTCATGATTTTATTGCTGATGTAAAAGAAAAGGGCGCTGTTGCAGTTCTAGTTAATCGTGAGATTGATGTTGATTGTCCACAAATCATTGTGAAAGATACCCATCTCGCAATGGGGGAAATTGCAGCACATATTCGCTCGCTAAGTCACGCTAAGATTGTTGCGCTGACAGGCTCTTCTGGAAAAACTTCCGTTAAAGAGATGACCGCTTCTATTTTGCGTCACTGCGGTGAAACCTTATATACGCATGGTAATTTAAATAACGATATTGGCGTACCTTTAACGCTTTTTCGTTTAACACCTGAACACCGTTTTGCAGTTATCGAATTAGGTGCAAACCATATCGGTGAAATCGCCTATACCGTAAATATGGTAAAACCAGATACCGCATTGGTAAATAACCTTTTTTCTGCACATATTGAAGGTTTCGGCTCACTGGAAGGTATTGCTCAAGCTAAAGGCGAAATCTTTACGCACTTAAAAGAGCAAGGTACAGCCATTATTAATCTTGATAGTAATGACTTACCTCTGTGGCAACATCATTTAAATGCGCGCCAAACACAATGGGCGTTCTCTTTATCCGCACAAAGTAGCGCAGATTTTTATCCGACGGATATCGTTGTTAAGCAATTCATCACAAATTTTACCTTACACACACCAGAAGGTTGTGTTGATGTCACTCTTCCATTACCGGGGCGTCATAATATTGCGAATGCGTTAGCTGCAAGTGCACTTGCGTTATCTGCTGGGGCAACGCTTGAAGATATTCGCCTTGGTTTATCGACATTAAAAGCGGTACCGGGAAGATTGTATCCTGTTGAGTTAACTTCAGGAAAGATGGTGTTAGATGACACTTACAATGCGAACGATGGCTCGATGATAGCGGGCTTACAAGTACTCTCTCAATTGCCGGGATATAAAATTTTTGTTGCCGGGGATATGGCTGAATTAGGTAAAGATTCAGAGAAATGTCACCGTGATGTTGGTCGTTTTGCTCACAATGCCGGTATTGATAGTGTCTTCACTGTTGGGCATCACAGTCATTTTATTAGTGATGAAAATCAAGGTGGTCAGCATTTTGCATTTAAAGCCGACTTACTTGCTCAATTAATTCCATTATTACAGCAGCATGATGTTGTTTCAGTTTTAGTAAAAGGTTCACGAAGCTCCGCGATGGAAGATATCGTGAACGCATTAAAGGAGTGCTTTGAATGTTAGTTTGGCTAGCCGAATACTTGGTTAAATACCATACATTTTTTAATGTGTTTTCTTATCTGACATTCAGGGCGATTGTTGGTTTATTGACGGCATTAATTATTGCTTTGTGGATGGGGCCTCATCTCATCGCATGGTTACAAAAAATGCAAATTGGACAAGTGGTTCGTAGTGAAGGCCCTGAGTCGCACTTTAGTAAACGTGGTACACCAACAATGGGCGGGATTATGATCCTGTTCTCCATCTCCATCTCTACATTGTTATGGGCAAGATTAGATAACCCTTACGTTTGGTGTGTATTGCTGGTTTTAATTGGCTACGGCGTGATTGGGTTTGTTGATGATTATCGCAAAGTTGTTCGTAAAGATACCAAAGGCTTAATTGCACGTTGGAAATATTTCTGGCAATCCGTACTGGCGTTAGTGGTTGCCTTTAGTATGTATGCCATTGGTAAAGATACATCTGCAACACAGCTAGTCGTTCCATTCTTTAAAGATGTTATGCCTCAATTAGGCATGCTTTATATTTTATTGGCGTATTTTGTGATTGTGGGAACCAGTAATGCCGTTAACTTAACGGATGGTTTGGACGGTCTAGCCATTATGCCAACTGTCTTTGTGGCTGCCGGTTTTGCTTTAGTTGCATGGGCAACAGGTAACGTTAATTTTGCAAGCTACTTAAAAATTCCTTATTTAATGCATGCGGGTGAGTTAGTCATTGTCTGTACTGCGATAGTGGGAGCTGGTTTAGGTTTCCTTTGGTTTAATACTTACCCAGCTCAAGTCTTTATGGGAGATGTTGGTTCTCTCGCATTAGGTGGCGCATTAGGAACGATTGCGGTGTTATTACGCCAAGAATTCTTATTAGTCATTATGGGCGGTGTGTTTGTTGTTGAAACTCTCTCCGTTATTTTACAAGTCGGCTCATTTAAGTTGCGTGGTCAACGTATTTTCCGTATGGCTCCAATTCATCATCATTATGAATTAAAAGGCTGGCCTGAACCTCGTGTTATTGTCCGTTTCTGGATCATCTCATTGATGTTAGTGCTTATTGGTCTAGCGACGTTAAAGGTACGTTAAAATGGCAAATTATCAGGGAAAAAAAGTGGTTGTTGTTGGGCTTGGAATAACAGGCCTTTCCTGCGTTGACTTTTTTATCCGCCAAGGTGTTACACCTAAGGTTATTGATACACGCCAAAAACCAGGAGGCTTAGATAAGCTTCCTGCTGACGTTGAATATCATACAGGTAGTTTCCATCAAGCATGGCTTAACGATGCTGATTTAATTATCTCAAGTCCGGGTATTGCGCTTTCAACACCTGAGCTTGTTGAAGCAGCAAATCATGGTGTTGAAATTGTCGGTGATATAGAACTGTTTTGCCGTGAAGCCAAAGCGCCTATTGTCGCGATTACTGGCTCTAACGGTAAAAGCACCGTGACAACGCTAGTGGGTGAAATGGCAAGTGCAGATGATATTCGCGTTGGGGTCGGTGGCAATATTGGTGTTCCAGCTCTGACCTTATTAACCGAGCCTCATGATTTATATGTACTAGAGCTATCGAGCTTCCAATTGGAAACGACTTATAGCTTACAAGCCGCAGCTGCAACGGTATTAAATATTAGCGAAGATCATATGAATCGCTATCCGTTAGGATTAGAGCAATATCGTGAAGCAAAACTGCGTATCTACGATAATGCTAAAACCTGCGTTTATAACGAAGATGATGCATTAACGTTACCTTTAGCAGGTAAAGATAATCGTTGTGTTAGTTTTGGTGTTGGTCAAGGCGATTATCAACTTGATAATACAAATCGCATTTTAAAAGTGAAAGGTGAGAAAGTCCTTTCGACAGCTGAAATGTACCTTTCTGGACAACATAATTATACCAATGGACTTGCTGCATTAGCACTTGCTGATGCTGTGGGGATCTCTCGTAAAGCGGGCTTGGAAGTACTGAAAAACTATCATGGTCTAGCTCATCGTTTTCAATTGGTTTATTCACATCAAAATGTACGTTGGATAAATGACTCGAAAGCGACCAATGTGGGAAGCACTGAAGCGGCATTACGAGGACTTGAAGTTGAAGGCACTCTGCATCTTTTATTAGGTGGTGACGGGAAATCGGCTGACTTCACTTCTTTATTACCTTATATCAGCAGTGACAATATTCGTCTGTATTGTTTTGGACAAGATGGACAAGCATTGGCAAATCTACGACCTGATGTTTCTTTATTAACAGTGACAATGGAAGAAGCCATGCGAGCTTTAGCACCGACTGTAAAATCAGGAGATATGGTGTTGCTCTCTCCTGCATGTGCAAGCTTAGATCAGTTCAAATGTTTTGAGCAACGTGGTGATGAATTTGCACGTTTAGCAAGGGAGCTTGGCTGATGAGCATATTCGCAATGCGAAGATTAAAACAGTGGCTAGTGGGCAGTTATCAAACTGAGAATACGGCATTTGTGCCGTATGATCGCACTTTGCTCTGGTTTACTTTCGGATTAGCGGTTGTCGGCTTTGTTATGGTGACATCGGCTTCAATGCCTGTTGGTCAACGCCTTGCAGAAGATCCTTTCTTATTCGCTAAGCGTGATGGCATCTATATTGTTGTCGCATTTTGTATAGCATTAGTCACTATGCGTATTCCAATGGCAATTTGGCAACGTTATAGCAGTTTAATGCTTTTCGGTTCAATAATACTTTTATTGTTGGTATTGGGGGTCGGGAGTTCTGTTAATGGTGCTTCACGTTGGATTGCTGTCGGACCATTAAATTTCCAGCCTGCTGAATTATCAAAACTTGCACTGTTTTGCTATCTATCGAGTTATTTAGTTCGAAAAGTTGAAGAAGTTAGAAACAACTTTTGGGGTTTCTGTAAGCCGATGGGGGTGATGTTAATACTGGCTGTTTTATTGTTATTACAGCCAGATTTAGGAACGGTTGTGGTTTTATTCGTAACAACATTAGCGTTGTTATTTTTAGCAGGCGCTAAAATTTGGCAATTCTTAGCTATTATCGGCTCAGGAATTGCGGCTGTTGTTATGTTGATTATCGTTGAACCTTACCGTGTTCGACGGATTACTTCTTTCTTAGAGCCTTGGGAAGATCCATTTGGTAGCGGTTATCAGCTTACACAATCTCTAATGGCATTTGGCCGTGGGGATTTACTGGGTCAAGGTTTAGGAAACTCAGTACAAAAATTAGAATATTTACCTGAAGCACATACCGACTTTATTTTCTCTATTCTTGCTGAAGAACTTGGTTATATCGGTGTGGTTTTGGTGCTTTTAATGGTATTCTTCATCGCTTTTCGTGCGATGCAAATTGGGCGGCGTGCGCTGATCCTCGATCAACGTTTTTCAGGCTTTTTAGCTTGCTCTATCGGAATTTGGTTTACATTCCAATCATTGGTCAATGTAGGCGCAGCAGCAGGCATGTTGCCAACAAAGGGATTAACCCTTCCTCTTATTAGTTACGGTGGTTCGAGCTTGATTATTATGTCAACCGCCATCGTGATGTTATTACGAATTGATTATGAAACACGTCTAGCACAAGCTCAGGCGTTTGTAAGGAGCCCGAAATGAGCGAGCGTAGACGCCGTTTAATGGTTATGGCTGGTGGTACTGGGGGACATGTATTCCCGGGACTGGCTGTTGCTCATTATCTACAATCCCAAGGTTGGGAAATCCGATGGTTAGGAACGGCGGATAGAATGGAAGCCGATTTAGTGCCTAAACACGGTATCGAAATTGAATTTATTCGTATCTCAGGCTTACGTGGCAAAGGGATTAAAGCGTTAATCGCAGCACCTATTCGTATTATTAAAGCGATTTTCCAAGCTCGTGCCATTATGAAGCGCTATCAACCAGATGCTGTACTTGGTATGGGGGGCTATGTTTCAGGTCCGGGCGGTGTTGCTGCTTGGATGTGTGGGATCCCTGTTATTTTGCATGAGCAAAATGGTATCGCTGGATTAACCAATCGTTGGTTATCTAAAATTGCGAAACGTGTATTGCAGGCTTTTCCGGGGGCATTTCCTAAAGCACCTGTCGTTGGAAATCCTGTTCGTGAAGATGTATTGGCACTTGAAGCACCTTCAGTACGATTAAAAGAGAGAACAGGGCCTGTTCGTGTGCTGATTATTGGTGGTAGCCAAGGCGCTAGAATTTTAAATCATACCTTACCTGTAGTTGCCGGTTTGCTAGGTGAACATGTTACAATCTGGCATCAAGCAGGAAAAGGTGGCGAAAGTGATACAAAAACACGCTATCAGAACGAATTAGTAAAAAATTCAGTTAAATCTGAATATAAAGTTACTGAATTTATTGATGATATAGCGCAAGCTTACCAATGGGCTGATGTTGTGGTGTGTCGTTCAGGTGCATTAACAGTCAGCGAAATTGCCGCAGCGGGATTACCCGCTATTTTTGTTCCTTTCCAGCACAAAGATAGACAGCAATATTGGAATGCACTGCCGCTAGAAAAAGCGGGTGCCGCGCGAATTATCGAGCAAAATGATTTAACTCCAGAAGTCATTGCACAAACCCTGAAAAATTGGGATAGAGAAACCTTATTAGCGATGGCAGAGAAAGCAAAAAGTGTTGCGATTACGGATGCCACAGAGCGCGTAGCAAATGTGATAATCGAAGTGGCAAAAAAATAAACGTAACTTGTAACCATTAACTTAGAGTGAAGAAGTAAATAGTGAATACACAACAACTGGCAAAATTAAGATCGTTTGTGCCTGAAATGAGAAAAGTTAAGCATATTCACTTTATCGGCATCGGTGGTGCGGGTATGGGTGGAATTGCTGAAGTGCTGGCTAACGAAGGTTATGAAATCAGCGGTTCTGATTTAGCACCAAACGTAGTCACACAACAGCTCGTTGCCTTAGGCGCAACAGTCTATTTTAATCATCGCCCTGAAAATATTCGTGGCGCAAGTGTTGTTGTGGTTTCGACAGCAATCAGTGCTGAAAACCCTGAGATTATTGCAGCAAGAGAAGCTCGTATCCCAGTTATCCGTCGTGCTGAAATGCTGGCTGAATTGATGCGTTATCGTCATGGTGTTGCGATTGCCGGAACACATGGTAAAACCACGACAACAGCGATGATTTCAAATATTTATGCGCAAGCGGGTTTAGATCCTACGTTTGTTAATGGGGGGCTTGTTAAATCGGCTGGTACGCATGCTCGTTTAGGTTGCAGCCGTTATTTAATTGCTGAAGCTGATGAAAGCGATGCATCGTTTTTACATTTACAACCAATGGTTGCAGTCGTTACGAATATCGAAGCTGACCATATGGACACATATCATGGTAATTTTGACAATCTAAAAGAGACGTTTATTACCTTTTTGCACAATTTACCATTCTATGGTCGTGCAGTGATGTGTCTGGATGACGATGTGATCCGCTCGATTATTCCTAAAGTGGGTCGTTACATTACGACTTATGGCTTTAGTGAAGATGCGGATGTTCGTATTACACATTATGAACAAAAAGGCGCTCAAGGCTTTTTCACTATTTCTCGTGAAGGTATGCCAGATTTACAAGTTGTCTTAAACTCACCTGGTCGCCATAACGCATTGAATGCGACGGCAGCGGTTGCTGTAGCCACAGAAGAAGGTATTGCTGACGAACATATTTTAGCGGCATTACTTAACTTCCAAGGTACTGGACGTCGTTTCGACTTCTTAGGTAACTATGGTCTTGAGCATGTTAATGGCCAAGAAGGTGAAGTCATGTTAGTGGATGATTATGGTCATCATCCAACAGAAGTTGATGCAACGATCAAAGCAGCGAGAGCAGGATGGCCAGACAAACGTCTAGTGATGATTTTCCAACCTCATCGCTATACACGTACTCGTGATTTATATGAAGACTTTGCCACTGTTCTCAATCAAGTTGATATTTTATTATTAACAGATGTTTATTCTGCTGGGGAAGCGCCTATTGCAGGTGCCGATAGTCGCTCACTTTGTCGAACAATTCGCCAACGTGGGAAGCTAGATCCTATCTGGGTTTCTGATGTGGATAAGATTTCATCAATATTAGCGGGTGTATTAACAGATAATGATCTTGTTTTAGTTCAAGGTGCTGGAAATATTGGTAAAATAGCGCGTCGCTTAGCAGATACGAAATTACAGCCATCTTTCAGCGAGGATTAAGACGGATGTTTGAGCAAGTGAACATCATTTATGGTGAAATAGTCAATAAACTCACTGTAATGATGGCGTGTTATGAAGAAAGTAACACTGAATTGGCGAAAAAAATGATCGAGAATTCGCTTGCTCAAATCAGTGTTGAGAAAAAATTTCAGTTAAAAAGTAAGAAAAACGCAGAAAAATTCGCTATTTCTTCTTTTAAAGTAAATAATTCTCAACAGATTGAACAATTTAGTGATTTAATTATCAAATCTAAGAGTGTTCATAAAGTATATATATGTAGGAAAAGTATTAATCGCTGGAATATCGGACAAAAGGATGGGCGATTCTCTTGTTTAAACGTTGCTCAGGAGTTAGTGGGTTAATATGTCACAAGCAGCGCTAAATATAAAAGAACATAAAGAGAAGCAACATTCTGACAGACCGAGTAATGGTACTTATTTATCAGGATTAATCTTTTTCTTATGTGTGATTGCCACCATCGTTTGGGGTGGAATACAAGTAGTTAACTGGATGAAAGACGCAAATCGTCTGCCAATCTCAAAACTTGTATTAACAGGCGAACGGCATTACACAGCGAATGATGATGTGCGTCAGGCCATTTTGTCTTTAGGACAGCCGGGCACATTTATGACACAGGATGTGAATATCATTCAGCAACAAATTGAACGCATGCCATGGATTAGGCAAGTCACTGTGCGTAAACAGTGGCCTGATGAACTTAAAATCCATCTGGTTGAGTATGTTCCCTTTACCCGTTGGAATGATACTTACTTTCTTGATAAAGAAGGGCGCATTTTCAGTCTGCCAACGCAGTTGGAAACAAAAGGAAGTTATCCTTTGCTATATGGCCCACAAGGAAGCGAAAAAATGGTGTTGTCAGGTTATGTCGCAATGAGAGATCAGCTTCTTGCAAGTAACCTGAATTTAAAAGCAGCGTCAATGTCTGCCCGTCAAGGATGGCAATTAGTTTTAGACAATGATGTCCGATTGGAGTTAGGTCGTAAGGATAACGAAAAACGGATCGCTCGCTTTATTGAGTTGTATCCGATACTGCAACAACAAACAGATAAACGAGTTGATTACGTGGATCTGCGTTATGACAGTGGTGGTGCAGTCGGATGGGCTCCTTTATTACTTGAGAATGAATAAACAAGACGTGGCAGATGACACGATGAAGGCGAAGGCAGAACAATAATGATCAAAGCGACGGACAGAAAATTAGTAGTTGGTCTTGAGATTGGTACGGCCAAAGTAGCCACCCTTGTCGGTGAGATCCTGCCTGATGGCGTAGTGAATATTATCGGGGTGGGAAGTTGTCCATCTCGGGGCATGGATAAAGGTGGCGTTAACGATCTCGAATCCGTCGTAAAATGTGTACAACGGGCGGTAGATCAAGCTGAATTAATGGCTGACTGTCAAATATCTTCAGTATATTTGGCGTTATCAGGCAAGCATATCAGTTGCCAAAATGAGATTGGGATGGTGCCAATTTCAGAAGAAGAAGTGACTCAAGATGATGTTGATAGCGTGGTACATACCGCGAAATCCGTCAAAGTAAAAGATGAACACCGTGTTTTACACGTTATACCGCAAGAGTATGCCATTGATTATCAAGAAGGGATCAAAAACCCAGTTGGATTATCGGGCGTGCGTATGCAGGCTAAAGTTCATTTAATTACCTGCCATAACGATATGGCAAAGAATATTGTAAAAGCAGTTGAACGCTGTGGGTTAAAAGTGGATCAGCTGATTTTTGCGGGACTCGCTTCAAGTTTCGCTGTATTAACAGAAGATGAACGTGAATTAGGTGTGTGTGTTGTTGATATTGGTGGCGGTACAATGGATATCGCTATTTATACCGGTGGAGCATTAAGACATACCCGCGTTATTCCTTATGCAGGCAATGTTGTAACCAGTGATATCGCTTACGCTTTTGGTACACCGCCAAATGATGCAGAAGCTATCAAAGTTCGCCATGGTTGTGCATTAGGTTCTTTAGTTGGTAAAGATGAAAATGTCGAGGTTCCAAGTGTCGGAGGCAGACCACCAAGAAGTCTGCAACGACAAACTCTTGCTGAGGTGATTGAGCCTCGTTATACCGAACTGCTCAATCTTGTTAATGAAGAGATTTTAAAAGTTCAAGAACAGTTACGCCAGCAAGGGATTAAGCATCATTTAGCCGCAGGTATTGTGCTAACAGGTGGTGCTGCACAGATTGATGGACTTGTTGAATGTGCTCAACGTGTTTTCCACACGCAAGTACGGATCGGTAAACCGTTAAATATTACCGGGCTAACAGATTATGCGCAGGATCCCTACTACTCAACAGCGGTTGGGCTCTTGCATTACGGTAAAGAATCTCACTTTGGTGAGGAAACTGAAACCGAGAAACGCTCTGCTGTCGGTGGTTTATTTAAGAAACTCACTGGTTGGCTAAAAAGAGAGTTTTAATAATCAGACAAATTTAAAAAGAGGTCGTTTGAGCAAGCGGCCCTGAGAAGGCACAAAACGGAGAGAAATTATGTTTGAACCTATGGAATTAACCAACGATGCGGTGATCAAAGTCATCGGCGTTGGTGGCGGCGGCGGTAATGCGGTTGAGCACATGGTTCGTGAACGTATTGAAGGTGTAGATTTCTTTGCAGTCAATACGGATGCTCAAGCGCTACGTAAAACAGCGGTCGGACAGACTATTCAAATTGGTAATGCCATTACGAAAGGCTTAGGTGCAGGTGCAAATCCTGAAGTGGGCCGTAATGCTGCTGAGGAAGACCGCGAAGGGTTACGTGCAGCACTTGAAGGTGCCGATATGGTCTTTATCGCAGCAGGTATGGGTGGTGGTACTGGTACTGGTGCTGCGCCTGTTGTTGCAGAAGTGGCTAAAGAATTAGGCATTTTGACCGTTGCTGTAGTAACTAAGCCTTTTAATTTTGAAGGCAAAAAACGTATGGCATTTGCGGAACAAGGTATTACTGAGTTATCAAAACATGTTGACTCATTAATCACTATTCCAAATGACAAATTATTAAAAGTACTTGGTCGTGGAATTTCATTATTAGATGCATTTGGTGCAGCTAATGATGTATTAAAAGGCGCAGTGCAAGGTATCGCTGAGCTAATTACTCGCCCAGGTTTAATGAACGTTGACTTTGCTGACGTAAGAACTGTGATGTCTGAAATGGGTTATGCCATGATGGGATCTGGTGCTGCGAAAGGTGAAGATCGTGCTGAAGAAGCAGCAGAAATGGCGATTTCAAGTCCATTATTGGAAGACATCGACTTATCTGGCGCTCGTGGTGTGTTAGTCAACATCACAGCAGGCTTTGACTTACGTCTTGATGAATTTGAAACAGTGGGTAATACCATTCGTGCATTTGCATCAGATAATGCGACTGTGGTTATCGGTACATCCCTTGACCCAGAAATGAATGATGAATTGCGTGTGACTGTGGTTGCAACAGGTATTGGTATGGACAAACGTCCAGAAATTACGCTGGTAACTAATAAACAGAATCAGCAAAGCGCAATGGAGAATCGTTACCAGCAAATGCAAAATAGCATGTCTTCTTTCTCTGCCGTAGAAGAAAGCAAGCCTGCTGCAAAAGCCGTTAACGAACAATCTACTCAGGCAAGCAAAGAACCGGATTATTTAGATATCCCTGCGTTCCTGAGAAAACAGGCTGATTAATCGCCAAAAAGATTGGCATCTCCGCTTTTTGTGCTAAACTGTCCTGCCAATTATAAGTATAATGATTGGTAGGACGGATAACATTGCGAGATAAAATGATGATCAAACAACGGACATTAAAACGAATTGTACAAGCAACTGGTGTGGGACTTCACACGGGTAAAAAAGTTACGCTTACAATGCGTCCGGCGCCAGCAAACACTGGGGTCATCTACCGTCGTACTGACTTAAATCCACCGGTGGATTTTCCAGCAGACGCAAAATCAGTTCGTGACACTATGTTATGTACTTGCTTAGTTAACGAAGACGATGTGCGTATATCAACCGTTGAGCATTTAAACGCAGCACTGGCTGGTTTAGGCATTGATAATATCGTAATTGAAGTGAACGCACCTGAAATTCCAATTATGGATGGAAGTGCGGCACCTTTTGTTTTCTTGTTACTTGATGCAGGCATCGAAGAGCTTCGTACTGCGAAGAAATTCATTCGCATCAAAGAAACAGTGCGTGTAGAAGATGGCGACAAATGGGCAGAAATGCGTCCATATAACGGGTTTAAATTAGATTTTACTATTGATTTTAATCACCCAGCCATTGATGCAAGTACACAACGTTATAAATTAGATTTCTCCGCAGAGTCTTTTATGAGCCAAATCAGTCGTGCTCGTACTTTTGGATTTATGCGTGATATCGAATACCTGCAATCCAAAGGATTGTGTTTAGGCGGAAGCTTCGATTGTGCAATCGTAGTTGATGACTATCGTGTTCTCAACGACGATGGCCTACGTTTTGAAGATGAATTCGTTCGTCACAAAATGTTGGATGCAATCGGTGATTTATTTATGTGTGGCTATAACATTATCGGTGAATTCACCGCGTTTAAATCAGGTCATGCACTAAACAATAAATTGCTCCAAGCTGTATTAGCAAAAGAATCTGCGTGGGAATTCGTCACATTTGAAGACGAAGCGCAAATGCCAGTGGCATTCAAAGCTCCCTCAATGGTCTTTGCTTAATTCCTGCGAAGGAAAGCACGTTAATTATCTCTAATTAACGTTCATTTTTGGCTGTACTTGTACTCTCTCCGGCAAGTGCAGCCAACCGTTCTAATCTCTCTCTTAATTTCTTCGGGCTTTTCTCTGCCAAGTACTTCAATGATTGTGCGCTTTCTAAACTTAAGTGACGTCTCTTTATAGGCTCTTGCTCTTTTAATGATGATATTAAAGATCTTTTTTCCTGTTTTATTCCCAAAGACGGATTTATTTTGATGTCTATTGAGGATAAGGATGGTAAAATTTCTTGTCTCAATGCAGAAAGTAATGATGGGGTTTCATAACGTAAACGAGTTAACCAACTTGCGTTTGCAACTTCAATAATTAAAATAGCACTGCGATAATTTGCGACACGGCACTTATCTCGTAAAGGAACAGGTAAAAGAGCCATGACGGCGCGATTTAATTTTAGTAAAATCGTTGCACGCTGTTGTATAAGTTGTAATGTACTCTTGTTGGAACCTTCAAGTTCAATGAAGATTTTTTCCAATGATTGTGGGTAACTATCCCGCATAGATTTTGACTCCACAAAATAAAGATTAATGAGCAACGAAGGTTAATGAGCATTATAAGTTTTTGGCGACAGTTTGGCAGGCGATATTTTTGGTCGCACCTGCTTTTAGGGATGGTAGCAGCAGGTATTGGAATACCTTCGCTGTTGTCTACTCATGCCGAAAATCCACAGCAAACTGATACCCCTTCATCTCAAAACCGCCAAAGTCAGGCACTTATTGCGTTTGATAACTTATTCTTACGTCAAAGTGTACAGAATCCTGCTTCATCCTTCACCTTTAATTACTGGCAACAACATGCAGTAAAAAATGTGATTAAACAGCTCTCTTTTGCATTCACCATTAATTCGCCTGAGTTGATGGTTAAAGCCAAAGATGAACCGCTGCCTGTTTCTAATGTTGCAGCGGTTATGCTTGATACTCTGTATGCCTTATTAACAGAGACTCCATCATCGGCACTAAGCAACCTTCCTCTTTCTGGCTACGTTTTAGTACAGAATACAAATTCCTATCATACCGGATTATGGCTTGCACAAATCCGTGGCATTCGCGCAGGGCCTTACCTAACAGTTTAATGAGTCACTTAATCTAATAAGATTATGGTTATCTCTGTTTATTGATAGATACAGAGGCTGTTTTCGGCGTTTCACGCCATAAATGAGAATAAAGATTTATGTTAGGTAAAATTGTAACCAAAATTTTTGGTAGTCGTAATGATCGTACAATCCGTCGTATGCGTAAAATTGTTGGTGAAATTAATAAATTAGAACCAGAATTTGAAAAGCTGACTGATGATGAGCTAAAAGCGAAAACAAATGAATTTCGTGAGCGTTTAAAGAACGGTGAAAAAGAAGAAGATATTTTACCTGAAGCATTTGCAACCGTACGTGAAGCAAGTAAGCGTGTCTTTGGTATGCGTCACTTCGATGTGCAGTTAATCGGTGGTATGGTGCTAAATGAACGTTGTATTGCTGAGATGCGTACAGGTGAAGGTAAAACATTAACTGCAACATTACCGGCATATTTAAATGCGTTATCAGGTAAAGGGGTTCACGTTGTTACTGTCAATGACTATCTAGCACAACGTGACGCCGAAAATAACCGTCCTCTGTTTGAATTCTTGGGTTTAAGCGTTGGTATCAACTTGCCAAATATGGCGCCACCAGTAAAACGTGAAGCCTATAATGCTGATATCACTTATGGTACGAACAACGAATTTGGTTTCGACTACCTGCGTGACAACATGGCATTTAGCCCACAAGAACGTGTTCAACGTAAATTACACTATGCTTTAGTGGATGAGGTCGACTCAATCTTAATCGATGAAGCGCGTACTCCGCTGATCATTTCAGGTCCAGCAGAAGACAGTTCTGAGCTTTATATCCAAATGAATAAAGTGATCCCTCACTTGATTTCTCAAGAGAAAGAAGACTCAGACACTTTCCAAGGTGAAGGTGATTACTCTGTTGATGAAAAAACACGTCAAGTGAACATCACAGAACGCGGTTTGGTTAAAATCGAAGGATTATTAGCAGATGCTGGCATGATGAAAGAAGGAGAGTCTTTATACTCACCAGCTAACATTATGTTAATGCACCATGTGACAGCAGCATTACGTGCTCACGCGCTATTTACCAAAGACGTTGACTACATTGTTAAAGATGGCGAAGTTATCATTGTTGACGAACACACGGGTCGTACAATGCAAGGTCGTCGTTGGTCAGATGGTTTACACCAAGCGGTTGAAGCAAAAGAAGGTGTGAAGATCCAAAATGAGAACCAAACATTAGCGTCAATCACATTCCAAAACTATTTCCGTTTATACGAAAAATTAGCAGGGATGACCGGTACTGCGGATACTGAAGCGTTTGAATTTAACTCTATCTATCGCTTAGAAACCATTGTTATCCCAACTAACCGCCCAATGGTACGTAAAGATCTACCTGACTTAGTTTATATGAACGAGCAAGGTAAATTTGCCGCCATTATTGAAGATATTCGTGAACGTACTCAAAATGGTCAGCCTGTTCTTGTGGGTACCATTTCAATTGAAAAATCAGAAGAAATTTCTAAAGCGCTGACTAAAGCGAATGTTCACCATAACGTGCTGAATGCGAAATTCCACGCAATGGAAGCGGACATCATTGCTAACGCAGGTTTACCTTCAGCGGTAACTATTGCAACTAACATGGCAGGTCGTGGTACCGATATCGTGTTAGGGGGTAGTTGGCAGACTGAAGTGGCTAAACTTGAAGAGCCAACTGAAGAGCAAATCGAAGAAATCAAAGCCAAATGGAAAGAGCGCCATGATGCAGTATTAGCCTCTGGTGGTTTGCATATCATTGGTACTGAGCGTCACGAATCTCGTCGTATTGATAACCAGTTACGTGGTCGTGCGGGTCGTCAAGGGGATGAAGGTTCTTCTCGTTTCTATTTATCTATGGAAGACTCCTTAATGCGTATTTTTGCTTCAGACAAAGTGTCTGGCATGATGCGTAAATTAGGTATGAATGAAACCGAAGCGATTGAGCACCCTTGGGTAACCAAAGCGATAGCAAACGCACAGCGTAAAGTAGAAAACCGCAACTTTGATATTCGTAAGCAACTGCTTGAATATGATGATGTGGCAAATGACCAACGTCGTGCAATCTATACTCAGCGTAACGAATTACTGGATGTGGCAGATGTAAGCGAAACTATTGATAGCATTCGCCAAGACGTCTTCACTTCAATGATTGATAATTATATTCCACCTCAATCACTGGAAGAAATGTGGGATATCGAAGGCTTAACAGCATGTCTACAAAAAGACTTTGATTTAAATTTACCAATCAAAGAGTGGTTAGATAAAGAGCCTGAATTACACGAAGAAACATTGCGTGAGCGTATTTTAGAAAAATCTATCGAAGTCTATAAAGCGAAAGAAGAGATCGTTAGTGCTGAGATGATGCGTAACTTTGAAAAAGGCGTGATGTTACAAACGCTAGATTCACTGTGGAAAGAGCACTTGGCAGCAATGGATTATTTACGTCAAGGTATCCATTTACGTGGTTATGCACAAAAAGATCCAAAACAAGAGTACAAACGTGAATCGTTCGCTATGTTTGCTAATATGTTGGAATCACTGAAATACGAAGTGATCAGCACACTAAGCAAAGTACAAGTTCGTTTACCAGAAGAAGTTGAAGAGTTAGAACGTCGCCGTCGTGAAGAAGCAGAACGTTTAGCTAAACAACAGCAATTAAGCCATGAAGTGACAAAAGAATCTCAAATGTCAGCAGTAGATGGTCAAGTTGCCGCAGGTAAAAAAGTGGGTCGTAACGAACCATGTCCTTGCGGATCGGGTAAGAAATTTAAGCATTGTCACGGTCAATTAGGTTAATTTATCCGTTGATAACAATGGTTATTTAACTTTCCGTTGAACAAGAAAATCCCGCTTAGTAATAAGCGGGATTTTTTATGGTTGATAGAAAAACTAAATTGAAGAGCGAAGGCGGGAAAGGTGACTTTTGGTTGTTTTACTTTGAGAGCCTGACTTGGGCTCAACTAATCCTGCAATAATCGGGCAATCAGGATTGTTATCACCTTGGCAATCTTTCGCTAAGTGTTCTAACGTTTTTGTCATTCGTTGTAGTTCAGTAATTTTACGATTGAGTTCTTCAATGTGGGAGAGTGCGATAGATTTCACATCGGCACTGGCACGTTCTCTGTTATTCCATAAAACTAACAATGTTGATATTTGTTCTGTTGAAAAACCAAGCGCTCGAGAATGGCGAATAAAACGAAAGCAAGCTACGTCTGTATCTGTGTAATCGCGATAACCTGAATCAGTACGAATAGCTTTTGGAATTAAGCCAATTTGCTCATAATAACGGATCATTTTGCTTGAAATACCAGACTTTTTTGCAGCTTGACCAATATTCATTATGTCCTCCTTATCAAATAATAAAGCACTCTCTATAAGTATAAAATAGTCGCTTCATAATATTGAGCCAGACCCTTGCTGAGTCTGGCTATAAATAGAATCACTCTATTAATGTGTTTTCATTGGTGCTTGAAAACGTTTTAGTCGTAAGGCGTTACCCAATACAAATACACTTGAAAGTGCCATTGCGGCCGCAGCAATGATGGGTGAAAGCAACATGCCATTAATTGGATAAAGCATGCCAGCCGCGACAGGAATTAATAAGGCGTTATAGGCAAAAGCCCAAAATAAGTTTTGTTTGATATTACGAATAGTGGCTTGGCTTAAAGCGATTGCATCAACGACACCGCGCAGATCACCCGACATTAACACGACATCAGCAGCTTCAATGGCGACATCGGTTCCTGTACCAATCGCTAACCCAACATCAGCTTGTGCAAGTGCTGGAGCATCATTGATACCATCACCAACAAAAGCGATTTTGGCGCCTTTATGGCTAAATTGTTTTAAGGCTTCGACTTTTCCATCAGGAAGTACTTCAGCCGCAATTTCATCAATACCTAACTGTTTAGCAATCGCTTTTGCTGTGGCTTCGTTATCACCTGTGATCATAGCAACTCTTAAACCTAAACCATGTAAAGCGTTGATTGCTTCAGGGGTTGTTTCTTTAATCGGATCTGCAACGGCAATAATGGCAGCAAGACGCCCATCAATGGCTGCATAAAGAGGGCTTTTGCCTTGTTCACCGAGTTTTTGCGCTGAAGAGATAAAGTGGCTTACATCTAATTCTAGTTGCTTCATAAAGCGATCAGCACCAACTGATACAGCTCTTCCACCCACGATTGCACTCACGCCAAACCCCGGAATCGCCTCGAAATTTTCAACCGTAGCGAGCGTTAATTTAGCCTCTTTAGCTGCATTGACAATAGCTTCTGCAATAGGATGTTCAGAATAAGTTTCAATAGCTGCAACAAGGCTTAAGACTTCGTTATATTTAAAACCTTCTGCTGGAATTAAATCCGTTAATTCAGGACGACCTTTTGTTAATGTGCCTGTTTTATCAAGAGCAACAACATTGACATCGCGTAAGGCTTGTAAGGCTTCTCCTTTTCGGAAAAGAATTCCCAATTCTGCGGCGCGACCTGTGCCTACCATAATGGATGTTGGCGTTGCTAATCCCATAGCACATGGGCAGGCAATAATTAATACAGCAACGGCATTTATAAGCGCAAAGGTTAGTGCAGGTTCTGGACCAAAAGCTAACCAAATAAAGAAGGTGATCGTTGCGCCTAACATAACTGCGGGTACAAACCACATGGTGACTTTATCAACTAGGGCTTGAATAGGAAGCTTAGAGCCTTGAGCTTCTTCCACTAAGCGAATTATTTGTGCTAATACGGTATTGGAGCCAACTTTTGTGACTTTAAAACTAAAAGCACCTGTTTTATTGATGGTTCCACCGACAACTTCAGAGCCAATCTCTTTCGATACAGGTACAGGCTCGCCCGTTATCATGCTCTCATCAACGTAAGAGTTGCCGTCAATAATTTCCCCATCAACAGGTATTTTTTCACCAGGGCGAACAAAAACAATATCTCCCATCACGACTTGATCAAGAGGGATCTCCAATGTCTCACCATGACGAGAAACTCGCGCCGTTTTAGCTTGTAGGCCGACTAAACGTTTAATTGCTTGAGATGTATTTCCTTTTGCCTTTGCTTCAAGCGTTCTTCCTAACAAGATCAAGGTGACAATCACAACAGCGGCTTCAAAATAGATATTGGCTGTGCCCGCAGGTAAGACGTGAGGAATAAAGGTTGATACTACTGAATAGCCGTAAGCGGCGGCTGTACCAACAGACACTAATGAGTTCATATCAGGAGCACCGCGTAATAACGCTGGTATTCCTTTTTGGAAAAAGCGTAATCCGGGGCCAAACATCACAATAGTGGCGAGGATAAATTGAATATACCAGTTTAGTTGTTGCCCCAGTGTTTGAGTAACCCAACCATGTACGCCGGGAATAAAGTGTGAGCCCATTTCAATAACAAAAACGGGTAATGTGAAAATAGTGGCGATAAGTAATGCGCGGCGTAATGAACGTTCCTCTTTTTCACGGCGCTCTTCACCTACATCGCGTGTATTTGCTGGATCATCAGATAAACGACGGGGTTTATAGCCTGCGTGTACAACGGCGGCCTCTAAATCCGTGATCGATACTACGCCTGATAAATGGCGTACCCGAGCGCGTTCAGTTGCAAGGTTTACCGTGGCTTCTAATACACCGGGTACTTGAGCTAGTGCTTTTTCTACACGACCAACGCAAGATGCGCAGGTCATTTCTTCAATTGCCAGCTCGGTTATCTCTTCGGATACTTTATAACCTGAACTTTCAATGGCACTCACGGCAACTATGGGGTCGGGTGTATTTGTAAATGTAATATCTGCACGTTCAGTGGCTAGATTGACAACGGCATCTTGTATTTGTGGTACGGCTTTTAAGGCTCGTTCGACACGACCAACACATGATGCACATGTCATACCTTCAACAGGTAAACTCAACCGATTGGCAGAGGACAACGTAGTATTAGTGTTCATCAAAAATCCCCTCTTAAATATGGTATGAGATAAAGCTTAGGCTTTACCATTAGGGGAAGGTCAAGGAGTCGATGACGATTTAATTTCTACGATAAAATGTACTTTTCTATTTTTAATTCAATGTATTAGCTTCTCTTTTTCATTTTCTGTATTTAATTTAAATCTTAAAGAAGTGTAAATTTATTGGATGATCAGCGAAATCTAAGCAGATAAATAAAAAACCCGCTTATTGAGATAACAAGCGGGTTTGGCTTACAAAAGAATAGGCATTACTCTTTTATGGGGTATCTGTTATTTTTCAGAAATAGATGATTTTGTGTTTACAGTTTCATTAACTTTAACAGGTGATTTTAATGATAAGTCACCACCTGCAAGTTGTTTCACTAAATCAACAGCAGATGATTTCAGATCAAGATCTGCACCTGCTTCATATTGGTGACCTTCAATATTGTTTAATTGAACGTTGCTACCACCTAAATCAACCTGACCTTGCTCACTTTTAATTTCAGCACCTGTAAGCTTAGTTGTACCACTTACATTTAATGAAATATCATTTTTGCTAGTTAAGGTTGTGGTTTGAGTCACCGCATCATTATCAATATGAGAAACTTTGATATCCGCATTGGTTGTATGACCTTCAGCACCAGTTACAATATTTTTGATACCGTTACCTACAGTGCCAATACCTTTATCAATTTTGGCTTTTGTCTCGTCACTGATACCGGTTTTATCTGCGATAGTTGAAGAGAGTGAATTATATTTATCAGAGATAACATCTGTTGCAGATTTAATACCTGAATCAATGGTCTCTTTGATCGTGTCTTCTAATAATGATCCACCTGCCTTGGCTGTTTTATCAACTTGACTAGATTTAGGATCATTGTTGTGGTTATAGCCAACATTT
This sequence comes from Proteus sp. ZN5, assembly GCF_011046025.1. Classification (GTDB taxonomy): domain Bacteria; phylum Pseudomonadota; class Gammaproteobacteria; order Enterobacterales; family Enterobacteriaceae; genus Proteus. The sequence goes on from NZ_CP047639.1 coordinate 1,851,772, forward strand.
ACATCAACAGTAACATGACGATCACTGTCTTTCTGGCTAGTTACTGTAAAGTCACCGCCCACATTACCCGTTACATTATCCGCAGAAACATTTGCACCAGAAAGAGCGAGGTTTTTGTCGCTATTTACAGTTAATGTACCTGTTTCTACTGAAGCATTTTGGTGTGTGGATTTTTGTTGATCTTCAACGTTCACTAAAACTTTGCCACCAATATCATGGATAGAGGTTGCTGGGTTTTCTTCAGTCACTTCTTTTGGCGTCGTATTGGTTTGCTTGCCATTTAAAGAGATATCAGTACCCCAATTATTTTTGTAATCTGTTGATTGTGCAGATGTCAGCGTGGTATCACCAGATTGAGAAGTTAATTGCGTATCTTTGCTATTAACTTTAGTACCTTGAAGATTAACCGAGCTACCGTTAACAGTTAAATTGCCTTGGTTAGCAATGGTTCCACCTTCACGAGAAACACTCTTCTCATCTTGCTTACCAATAGCAAATTCAGCACCACCTAACCCATTGACAGAAGATGATTTATCTCCTGTTTTTTGACCGAAGCCCGCTTGTAATCCACCTGATAAGTTCTTACCTGTTTCAGTACGCTGAGATTCTGTTGCTTGGAAATCAACTTTGTTCGTTGCAGTCAGAGCAACATCATTTTCGCTGGTTAAATGAGTGCCTTGTAAAGTCAGATTATGGCCTGAATTTAACTCAATACCTTGAGTGCCATTCACTGAACCTGCTTTTGCTGTTGTCTGATCTTTTTGATGATTTGCACCACCTGCATTAAAGCCACCACCATAATCTTTACTATCTGGTGTTGTACCTACTTTCAGGTTTGCACTGCCATTTACGTTATGTTGATTTTCAGTGTGGGTATCTGTTGCTTGTGCAAGTGTTAAATCACCGCCAGCATTTATGACAGTTTTACCTTCTTGAGCGTCAAACTTAGCACCCTCATAATGTGCATCTTCACGTACATTAATATTGATATTACCGGCTGAATTAAACTGGCTACCTTCAGCTTTGGTAGTAGTTAGGCTTGTGTCAGTGGTTTTACCTTCACCTTTAATCGCTACGGTAATATCGTTGCCTGTTTTGGTACTGACACCTACTTGACCGCCACCCGTTGTTTCATGGAAGGACTCTTGATGTTTGTCTTGTGCTGCTTCACTGGTATGGGTATTAGCTGTTAGTGCAATATCACCTTGGGTAGATTGATAATGAGTACCTTGGTCATGTAGCGTTTTATTACTGTCAGTATTAATTTTACCCGCAGTAATTGATGTAGAAACCGCTTGGCTATCACTTTGTGATTTCTGGCTACCGCCACCTTTAACACCAACTTCAACACCCACATTCGGTGCTTCTAAGTTACTTAAGTTAGCAAGATTACTAATAGCATCTTTAAAAGTAACTTTTTTATCAATACCTTTGTTGCTGTCAGGATTAGCAGCATCAACACCATCTTCAACGGCTTTCTTAATCGGCTGAGTAACGCCGCTATAATCAAGATTAACACCCACATCGACACCGATATTTAAGGTATCTGTTTTAGATGTTGCACTGTCATTTGCTGCAAGGTGATTAATGTTTTCACCTGACTCTTTATACGTACCATCAACTTTGTGTGATGCACCTTGATGCGTCACATCATTGTTTGCAGTAATGGTTAAATCACCTGCAACTTGAGTTTCGCTACCTTTATTTTTGGTGAGTTCGGTTGTTGTATGCTGTTTGTCATATTGGAAATCAGCTTTACTACCGATCTTATCAACTCCACCGGTATAGCTAAAACCACCTGAAATGGTTCTATCTGTACTGTCAGTCTCTTTTTTATTTTCTGTTGAAACAAAAGCAACATTGTCACCAGAAACAGTGGCATTACCTGCGGTTGTTTTTAAATCAGAGCCAGCAAAAGTGACATCTTTATCCGCTTGAACTTTAACACTGCCACCACTGAGAGTAGATCCTACTTGTTCAGTTTCTGTGCTGTTGTTTTTATTGGAAGTATGAGTGATATGAAAACCTGCGCTATATTGCTTGTCTTCAACTTCTTTAGCATGACCAGTGATCTCTAATGATGTTTTTTCATCATTGATTTTTGTGGTTTGCTGTGCAGATCTAACGTTGATATCACCTAAAGATTCAATTCCTAACTCATCAGCACTTTTAATTAAGCTACCAATCACATTGACATCTTTACCACTGACCACAGTTAATTCTGCATCAGAAACTAATTCGCTACCCGTTGAATGCTGTTGGTTAGTTTCATTCTTGTGGGAGTTTTTAGTAATGTTAAATGCAGTACCTGTACGTTCGTCTGTTTTAGTGATGGTTTCGCTAATTGCATTATCAATAACAACGTCACCTTGAGTCGTTTTAACAAAGGCGCCTTGATTACCTTTGACTTGACTACCTGTGATTTTGACACTGTTATCTGCTGCAAGTAACAGTTGTCCGTCAGCTGTTAATTGTGTTGAATGGCTGACTTCTTGTTTATTGTTATTGTTCTTATTATTACCGCCGCCGATACCTCCCCAAACAACATGATTGTCGGTTACAGTTTTATCATTGTTGGTATTTTGAACATTAAGATTGATGTTCTCTTTAGCGTTAACAACAACATTCTCATTAGAATGTAATTTTGCACCTTGAGCGGTAACTGAACCTTCAGCATTTAAACCTAGAGTTTTACCTGCGGTTAGTTCACTAGCTTTTAAGGTTTCTGTTTGATGGCTATTGCTCCAGCTACCAGTTTCTAAACGAGAAGTATGGTTGCGTTTATAGCCATTTTCACTGCGATTTTCTTTCTCAACTAATCCGTTGATATTGATATCTTGATTAGCATTAATTGCCAGTGTATTACCCGCATTAATTTTGGCGCCTTCAAGTGTTACATCACCTTTAGTTGCCGTTAATGTCGCACTGTTTTTGGCATCAATATGGCTACCAACTTGCTGTACTAGCTCTTTTTCTTTAGTAACATCATATTGCCAAGAATAGAACCAACGATTGTCAGTATCGGTATCTTTTTGCTGTAACTGTTTGCCATCAACTGTTAAATGAGCGCCTTGTAATAAAATATCATCCCCCATTAAATCAGAGGCTTTAATTTGGTTTTTATTATCAGCAACTAATGTGATGTTTTTACCTTTTAACTCTGTTTTAGTCAGAGTTTGGCTTGAACCACTGTTATTAACAGCAATACCGCCACGGTAATTTTGATAGTTTTCACTACCCTCTTTATCGTAGCTGTCATAGCGAACTTGACTATCCGTTTGAATATTGTCCGCTCTAACACTTAATTCGTTATCAGCAACAAATTTACCCGTTAATTTAACGCCACTACCTTCTGCTGTATTAATGATGCGTATACGACCGGATTGCATACTACCAAAGAAATAGCTATCTAAGGCAGAAGCAGTTTTTTGTGATGAAAGAATATCAAAGCGTTGAGAGAACGTATTTTGACCTGTTAATGCAGAAATTTCTGCGGCGGTTATTTTGCCTCGGCTATCAATACGTGGTGCAATTAAATCTAAAAGACCGGGAGCATGTAATCCGTTTTTACCAATAGAAAGTAAATTCGTATTGTTAAGCGTGCTATAACCTTTTAACTCACCATTCTCAAACAGTGGATTACCGACAACCAGAGAAGAGCGGCTAGTATTGATAAAACCGCATCCATCACAGGTAATACCGTTTGGGTTAGAAAGTACATATTCCGTAGCGATACCAAAAACTTCTTGCTGACCTAATAAGAACGAAGGGTTTCGGCTAACAACTTCATTTAAAATTAAAGAAGCTGCTTGTCCATTTAAATTGCTGTTGGCATTTAATTGCCCTGCAAGCTGTGATTGTCCTGCCTCTAAGGAGTTGTTAAAAACAGCGCCTGGTTTACCTACATTAAAATCTTGATATTGGTTATGAGAGATACCTTCGTTATTTGGTGTAACGATATTAATGACTTGAGTACCACCATTGACTGATGAAACATTCGGTCCTTGATTGCCCGCATCAGGAACAATACCGCCAGCATATGCATTTAGTGATACGAAAATAATCGCTAAAGATGCAGCAAGCCTACCCGAAGGAGAGAGCTTGAAGTTTTTTGATTTCATAGAGTTTTCTCCGTTTATTGCTATGAGTGTGAATCAAAATAAATATGAAAATCTAACTAACACTTGAGTAGGGTCTTTGGTTTTATTGGAATTCGTTTGGTTGTAAAGCAAATGCCCCTTGGCGACTTCAATATCGAATTGTGCTTTTTGATATTGGAGATTTAAGCCTGAACTTAGCCCATAGCCACTACGCCATCCTTCATAGTTACCATGTTGTTGCACTCGGCCAGCATCGAGACCAATTCGAGGGGTGATTGAAAATGTATTTATCCGATAAGGATAAGAAAGCGTATTACGTAAATAGCCGCCGTTATCGCCAGAAAGTGTACTTTGGTCAAAACCACGGATTGCGTTTTTATCCGTTAAACTAAGCCATTCCACACCTGGTAAGGTGTCAGGACTATATTGACCAAAGAAGGCGCTATTGAATAAAAATGTAGAATTCGATAAGGCAAAACGATGTTGCCAATTGGCAAAAAGCTTAACTTTTGTAAAGCGATAGTCATTACCATTGCCATTAGCAACACGAGGTGATTCATCTGCACCAAACCAACTAATGGCTTTCTCTGCACTTAAATTAACGCTGATGACACCATTTGGAACAATGTGTAAATGGTTGATACCTAACTCTACCGTTGTAAGTGCAGGGCTACTGAGATCAAGGCGGATTTGGCTGAAATAGTTACGTATTCGCTTATGTGTTATCTGCATGTTTAAGGTATCAATCTGTTTTTGATTACGATAAAAAGCGTAATCTCCCCTTAAACCAACTTGTGTTGTATCACCGGATAAACGTACGGTACGTGTTTGTAATGCTTGATGAAATTCATACTCCGAATAGCTACCAAAAGTACTGAATGTCAATGCGCCATAAGGTAAAGAATAAAGTAGGGTGTAAGCACGATTAAAGCGAGTATTAGGATTATCAGTGGTAATACTGGCATTTAAGCTGACAAAGTCAGATAGCCCTAATGGACTGTCTAAGCTTGCATTGGTTCGAACTAACCAGCGCCCTGAGTTTTTTTGCCCATAATTATCACTTGAAATATTTAGGTGCCACGGTGCTTGTCGCTGATTGGTGAGCTGAATAATAGAGCCGCCTAATTGCGTGCCAGGCAAGATATCGAGCTTAACTTTATTCGACTGTAAGCGGTTTGCTTGATCAAGCCCCTGATCCAGTTTTGAAAGCTTAAGAGGCTCTCCTTCAACATGAGGGAAAAGTAGTGCTGTGTTAACGCCTCGATCACTGCCTTCAATTTTTTCAATAAAGCCTTCAATAACATACAGCCCAAGCTGTTGCTCTTGATTTGGGCGTAAAAATTGAACTCTGGCAGTGATATAACCATGTTGAAGATAGCGTTGGGTTAACTCTTTGACTAAACGGTTAACGTCGGCACTTTTTATACATTGCTCTGGTAATGGTGTTAAGGAATCAAGATCTTTTTCATTAAGTAAAGTAATTCCTTGAACATACACACCATTAATAGGCAAACAATGTTCTGATTCAGTAATAAGTGTGGGGGTAGGTGAAACCTCTAATGCATTTTCTTGAAGTTGTTGATAGCGATTTTGTTCAATAAGTTGGTTTATTTCACGTTGACTATCTTGTAATGCGCGCCGCGATTCTCCCATCGAGCCTAAATAACTGGCATCATTTGCTGTTAATCCACTGGTTGAAAATCCACTTAATAGTGTTAATAAAATAACTTTTTTTCTCATTTTACCTCAATATAAAGGTATTAATTCAAATATAAATAATATTGCTTAAATATAGAAAGATAATAATTAATGTTTTTATATTATCGTTAATTTTAGAATAATAAATACCGGGTACTCTCAATATGAAAAGAAATTAAAAATCGATGAAATAAAGATAAATTTCTATTCCTTTCAATATTAAATATCGACATAACTAAAATGATTGATGTCTAAAATAGCATTACTTAAACAAATGATTCATTTAAATAGCTTCTATTGTATTGATTTTCATGGTTATAATCTTCTGTGTTATTTTTTCTCCTTGCTTAATTTACCATCGATTTAGCTATGTTAATTAAATTTTTTTACTTTTTATAAAGAGGCGATAAATAATGAGAGAGGATTCGAAGATATGAAAAGGAAGTAGGCTAATTAGCTTTTCATTTGTTGTTTATAAGTTTGTTAAAGTTGTATTCTGGAATAAATATTTCATGAATTATTATTTCATTTTAATGAATAAAACGAGCAAAAGAAAAGTAAAGAGATTAGAGTTTTATTGTTAAATTATTAATCATGATAAAAAGTATGGTTATTTAAATACAACTTTCATTTTGTGAAAATGCAATGTAAATACATGTATTACCACTTAGTGTTATCAATAAAAATTTAAACAATAAAAAATAGTTTATTAAAGATTAAGGTAAGTGATAGTGATCACGTTAATATGTTATTTATTATAAATAGTGTGATAATCGTCCAAAATATACTATTGTTATATTACTAACTGTGTTTAACTGTTATATAAATTAGCATGTAAATTGTACTATTTCCTGACTATAAGGGTTAAAGTATGTTCTCATCATTTAATGTTTTGATAATATTAAGAGGTTTCTTCAGATTGAAGAAATGGTTTAATATTGATTCTGAACTCGCCTTCTTCTTTCCTGAAAAATAATCCTTTTTTATATCCATTCCAAATAATTTAATACTCTTTTTCCGTTTAATTTAAATGGAGAGATTATTTTATTTATTCTAATTTTATTATTTAATTTATATTAAAGGTATTATCATGGCTAAAAGAATCGTAGAACCATTCCGTATTAAAATGGTAGAAAAAATCCGTGTTCCTTCAAGAGAAGAACGTGAAGCCGCATTAAAAGAAGCAGGATATAACCCATTCCTATTACCAAGTCATGCTGTTTATATTGATTTATTAACAGACTCTGGTACTAACGCAATGAGTGATCACCAGTGGGCAGCAATGATAACAGGTGATGAGGCTTATGCGGGTTCAAGAAACTATTATGATTTAAAAGATAAAGCCAAAGAGTTATTTAATTACGATTATATTATTCCTGCTCACCAAGGTCGTGGTGCTGAAAATATTCTTTTCCCAGTATTATTAAAATATAAACAAAAAGATGGAAAAGCGAAAAATCCTGTATTTATTTCTAACTTCCATTTCGATACAACAGCAGCACATGTTGAATTAAACGGCTGTAAAGCAATTAATATTGTTACTGAGAAAGCGTTTGATTCAGAAACCTATGATGATTGGAAAGGCAATTTTGATATTGCTAAATTAAAAGAAAATATTGCTAAACATGGTGCTGATAACGTTGTTGCCATTGTTTCAACAGTGACTTGTAATAGTGCTGGTGGTCAGCCTGTTTCAATGGACAATTTAAGAGAAGTTTACGAAATCGCAAAACAACACGGTATTTTTGTTGTTATGGACTCAGCGCGTTATTGTGAAAATGCGTATTTCATTAAACAGCGTGATCCTAAATATAAAAATGCGACTATCAAAGAAATTATTTTAGATATGTATAAATATGCTGATGCATTAACAATGTCAGCGAAGAAAGATCCACTGTTAAATATTGGCGGCCTAGTCTCAATTCGTGATAATGAAGAAGTATTCACATTAGCAAGACAGCGCTGTGTACCAATGGAAGGCTTTGTTACCTATGGTGGTTTAGCAGGTCGTGACATGGCTGCAATGGTTCAAGGCTTAGAGGAAGGTACTGAGGAAGAATATCTGCACTATCGTATTGGTCAGGTTCAATATCTGGGTGATCGTTTACGTGAAGCGGGCATTCCGATTCAATATCCTACTGGCGGACATGCTGTTTTCGTTGACTGTAAAAAACTGGTACCGCATATCCCTGGCGATCAATTCCCAGCTCAAGCTGTAATTAACGCGCTTTACTTAGAGTCTGGTGTTCGTGCTGTTGAAATCGGTTCGTTCTTACTCGGTCGTGATCCTGCAACAGGTGAGCAAAAACACGCAGATATGGAATTTATGCGTTTAACTATTGCACGTCGTGTCTACACCAACGACCATATGGATTATATTGCTGATGCACTTATCGGCTTAAAAGATAAGTTTAAAACGCTTAAAGGTCTTGAGTTCGAATATGAACCACCTGTATTAAGACACTTTACTGCTAGATTAAAACCTATCAAATAAATAATACTCCACAATAATAATGGCTCTCGTGCAATGCGAGAGCCCTATCCTTATTTCAGTAAGGACTAAAAAATGGAAAATAAGTCGGTAAATAAAGAACCCTCAATTATTGTAGGGGGATTTGTGTTGGGCGGCGCCATGATCGGTGCGGGAATGTTTAGCCTACCAACAATAATGTCTGGCGCTTGGTTTATTAACTCACTCTTTATATTATTTATTGTCTGTTTCTTTATGTTTCATTCTGGAATTTATATTCTTGAATGTATATCTAAATATGGCGCAGGAACAAACTACTTTCATATATCGAAAGAGTTATTACCTAAATGGGCGTGTTATCTTGCGAATGCGTCTTTGATATTTGTATTATATATATTAATTTATGCTTATATCTCTGCTGCAGGTTCGATCATTTATGAAGCTTCGTCTTTATATGGTCTTAATTTAAACCTTAGAGTGATATTCTTTGTATTTACCATAGTGCTCGGAGCAACAATATGGTGGGGTGGCGCTTGCGCCAGTCGTTTAACCTCAATATTTTTATTTATTAAGATTGTTTTATTCGTATTGGCATTCTCGGGATTATTCTTTAAAGCGAGAGGTGATTTATTATTTACAGCAACCTTTGAAGGTAAAAGCCAATTATATCTTTATCCTTTTATTTTTATCATTATTCCTTATGCTATCACCTCTTTTGGTTATCATGGTAATGTTTGTAGCCTTTATAAGCTCTATCATGAAAATGAAAAAAAGGTTGTTAAAAGTTGTGTGATTGGTTGTGTTTTAGCTCTAGTAATTTATTTACTTTGGATGATTGGTACGATGGGAAATTTACCTCGTGAGCAATTTATTACAATTATCCAAAAGGGCGGTAACTTAGATGCCTTTATTGATTCTTTATATACTGTATTAAATAGTAAATATATTGAAGGATTTTTATTATGGTTTTCTATTAGTGCCGTATTCTGTTCATTTTTAGGGGTGGCGATTGGTCTATTCGACTATATTTTAGCATCACTAAAATTTGAAGATAACAAAACAGGTCGCTTAAAATCTGGCGTTTTATGTTTTACGCCGCCATTACTATTATGTTTACTTTTCCCTAATGGTTTCTTAATTGCGATTGCTTATGCAGGAACCGCGGCGTGTGTATGGGCAATTATTTGTCCTGCGGTTATGGCACTGAAAGCACGCGAGAAATTTCCAAACTCAGGCTTTAAAGTGTGGGGAGGCAAAGGGTTAATTTATGCTGTTATCGCTTTTGGTGCAGTAGGGATTATTTGCCAAACATTAGCACAGTTCGGTTTCTTACCTATTTATCGCTAATTAATCGAGATAGTCAGGGAAAGAAAACCAGAGTAGCGCCGTTGGATATACGTTATAATATCGCTAAGTTGTTATAATAACGTGACTATTCAATAGGTTGTCTATGAAGGATAAAAAGAAGCTACATATTGCTGCGGGTATTATTTGTGATCAACACAATAATGTCTTTATCACCCAACGCCCTCTAAAATCACATATGGGGGGATTTTGGGAATTTCCGGGAGGAAAATTAGAAGATAAAGAGACTCCTGAGCAGGCGTTAGTACGTGAGTTACAAGAAGAAATCGGTATTGATGTAACGCAATGCTCACTTTTTGAAACAGTAGAGCATGATTTTCCAGATAGACACATTACCTTATCCTTTTTCTTAGTCACGGAATGGGATAATGAGCCCTATGGTAAAGAAGGGCAAGAATTCAAGTGGACATCGATGGGATCGTTAAATGCTGATGATTTTCCGCCCGCTAACCGCACTATTGTGGCGTTATTACAAAAGTAAGCAAAGTAGAATAGCGCCAAATAAGCACCTATAAATAAAATAGCCACTCAGCCGAGTGGCTATTTTTTATGTTCAGGATTGGCGTATTAAAAGTCTTTAGGCTCTTGTTGTGGCGCTTCACTCCAATCATCGCTGTCATTAATATCGCTTTGGCTTGGAATGCGTTTTGATTCATCTGCCCATTCGCCTAAATCAATAAGTTGGCAACGTTTACTACAAAAAGGGCGATAAGGGCTACTTTCATTCCAAACAACTTCTGTTTGACAGGTTGGACATTTTACAATTAATTCTTCGCTCATTATCTCTCCTAGATTTCATTGGTGCTATTTATGCTCATATCAATAAACATAATGTTAGCAACAAGCGATCTCAAAAGGTAGCTCTAGAGGTACGGTTCCATTTTCGCTATCAAGTGGTAAAAAGCGGATCGCATAGCGATTTTTATGTCCTGAAACTTGAGGATAGATTTGGTGATCAATGGCTATCTTAAGACGTAGCAATTCACCTTCTTCAGCACTGTCTTGGTAAAAACCACGGTGACTAAGAGCTGGCTTAAATGTATCTGATTGGCGAATAAGCATGAGCAAACTATTTAATGCATTTTGTAATGGTAATAAACCCGTCAGCCAGCTTTGTAATCTCTCATCACGAGTTGCTTGAGGTAAGCTTAACCATAAATGTAATGCAGGCACATCAAAGTTACAGCATCCACCGGGAATACTTAGACGCTGCTTGACTAAACTAATAACTTTATCTTGTTTTAAATGCTGACCAATGCGAGGTGCTTTACTTAATACAGCTGCATTTTCAGCTAGTTCATCAATAATCTGAGTGACAATCGCTTTATCAACATTAGGAAATGAAAGCCATTGCTGTAATTTTTTTTGTCTTTTTTCTAATTCTTTAAGTAATTCAGCACGAATTTCACCACGATCAAGGACTTCAATAAATTCTGATATCGCACGGAAAAATGAGAGTGCTGTGGGTAATGAATCAATTGCACGAAAACTGTTAATTTGAATCAATGAGTTTTCAATTCTAAGCCATGAACGCATTTTTTCATTGAGGGGATGTTCGAAGATGATTGTTGTGATGTCATCACTCATGGCAATTGTCCTGTAACGCTTGTTGAGCTAATTCTAAGTAATGCTGATGGAGTTGCTTAACTTTTCCAATCATATTTTGGCTATTATCGTAATTTTCAATAATATCATCAGCGACGGCTAATCGTTCTTGTCTTTGAGCTTGAGCTTTTAAAATATTGAGAACTTGCTCTCGACTTACGCCATCTCGTTTTATGGTTCTTTCTATTTGTTCTTCTTGTGTAACATCGACAACAAGGACACGAGAGGCGAGATGCGTTAATTTATTTTCAATTAATAATGGAACAACCCAAATAAAGTAGGGTGCTTTAATTTGCTGTATTTGTCTTTGAGTCTCTTGCTGTATCAATGGGTGAAGAAGATTGTTAACCCAAGTTTTTTCTTCATTATTTTCAAAAATAATCTGGCGTAACTGTGCTCGATTTAATGAGCCATCGGGTAACAAAATGCAGTCACCAAAGTGTTGATGTAATGCATTTAATCCTAAAGATTGAGGCTCTACCACTAATCGAGCAATAACGTCAGCATCGACAAGTGGTACACCTAATGAGGCAAAAGCATTAGCAACGGTAGTTTTACCGCTGCCTATTCCGCCTGTAAGAGCAACCGTATAAGCCATTTGTGTTTATCTGTTTTTAATGAATTAAAATTTACTATTAGTCTAGGTATTCTAAAGGCTAATTTTGTTTTTATCACAAGATAATAACCGCAATATTTGGGTTTTATTCGGTTATTATGATAGATGATTTTCTGCTACCCTGACATCCTACCTCATAATGTGTAATAGAATTACCATCAATCAATAAGTTAGTGCAACACATAGTAACAGCATGTTACTCATAAAATTTGTGATTCACTGTATAGTATCACCTAACTGTAATATAGGAAGATACATAGCAATGATTAATGTGCCAATAATCAATGCAATGACCGTCATCAGTATTGGCTCTAACCAAGCACTAATGGTATTTAATTGCTCATCGAGTTGATGATAAAACCAATCACTTAATTTCTGACAAAAATAGAGCAACTGCCCCGAGTTTTCTGCACAAAGGATAAATTGATAACAAATAGGCGTAAAAAGAGGTTCATTTTTCATAAATAAGCTTAATGACTTACCTTGCATAATATGGTCGCTCATTTGAGAAAGCACTTGCTTATAAATGGGGTGTGTAAGTTGTTCTATTCCTATTTTTAAACCTTGTAATAAAGGTAATCCGGCTTGTTGTGTAATACTTATTATCTGAAAAATAAAGTGTAATTGCTGGTACTTTAAAAACTTACCTAAATAAGGAATATGAAGAAAAAAGGTTTGTTCAATAAAATACAATAGTGAAAAATAGTGTCGAATTGAGCGATAAGCAACTATTAATCCTATAAAGATAAACACTATCATACTGATATAATCAGTAAGCCATTGCGAAAAAGCAATTAAGGTGAGTGTTAAAGTAGGAAGTTCTGTATTAAAGGCGCTGTATAAAGACTGATATTCAGGTAAGACATAGAGCAACATAATACTGGTAATAAAAGTCAATACAGTGAGTAAAAAGGTTGGGTATTTAAAGGCTTTTTTGATTTTTTTAACAATCTCTCGATGTTTCTTTAATTGTATTATTTGAAGCGTAATAACTTCATCTAACTTTCCACTTTCTTCACCAATAAAAATAAAGCGACTCAGTGCAATTGGGAAATAAAGTGGATAGCGAGTTAATTGTTTGGAAAGAGAACCTCCTTGCATTAAGTTGAAAATGATATCTTCTAATACGCATTGCCAATGTGAGTAACGACATTCATCTTTTAATAATGTTAATGCTGGAAGAAGTGCTAAACCTGAATGAAGTAATAAAGCTAATTGTTCGAATAATTGAATTCGATATTGCTTATCAGTATCTTGAAATAAAACAATTTTGAATAAATGTATTTTTATGGGGAGTTTTTGTTGTTGTGTTAGTTTAATAAAAGCCTCGTTATTCGAGGATGCTAGTATTTTTCCAGTGCACCATTCTCCTTGATAAGTTAATGCATCATAACGATAAATTAGCTGTAATCTCATTCAATATCTCCTAGTGTTTGATATACCTCCTCAAGTGTCGTTATTCCTTGTTTAATTAATGAAAAGCCGGAATAGAGTAAGTGATAAGGGGGGGAGTATGTTTGTTTTAAGGGTTCAAAGCAGTCATAAATAGCCGTTCTTCCGTTATAGCCTGAACAGCATTGCTGGCAACCAACTGCTTGCCAATTTGGTAGTTCGACTATTTCTTTATTTATATTTATATGCTGTTTATTGGGTAGGCATATTTTACAGTGTGGACATAAACAACGAACTAATCGTTGTGAAATAATTAAGCTAACACAGGAGTGAATAAGATCTTTTTCAATTCCTAAGTTATATAGACGCATTAATGTAGATGAAGCCGAATTAGTATGTAAGGTTGATAATACAAGATGTCCTGTTTGTGCTGCTTTTATTGCCATTTCAGCGGTAGATTGATCACGTATTTCACCTACCATAATAATGTCAGGATCTTGGCGTAGTAATGCCCGTAATATTGTTGTGAATGAGATCCCTGATTTTTCGGAAATTTGGATCTGATTAATACCCTTTAGAGGTAATTCAACCGGATCTTCAACACTACTTATATTTAGGTTTTCTCTATTTAAATAATGTAAACAACTATATAGAGTGAGTGTTTTTCCACTTCCTGTTGGTCCAGTGACTAAAATCATTCCTTGTGGCAAATCTAAATACTTTTTTAATAGTGTTAAGTGCGAAGGTTGAAAGCCCAGATGATTTAATTCTGGTTGTTGTAAATTATTGATAAGCCGCAAAACCACTTTTTCACCATACAGTGTGGGAAGTGTTGCAATTCGTATTGAATAGTTTTTTTCATGATAAGACCAATTAAACTGCCCATCTTGAGGTAACCGCTTTTCTGCAATATTTAAGTTAGCGAGTACCTTTAAACGAGTCACTATTTCTTCAGAGAATTCATCAGGAGGTGATGAAAATAGATATAAATGGTTATCTATTCTGGCTCGAATTCTTACACTGATTTGCTGTGGCTCTATATGTAAATCAGAGACTCGTTTTAAAATACTTTCACGTAATAGATGCTCAATAAATTCTGTTGCAGAGTGTGTGATATCCATTCTTCACCTCTTTATACATTCTGACTTATCTGTGTTGTCTTTAATATTTAAAGTGAGTAATAGGAACACTCAAGATGAATGCTCCTTTATATAAAAGCCCTAATATGATTTTAAAATCTCACTGCATTGTTTTTGCAACGCAAGATTTGTTGCCAAACATTGTGTTTTCCAAACTGGAATAAGGTCGTTAATTCCTTTCTCTGACGACATTGTGATTGTCAAACCATCAAGCTGAGCTTTCCCTGTTGCACTAATCACGCCGTGTAACACATTTATATCGGATAAATATCGACTACGAAATTGTTGCGGTATAAAGGTTGAATCAGAACTACAGTGTTGAGGTTCGTTTTCATAACGGCATAATTCTACCCCAGAACGATAAGGTGATAGCGTTTGCAATACGTCGGTTAATGCGGCTTTTTGGATATAGCCTTGATAGGCGGGAATAGCTACTGAGCTTAAAATTGAGATGATAGCAATCACAATCATAAGCTCCATAAGGGTAAAACCATTTTCATTAGAGTGATAATTAAGTACATTCATCTAGCGTCCTCCTTGAGTAATAGACACTAGAAGTATGAAAAAAAAGGACTTTATTGGCGAATAGATAAAATAAAGTTTGAGTAAAATATCGAAAAGAAAAAGGAGATATACATATTAAACCTTTATTATTGAGGGAAAGTTCGCATTTATTGATGAGTATGGGTTAATAAAGTTATTGATAATGGCTAAAACAAAATAAAAGAGGGTTGATGTGGAAATTAAACAGGGTTGGCTAATCGATGCTAGACGGGTTCCTTCACCTAATCATGATAAAAGACCTGAAGGTGAGCTTCCTTCTTTATTAATTGTTCATAATATCAGTTTGCCTCCAGGGCAATTTGGTGGGCCTTATATTGACCAGCTTTTTACCAATACATTATCAGAGCAAGATCATCCTTTTTTTAGTGAGATTGTTAACTTAAGAGTATCGGCTCATTGTCTTATTCGTCGGGATGGAGAAATTGTGCAATATGTGCCTTTTACTGAAAGAGCGTGGCATGCTGGCGTTTCTCTATATAAAGGCAGAGAAAAATGCAATGATTTCTCAATCGGTATTGAGCTTGAAGGTACTGATGAGTGCGATTTTACCCAACAGCAATATCAACAATTAGTGAAGATAACTCAATCGCTTATTGCTCTTTATCCAGCCATTAAAGAAAACATTACTGGGCATAGTGATGTTGCACCAAATAGAAAGACCGATCCGGGGCCTCACTTTGATTGGGCTTATTACCGCAGTTTGTTAACAGAACAACCAACAAAATTGAGTTTTAACTCACTTATTTTGAATTTAAATTCAAAATAATATTGCTGTCTCGCTTCAGTTTGACTGTTTATGTGTTTAAAAAACGTTAAAAAATTTATTTTTAACGTTTCTAGATAATGCGATCTGGTTATCACTTTTGATGAATTTTTAAAATAATTTGTTAAAATTTGCAGGTTTTTATGATTTCGCTCAACAACTGTATGGACAGTTAGTGAATACTTTGTTACTTTATTATCCGTTATATTAAATTGGTATTACCAATTGACAACTCAATCACTAAGGTAATAGTTATCCAATAATGGTTTCGAGCAATATGGCTTATACAAAAATCCGCCAACCTAAGCTTTCTGATGTTATTGAGCAACAGCTTGAGCATCTGATTTTAGAAGGTACTCTGCGCCCGGGAGAAAAACTCTTACCTGAGCGTGAGCTGGCGAAGCAATTTGATGTATCTCGCCCTTCATTGCGTGAAGCTATCCAAAAATTAGAAGCTAAAGGCTTTTTACTCCGTCGCCAAGGCGGTGGTACTTTTGTTCAGCATAATCTCTGGCAAAGTTTTAGTGATCCTTTAGCTCAACTGCTTAGCGGACATCCCGAATCTCAATTTGATCTTTTAGAAACTCGTCATGCACTTGAAGGTATTGCCGCGTATTACGCTGCATTACGTGGTACTGATGAAGATCTTGATCGTATCAAAGCTAGCCATGATTGCATTTTGAAAGCCCATGAAAAGGGTGATTTAGCCGCTGAGTCTGAAGCTGTATTGCAATATCAATTGATTGTCACGGAAGCTGCTCATAATGTCGTTTTATTGCATCTATTACGATGCATGGTGCCAATGCTTGAGCAAAATATCCGCCAGAATTTTGAGTTTCTTTACACTCGTAAAGAGATGTTAACCGCAGTAAGTGAGCATCGTAGTCAGATTTATCAGGCTATTATTAATAGAGAGCCAGAAGTTGCGCGTGAAGCATCACATCGCCATTTGGCCTTTATTGAAGATGTTTTGTTGGATATGAGTCGTGAACATACTCGCCGTGAGCGCTCTCTGCGCCGGCTACAACAACATCCTGATTTATTTTAGTAGCACAGATCCTGACCGCTGAATCTGTACTACCTATCGCCCTGTGATTTTCAGGGGAAGCGGTAATAACAGCAGGGCCTATCTTCCCGTCATATCAGATGGGTATAACGGGAAGATAGGCTCCCATAACCATTAAAAACAGATAACAGATAAGGAATACACCATGTCAGATATGCTGAAAAATGACGTGGATCCGATCGAAACTCGCGACTGGTTACAAGCGATCGACTCGGTCATCCGTGAAGAAGGTGTTGAGCGTGCACAGTTCCTGATTGATCAGGTATTAAAACAAGCCCGTAATGGTGGTCTTAATATCGCTTTAGGCGGTTCTGTACACAGTGATTATATCAATACCATTCCTGCTGAAGATGAACCCGCTTACCCTGGCAATCTGGAATTAGAGCGTCGTATTCGTTCTGCTATTCGCTGGAACGCAGTAATGATGGTTCTGCGTGCATCCAAAAAAGATTTGGAACTCGGCGGACACATGGCGTCATTCCAATCTTCTGCAACTTTATATGAAGTGTGCTTTAACCACTTCTTCCGTGCGCAAAATGAAACTGATGGCGGTGACTTGGTTTACTTCCAAGGCCATATCTCCCCAGGTATCTACGCTCGTGCATTCTTAGAAGGTCGTTTAACTGAAGAACAATTAAACAATTTCCGTCAAGAGATTGGTGGTAAAGGTTTATCTTCTTATCCGCACCCTAAATTAATGCCTGAATTCTGGCAGTTCCCAACAGTTTCTATGGGTCTGGGACCACTATCTGCAATTTACCAAGCTAAATTCCTGAAATATTTGAATCACCGTGGCTTAAAAGATACGACTAAACAAACTGTTTATGCGTTCTTAGGCGATGGCGAGATGGACGAGCCAGAATCTAAAGGCGCTATCACCATCGCAGTTCGCGAAAAATTAGACAACCTGTGCTTCGTGATTAACTGTAACTTACAGCGTCTTGATGGCCCAGTTACAGGTAACGGCAAAATTGTTAACGAATTAGAAGGTATCTTTGCAGGTGCTGGCTGGAACGTTATCAAAGTAATGTGGGGCGATCGTTGGGATGAGCTTCTGCGTAAAGACACTTCAGGTAAACTCATTCAATTAATGAATGAAACTCTGGATGGTGACTACCAGACATTTAAATCTCGTGACGGCGCTTATGTTCGTGAGCACTTCTTCAATCGTTACCCAGAAACAGCTGCATTAGTTAAAGATATGACTGATGATGAAATCTGGGCATTAAACCGTGGTGGTCACGATCCGAAGAAAGTCTTTGCTGCATTCCAAAAAGCAAAAGACACTCAAAATCAACCAACTGTTATTTTAGCTCAAACCATCAAAGGTTATGGTATGGGTGAAACGGCAGAAGGTAAAAATATTGCTCACCAAGTTAAGAAAATGAACATGGATGGCGTTCACCATTTCCGTGATCGTTTCAGTATTCCTGTTGCTGATGAGCAAATCAAAGACCTGCCTTATATTACTTTTGATAAAGACTCAGAAGAATATAAATACCTGCACGCACGTCGTCAGGATTTAGGTGGTTACCTGCCAGCTCGTCGTCCACGTTTTGAAGAAAAACTGGAGATCCCAGCACTGGAAGATTTCAGCCAATTACTGGAAGAACAATCTAAAGAGATTTCAACAACTATCGCATTCGTTCGTGCTCTGAATGTAATGTTGAAAAACAAATCTATCAAAGATCGTTTAGTTCCAATTATTGCGGACGAAGCTCGTACTTTCGGTATGGAAGGTCTGTTCCGTCAAATCGGTATTTATAGCCCGAATGGCCAACAATATACGCCTCAAGACCGTGAGCAAGTTGCTTACTATAAAGAAGACGTTAAAGGCCAAATTCTGCAAGAAGGTATCAACGAACTGGGTGCTGGCGCATCTTGGTTAGCGGCTGCAACATCTTACAGCACTAACAATCTGCCAATGATCCCATTCTATATCTACTACTCAATGTTTGGTTTCCAACGTATTGGCGACTTATGCTGGGCTGCGGGCGACCAACAAGCACGTGGTTTCTTAGTCGGTGGTACTTCAGGTCGTACAACACTTAATGGTGAAGGTTTACAGCACGAAGATGGCCATAGCCATATTCAATCGCTGACTATTCCTAACTGTATCTCTTATGATCCAGCATTCGCTTATGAAGTTGCTGTTATCATGCAAGATGGTTTAGAGCGTATGTATGGTGATAAACAAGAAAACGTTTATTACTACATCACTACACTGAACGAAAACTACCATATGCCAGCAATGCCAGCCGGTGTTGAAGAAGGTATCCGTAAAGGTATCTATAAACTGGAATCACTGGAAGGCGCGAAAGGTAAAGTTCAGTTACTGGGTTCAGGTTCTATTCTGCGTCACGTTCGTGAAGCAGCACAAATCCTGTCTGCTGAATACGGTATTGGTTCTGATGTGTATAGCGTAACTTCATTCACTGAATTGGCGCGTGATGGTCAAGATTGTGAACGTTGGAACATGCTACATCCATCTGAAGCACCTCGCGTACCTTACATCGCTCAAATTATGAATGATGCGCCAGCCGTTGCGTCTACTGACTACATGAAACTGTTCGCTGAACAAGTTCGTACTTATGTGCCAGCTGATGATTACCGCGTATTAGGTACAGATGGTTTCGGTCGTTCTGATAGCCGTGAAAACCTGCGTCACCACTTTGAAGTTGATACTTCTTATGTGATTGTTGCTGCATTAGGTGAATTAGCTAAACGTGGTGAGATTGATGTGAAGGTTGTTGAAGAAGCAATCAAAAAATACAACATTAACCCTGAAAAAGTAAACCCACGTCTGGCGTAAGAGGTAAAGTGAATGTCTATTGAAATTAAAGTCCCAGATATCGGTGCTGATGAAGTTGAAGTCACCGAAGTGATGGTGAAAGTGGGCGACCGCATTGAGGAAGAACAATCCTTAATCACTGTAGAAGGCGACAAAGCTTCTATGGAAGTTCCATCACCACAAGCGGGTGTGGTTAAAGAGATTAAAATTGCCGTGGGCGACAAAGTCCAAACGGGTTCTCTTATCATGATTTTTGAAGCAGAAGGTGCCGCGCAAGCAGCACCAGCTCAAGCCGCAGCACCTGCACCAGCAGCAGCGCCTGCAACAGCTGCACTGAAAGAAGTTCACGTTCCAGATATCGGCGGTGACGAAGTTGAAGTTACTGAAGTAATGGTAAAAGTGGGCGATAGCGTTGCTGAAGAACAATCACTGATTACTGTTGAAGGCGATAAAGCTTCAATGGAAGTTCCAGCACCATTTGCTGGCGTAGTGAAAGAAATTAAAATTGCAACAGGTGATAAAGTGAGCACAGGCTCTCTTATCATGGTATTTGAAGTTGCAGGTAGCGCACCTGTTGCTCAAGCAGCACCAGCACCTGCGGCATCTGCGCCAGCAGCATCTGCTGTGAAAGAAGTGAATGTTCCAGATATCGGCGGTGACGAAGTTGAAGTGACTGAAGTGATGGTGAAAGTAGGTGATTCCATCTCTGAAGAACAATCACTGATCACTGTTGAAGGTGACAAAGCTTCTATGGAAGTTCCAGCACCATTTGCTGGTGTGGTTAAAGAGATCAAAATTGCAGTGGGCGACAAAGTGAAAACTGGCTCACTGATCATGACTTTCGAAGTTGCCGGTGCAGCACCTGTTGCTCAAGCACCAGCGGCAGCCGCGCCAGCGCCAGCAAGTTCTGCTCCGGCAGCACCAGCTAAAGCACAAGCGACTGCGCCAGCATCGAAAGAAGAGTTTGTTGAAAATGATGCTTACGTTCATGCAACACCTGTTATTCGTCGCTTAGCGCGTGAATTCGGTGTGAATTTAGCGAAAGTAAAAGGTACAGGTCGTAAAGGTCGTATCTTACGTGAAGACGTTCAGTCTTACGTGAAAGAGTTAATTAAACGTGCTGAATCAGCACCAGCTAACGCAGGTGGTGGATTACCAGGCATGTTACCTTGGCCGAAAGTTGACTTCAGCAAATTTGGTGAAATTGAAGAAGTTGAATTAAGCCGTATCCAGAAAATCTCTGGTGCTAACTTAAGCCGTAACTGGGTGATGATCCCTCACGTAAATCTGTTTGATGAAGCAGATATCACTGAGGTTGAAGAATTCCGTAAACAGCAAAATAAAGAAGCAGAGAAGAAAAAACTGGATGTTAAGATCACTCCGTTAGTCTTCGTAATGAAAGCAGCCGCGAAAGCACTGGCAGATATGCCACGCTTTAACAGCTCTATCTCTGAAGATGGACAAAAACTGATCCTGAAAAAATACATCAATATCGGTATTGCTGTAGATACACCGAACGGTCTTGTTGTTCCTGTTTTCAAAGATGTTAACAAAAAAGGCATTATCGAACTGTCTTATGAGTTAGCTGAAGTTTCTAAGAAAGCACGTGCAGGTAAACTGACAGCAGCAGATATGCAAGGCGGATGCTTCACTATTTCTAGCCTTGGTGGTATCGGTACTACCGGTTTTGCACCAATCGTTAACGCACCAGAAGTTGCGATTATGGGACTTTCCCGTTCATCTATGAAGCCAGTATGGAACGGTAAAGAATTCGTACCACGCTTGATTTTACCAATGTCATTATCTTTCGATCACCGTGTGATCGATGGTGCTGACGGTGCTCGATTCATCACTCTGATTAATCAGTACATGAGTGATTTACGTCGTTTGGTAATGTAATTTTAAAACCGGTGCTTAGCGCCGGTTTCTCTGATTACAGTGATGGAGTTTACAGTCATACATCTTAGGTTGTGAGATCCGTCATGTTAGAGCGCTTTTCAGTTTATTAACATTTCTGTAAACTGCATGCGGTATGTAAGTCTCGGTGTTAAATATGGATTATCGTCTGACTCGCCGGACAAATAAATAATGAGGTCACGATGAGTACTGAAATTAAAGCACAGGTAGTGGTTCTGGGTGCAGGCCCTGCGGGTTATTCCGCGGCGTTCCGTTGCGCTGACTTAGGTTTAGAAACAGTTTTAGTAGAACGCCACTCTACTTTAGGTGGTGTTTGTCTGAACGTGGGTTGTATCCCTTCTAAAGCGTTACTCCACGTTGCTAAAGTTATCGAAGAAGCGAAAGCATTATCTGAACACGGTGTTGTATTTGACGCACCAAAAACAGATATCGACAAAATTCGCATCTGGAAAGATAAAGTTATTTCTCAGTTAACGGGTGGCTTAGCTGGCATGGCTAAAGGCCGTAAAGTTACTGTCGTTAATGGCGAAGCACGATTCACTGGTTCTCACACATTGTCTGTTGAAGGTGCTGAAGGTACAACTACCATCACTTTTGATAATGCAATCGTTGCTGCCGGCTCACGTCCAATCGAATTACCATTCATTCCACATGAAGACCCACGTGTATGGGACTCAACAGATGCACTGCAACTGAAAACTGTACCAGAGCGTTTACTGGTTATGGGTGGCGGTATCATTGGTCTGGAAATGGGTACGGTTTATCACTCTCTGGGTTCTCAGATTGACGTAGTTGAAATGTTTGATCAGGTTATTCCTGCTGCTGATAAAGACGTGGTTAAAGTATTTACCAAACGTATCAGCAAGAAATTTAACCTGATGTTAGAAACCAAAGTAACTGCGGTTGAAGCAAAAGAAGATGGCATCTACGTAACAATGGAAGGCAAAAAAGCCCCAGCAGAACCACAACGTTACGATGCAGTATTAGTTGCTATCGGTCGTGTACCTAACGGTAAACTGTTAGACGCAGGTAAAGCAGGTATCGAAGTTGATGATCGTGGCTTTATCCATGTTGATAAACAAATGCGTACTAATGTACCTCACATCTTTGCTATCGGTGACATCGTTGGTCAACCAATGCTGGCTCACAAAGGTGTCCATGAAGGTCACGTTGCAGCAGAAGTTATCTCTGGTAAGAAACATTACTTCGATCCTAAAGTTATTCCATCAATCGCTTATACTGAACCAGAAGTTGCATGGGTTGGTATGACGGAAAAAGAAGCGAAAGAGAAAGGCGTTAGCTATGAAGTAGCTTCTTTCCCTTGGGCAGCATCAGGCCGTGCAATCGCATCAGATTGTGCAGATGGTATGACTAAACTGATTTTCGACAAAGAAACTAACCGTGTTATCGGTGGTGCAATTGTTGGTTCTAACGGTGGTGAACTGTTAGGTGAAATCGGTCTGGCAATCGAAATGGGTTGTGATGCTGAAGATATCGCATTAACTATCCACGCTCACCCAACGTTATACGAATCAATCGGTATGGCTGCGGAAGTATTTGAAGGTAGTATCACTGACCTGCCAAATCCAAAAGCGAAAAAGAAAAAATAAGCGACTTGTTTACTGAAAACAGCTTTGCTGAAAACAGTTTACTAAAGTAGTTTAAATGATAAGGGCTAAGTTCTTTATAGAACTTGGCTCTTTTTTTATGTCTTTTTGTTAAAGCTAACGTTGCTTAATGAAGGTGAATATTAGCAATTAGGTATTTTTGTCGTTTATTTAACCGCGAATTTGGCTTTAGTGCTAATTTGAGGATAAAAAAAACTATAAAAAGTGTGGTTATTAACCAAAATCTTGGTTAAAAGTCCCTGTTATATATTTTGTTTAAGTGTTTTAATCTGAATAAGTGGATATTTGAATCTGATTAATGTTACTTTTATGTGAACGAATTAACATCGTGTTGAAGATTTGCTATGCTGATAGCCCTTAGCTGGGCATAATTTTACAACCTCTTATGTTTTATGCGAGCAAAAGATCCTCTGACCAGGCATCCTTCAACAGACAGGGTGCAGACAGCCGGGTTATACAAAATGACAAAGAAGCGAGGAGACAGTCGTGCTAGAAGAATACCGTAAGCACGTAGCAGAGCGTGCAGCTGAAGGTGTCGTTCCAAAACCTCTCGATGCCACACAAACAGCCGCACTTGTTGAGCTATTAAAAAATCCCCCTAAAGGTGAAGAAGAATTTCTTCTTGATTTAATTGTTAACCGCGTTCCACCCGGAGTTGATGAAGCTGCCTATGTTAAGGCGGGTTTTTTAACTGCCCTCGCGAAAGGCGAAACCACATCACCTCTTATCACTCCAGAAAAAGCAGTTGAATTATTAGGTACTATGCAAGGTGGCTATAATATCCATGCTTTAATTGGCTCTCTGGATAACGATAAATTAGCACCAATTGCAGCTAAAGCGCTTTCTCATACATTACTGATGTTTGATAACTTCTATGATGTTGAAGAAAAAGCGAAAGCAGGTAACACCTATGCTAAGCAAATCATGCAATCTTGGGCTGACGCACAGTGGTTCACTGAGCGCCCAGCATTAGCAGAAAAAATTACTGTTACCGTATTTAAAGTCACTGGTGAAACTAATACCGATGACTTATCTCCAGCACCTGATGCTTGGTCTCGTCCTGATATCCCATTACATGCTTTAGCAATGCTGAAGAATGCGCGCGAAGGCATTGAACCCGATCAACCGGGTAGCGTAGGCCCTATCAAACAAATCGAAGCGTTAAATAAAAAAGGCTTCCCTTTGGCTTATGTTGGTGATGTTGTAGGTACTGGCTCCTCACGTAAATCAGCAACTAACTCTGTACTTTGGTTTATGGGAGACGATATTCCTTTCGTTCCTAATAAACGCGGTGGTGGTGTTGTTCTTGGTGGTAAAATCGCGCCTATCTTTTTTAATACTATGGAAGACGCGGGTGCACTCCCTATCGAAGTTGATGTTTCTAAATTAAATATGGGTGATGTCATTGATATTTACCCATACAAAGGTGAAATTCGTAACCATGAAACAAATGAGTTATTGGAAACCTTTGAACTGAAAACTGAAGTGTTAATTGATGAAGTTCGTGCCGGTGGTCGTATTCCATTGATCATTGGTCGTGGATTAACGTCTAAAGCGCGTGAATCACTAGGTTTACCAGTTAGCACACTGTTCCGTCATGCTAAACCTGTTGCAGAAAGCAACCGTGGTTTCTCGCTAGCTCAAAAAATGGTAGGTCGTGCTTGTGGCCGTACTGGTATTCGCCCAGGCGAATATTGCGAGCCAAAAATGACCTCAGTAGGTTCACAAGATACAACAGGCCCAATGACTCGTGATGAGCTAAAAGACTTGGCGTGCCTTGGTTTCTCTGCTGATTTGGTGATGCAATCATTCTGTCATACTGCTGCTTATCCAAAACCAGTAGACGTTACAACACATCACACTTTGCCTGACTTTATTATGAACCGTGGTGGTGTTTCACTGCGTCCGGGCGATGGTATTATCCACTCGTGGTTAAACCGTATGTTACTACCTGATACTGTCGGTACAGGTGGAGACTCGCATACTCGTTTCCCTATTGGTATCTCATTCCCAGCAGGTTCTGGCCTAGTGGCTTTTGCTGCGGCAACAGGGGTTATGCCATTAGATATGCCAGAATCTGTTCTGGTACGTTTTAAAGGCAAAATGCAACCGGGTGTGACACTGCGTGATTTAGTTCATGCTATTCCTTATTACGCAATTCAAGATGGTTTACTGACAGTTGAGAAAAAAGGTAAGAAGAATATTTTCTCTGGTCGTATTCTTGAAATTGAAGGCCTACCAGAACTGAAAGTAGAACAAGCATTTGAGCTTGCTGATGCATCAGCAGAACGTTCAGCGGCGGGTTGTACTATTAAACTGGATAAAGCGCCAATTATTGAGTACCTGCAATCTAATATCATCTTGCTGAAATGGATGATTGCTGAAGGTTATGGCGATCGTCGTACTATTGAACGTCGTATCACTTCAATGGAAAATTGGTTGAAAGATCCACAATTACTTGAAGCTGATGCAGATGCAGAATATGCAGCAGTGATCGAAATTGATTTAAATGAGATCAAAGAGCCAATTCTATGTGCGCCGAACGATCCAGATGATGCTCGCCTGTTATCTGAAGTGGCAAACAGCAAAATTGATGAAGTATTTATTGGTTCTTGTATGACCAATATTGGTCACTTCCGCGCTGCGGGTAAACTGCTTGATCAACACAAAGGTCAGTTACCAACACGTTTATGGGTTGCTCCACCAACAAAGATGGATGCAGCGCAATTAACGGAAGAGGGCTACTATAGCGTCTTTGGTAAGAGTGGAGCTCGTATCGAAGTGCCCGGATGTTCACTATGTATGGGCAACCAAGCACGTGTTGCTGATGGTGCAACTGTTGTTTCAACCTCGACACGTAACTTCCCTAACCGCTTAGGTACAGGCGCTAATGTGTATCTTGCTTCTGCGGAGCTTGCGGCGGTCGCTTCATTACTAGGTCGTTTACCAGAGCCACAAGAGTATCTGGATTTCATGAATAAAGTGGATGAAACCGCGGAAGATACTTATCGCTATCTAAACTTTGACCAACTAGAGCAATATACCGATAAAGCAGACCAAGTTATTTTTCAAACAACGGTATAACGGTTAATTTATTGCTTTAAAGTATTTAATATGAACAAACGGGAGGCAAATGCCTCCCGTTTTTTGTTATGGGCTTTAGCCAGTTTAAGTCGCGTCAGCGTCTTAAATATAAAACCACCCGCTATGCGGGTGGGTATTAAAGGTTATACCAAGAAAAACACCTTTCCGTTACGATATAGATGTTCAAGCTAATATTCGTAACTTAAATAAGGAAAGGTGTTTATGGGCATTAAAGCACAAAGCTCAGCACATACAAAGTGGCTGTGTAAATACCATATCGTCTTTTCGCCGAAATATAGACGGAAAGTGATTTTTAATAAAATTCGTTCAAGTATAGGTGAAATCCTTCGAGACCTTTGTAAATATAAAGGTGTGGAAATAATCGAAGGGCATCTTATGCCAGATCATGTTCATATGTTAGTGAGTATTCCACCGAAGATATGCGTATCAAGTTTCATGGGATATTTGAAAGGTAAAAGTTCGTTGATGATCTTTGATAGACATGCCAATCTCAAATATAAATTTGGCAACAGAAAGTTTTGGGCGGAAGGGTTCTATGTCACAACAGTTGGACTCAATGAAGCCACAATTCAAAAGTATATCAGAGAGCAAGAAAAGTCGGATTTAATCTCGGATAAATTGAGCAGTAAAGAATATGAAAACCCCTTCAAGGGGTAAGCCAAAGTAGCAAAGACACTTAGCTTGAACGAAGAGAAAGCAGCGTCATTTAGGCGCAGTCGGTAACAAGCCCTTATAGGGCAAGAGCAAACCACCCGTTTTACGGGTGGTTATGATTATTTTTGTCATAATAAGAATAAGATATTTTTTATTAAAAAAGCGAGAGCTTTATAAGGGGCGTACACCATGGATTATGAATTTCAGCGAGATCTCACTGGCGGTATACTAGCCCGTTTTTCGATGGATCATGAAGCAATAGGCTATTGGCTGAATGATGAAATTCAGGGTGACATTAGTCTTATCGATCAAATTCTTGAAGAAATGGAAGGTATTAAAGGTAGTGAAAGACAGTGGGAACTTATCGGTAAAGAATACAGTCTTTCTATTGATGACGAAGAAGTAATGATAAGAGCAAATACCTTGCATTTTGAAACAGATGAAATGGAAGAAGGGATGAGCTATTACGATAACGAAAGCATCTCTTTTTGTGGTTTAGATGATTTTGCTACCATGCTGCAAAAATATCGGTTATTTATTCTGGAAAACAGAGGGAATTAACAATTCCTATATATTTTTTGAATAAATCTGCCACAATATACTATTGAATTACTATTCTTTTCATTACGTTTTTAAGTTTAAAAGGTGGTCTAATGAATGAATTACCCGCTAGTTTAGATGAAGCAACAGGTTGGTTTGTGGCAAATCAGGATCTCTTTATTCAATATGCTGTGAATATTATTGCTGCATTTTTGATCCTGTTTATTGGTCTTTTTGTGGCAAAAATGATTGGTAAAGGTGTCGCAAGAGTTTTAACGTTGCGCCACATTGATGCCACTGTTGTCACATTTCTGTCAGTTCTTGTTCGTTATACCGTTGTTGCTTTTACCTTAATTGCGGTATTAGGACGATTAGGGGTTCAAACAGCATCTGTTATTGCGGTATTAGGTGCTGCTGGTTTAGCTGTTGGTTTAGCATTACAAGGTTCGCTGTCTAACTTTGCAGCTGGTGTACTAATTGTTATTTTCCGTCCGATCCGTGCTGATGAGTATGTGATGATCGGTTCTGTTGAAGGTACAGTGAAAGATGTGCAGATTTTTTCAACCACATTACGCTCAGCCGATGACAGAATTATTGTTATTCCAAATAGCAAAATTATCAGTAGTGAAGTTATCAACTTAAGTCGTGAGCCAAATCGTCGTACACAAATTATTGTTGGTGTGGCTTATGATGCTGATATTGATAAAGTGAAACAAGTGCTGGGTGACGTTGTTGCTAAAGACAAACGTATTCAACATGATAAAGGCGTGACTATCCGTTTACATGAAATGGCACCGTCTTCATTAAACTTTGTGGTACGTGTTTGGACAACTAATGGTGATGCATGGCCTGTTTATTGGGATCTAATGGAAGATTTTAAACGTGCATTAGACGCGAATAATATCGGTATTCCATTCCCACAAATGGATGTTTATATGCATCAAACACAAAGTGCGACAGCGAAAGCAGAGTAGTCTCACAAGAATAAATGATATAGAGCCACGTTAATAACGTGGCTTTTTTATATGATAATACAGGTGAAATAATAATATAACAAAGATGGCAAAAGGGATTGGATACTAAAGATGGAGATAATCTTAAAGGGTTTCTTTTTCATTTTTCATTACTTTGATAGTTATATTGTGTTTGCTTTGGCGTTCTTATTATTGTGGTATTCTCATAAAGCAGAGAAAAAACGAACGCGTATTATCTTATTTATTACCGCATTAATTGTGGTAACGCCTCATGTTACTATCTGGTCAAATTTTATTTTTATGCTATTAATGAATATGGCTGTTTCATCCTATTAATCCTACTGATGCTTTGTTTTTTCCTATTTTATCGCCATTAGTTTTTCTTATTATCAATAAGAATGATTCATTTCCTCTAATATCAAAACCCCTCTATTATTTATCTAATATTAAATGAATAATTATTTGGGTAATTTGCATGTTCACAACTTTTTTTCAGGGGTTTTTATTAAGTGCAGCAATGATCCTACCAATTGGTGCCCAGAATGCCTTTGTTTTGCAACAAGGAAGTAAAAAACAGTTTCACTTAATGAGTGCATTTTTATGCGCTTTAAGTGATATTGTTTTAATTACGGCGGGTGTCTTTGGTGGAAGTGCTTTGCTCAGCCAATCAGAAATACTTTTATTACTGATCACTTGGGGAGGTGTAGCGTTCTTACTATGGTATGGCTGGAATGCATTTAAAACTGCATTTTCAAAAGATATTGAATTATCACAAAGTGAAAATCAGGTAAAAAGTCGTTGGCGCGTGATTGTGACATTAGTTGCCGTTACTTGGCTTAATCCTCATGTTTATTTAGATACTTTTGTTGTGATAGGTAGTATTGGAGGGCAATTAACATCAGAACTGCGCCCTTGGTTTACATTTGGTGCGGTATTTGCCTCTATAAGCTGGTTTTTTGCGTTATCACTACTAGCAGCGTGGTTTTCTCCAATATTAAGCAAAGCGCGCTCTCAACGTATTATTAATCTATTTGTAGGATGTGTAATGTGGTTTATTGCTGTTCAATTAGCAGCACAAGGATGGAAAACTCTCTTTTAATCTTAAAGAACTTTACATCAGATATGCTAAGGTTCTTCTTAGCCATAAAAAGATGGTCTTAAAATTTATTATGTCGGGGGTTTTTGTGAAATTTAAAGCAATTGTATTAGCATCCGTGTTTACGCTGGGATTACCTTCATTTGCATTAGCAGCTTCTGAGCCAGAAGGGCCACATATTACAACATCGGGTAATGCGACAATTAAAGCCGCTCCTGATATGGCAACATTATATATTCAGGTTAGTGAAAGAGCGAAAGATGCTGCCCTTGCTAAGAAACAAGCAGATGATCGAGTCGCAAAATATTTTGCTTTCTTAAAAGAAAATGGTGTTGTGAAAGAAGATATTGATGCTGCTAATATCCGTACTCAACCAAACTACGAATACGATAAAAAAGCAGAGCGTTCAGTGATTAATGGTTACACCGCAACACGTACTGTTAATGTTAAAATTAAGAAATTAGAACAGCTTAATACGTTACTTGATGGTGCATTAGCGGCGGGCTTGAATGAAATTAATAACGTTGAGTTTGGCGTAAATAATCCAGAGCAATACAAATCAAAAGCACGTGAAGTTGCGATTAAAAATGCCATTGATCAAGCAACGTCAGTCGCAAAAGGTTTTGGTGCTGATTTAGGTGCTGTTTATAGTGTGAGCTATCGCGCTCCAGAAGCCACACCTTATACCCTTGGACAAGTTCGTATGGATTCGATGGCATTAAAAGCGCAAGCACCTGCTGCTGTGCAAGAAACTTATGAACAGCAAAGTATCGAGTTTAAAGATTATGTTGATGTGGTTTTTGAATTAAAACGCACTAAATAATCACGCTGTGATGAAAATAAAATAGGCTTCAATATGAAGCCTATTTTTTTGAGTAGATAAGATGGAATAGCGTATTACTCTTCATCTTGTTTTAAAACTTTACGACCAAAATCAATGAGTGCGTCTGTCACTTTTCTCATAGTTCTACTTTCTGGCGCAAATCGATGCCAATAGAGCATACGTCGCTGGCAAAGCCCCGGTGTTAAATCAACCAATTCTCCACTTTTTAGTTCATTAGCAATTTGTAGATGAGGGATCATACAACAAGTTGAACCTTGTTTAGCTAATTGCACAAAGGCTTCAGAGGAGTTCACGATATGGCACGGCACACTGCCCGGAGATAAACCGAAGTTTTGTTGTAAAAATGCCTGATGCATATCATCGAGATGGTCAAATGCCACTGCTGGTGCTTTTAATAATGAAGATTTTGTTACGCCGTTTGCAAAATAGCGTTGAGCAAAATCAGGAGAAGCAACAAATAGGTAATCGAGAGCACCTAATTGATCGACAAGGCAACTCGGTAGTGCTTGAGGCTGAATACTGATTGCGCCAACGACTTCACCTCGTCTTAATCGTTCTTGAGTGCGAGTTTCATCTTCAACTTGAATATTAAGACGAATAGGCAGTTGAGTTAATACAGGATGTAACGCGGGCAACAGCCATGTTGCTAAACTGTCCGCATTCACTGCCAAAGAGAGCAAAAGAGGTGTGGAACCGCTGTTTTCATCACCTAACCATTGTTCTTCAAGTAATTCTACTTGATGCAATAGTGCTAATAATTTTTGGCCTTGCTCTGTAGGTTGAGGTGGAACAGTTCTGACTAATAGCGGTTGTCCAAATAAATTTTCTAACTGTTTGATACGCTGAGAAACGGCAGATTGTGTAATACATAACTTTTGCGCAGCTCGTTCAAAGCCACGTTCTCGAATGACGGCATCAAGGGCTTGTAATGCTCGATAATCAGGGCGTTTCATTAACAGATTCTCTTCGATTTTATATTCTATTGCTTACTATGCCATATTTTTCGTTGTAATGAGTTAAAATGTTGCTTCTCAGTTTTTGATGTGTCTCGTGCTAGTTTTGAATGCAATATGCTATTCTTAGTCCATTAACGTGATAAATAAGGTTTTTTTAAATGACTCAGGATGAATTGAAAAAAGCAGTAGGTTGGGCAGCGCTTGAATATGTAAAACCAGGCACGATTGTTGGTGTCGGTACTGGCTCTACGGCTTCTCACTTTATTGATGCATTAGCAACAATGAAAGGTCAAATCGAAGGCACAGTTTCAAGTTCAGAAGCATCCACAGCAAAATTAAAGAGTTACGGTATTCCTGTTTTCGACTGTAACGAAGTTGATTCTTTAGATATCTATGTTGATGGTGCTGATGAAATTAACCATCAAATGCAAATGATCAAAGGTGGTGGTGCTGCGTTAACGCGTGAAAAAATCATTGCAGGTGTAGCGAAAACATTTATCTGTATCGTTGATGAATCTAAACAAGTCGATGTGCTAGGTAAATTCCCGCTACCAGTAGAAGTTATTCCAATGGCGCGCTCTTATGTTGCACGAGAACTCGTTAAACTGGGTGGTTTACCAGAATATCGTGAAAACGTGGTAACTGATAATGGTAACGTTATTTTAGACGTTCATAATTTAACAATTCTTAACCCTATTGAACTGGAAAATAAAATTAACAGTATTCCGGGTGTTGTAACTGTTGGATTATTTGCTAACCGTGGCGCGAATGTTGTTTTAATGGGCACCTCTGAAGGTGTGAAAACCATTAAGTAATTCTTTTTAAGATAGGTAGCTATGGCTACCTATTTTTAAATTATTTTAGAAACTGTAAATTCAGTGATATATATCACACGATAGTTATATCTCTCTTTAAAATCCTGCCATTTTCAAAGTCAAAATCATTTTACTCGGTAGAAAATCACTTTATTTATCGCTTATTCTGTCATCACTGCAATCGGTTGTATTGCCACAAAATCTATTTTTGTTATGTTGATGAGACAGGATTTTGTTTTTCATTAAATGTAATAACGATAGGGCAGGGTAAATGGTCAAAGTATCTTTGGAAAAAGAAAAGATAAAGTTTCTACTCCTCGAAGGTGTGCACCAAAGTGCAGTAGAAAATTTAAGAGCTGCGGGTTATACCAATATTGAATATCACAAAGGCGCATTATCGGACGAAGAATTAAAAGAAGCTATCCGTGATGCACGTTTTGTTGGTCTTCGTTCCCGCACTCACTTAACAGAAGAAATTTTTGCAGCCGCTGAAAAATTAGTTGCTGTGGGATGCTTCTGTATCGGCACTAATCAGGTTGATTTAGATGCCGCTGCTCGTCGCGGTATTCCTGTATTTAACGCTCCTTTCTCAAACACTCGTTCCGTGGCAGAGATGGTGCTTGGTGAATTACTGTTATTACTGCGTCGCATTCCAGAAGCAAATGCGAAAGCGCATCGTGGGATTTGGGATAAACAAGCTAAAGGCTGTTTTGAAGCGCGTGGTAAAAAACTGGGTATTATTGGTTATGGTCACATTGGTACACAGTTAGGTATTTTGGCAGAAAGCGTGGGCTTAGATGTCTATTTTTACGATATTGAAAACAAACTGCCATTAGGTAATGCAACACAAATTCGTCATCTCTCTGAACTGTTGAATATGTGTGATATTGTCAGCTTACATGTGCCAGAAACACCATCAACCAAGAATATGATTGGGCATGAAGAAATTCAACGCATGAAACCAGGCTCAATTCTGATTAATGCTTCTCGTGGTACTGTAGTTGATATTCCTGCGTTATCACAAGCACTAGAATCTAAGCATTTATCAGGTGCAGCAGTTGACGTATTCCCATCAGAGCCGGGTGCGAATAACGATCCTAACGATCCGTTTGTTTCTGAACTTATCAAGTTCGATAATGTGATATTAACACCACATATCGGTGGTTCAACTCAAGAAGCTCAAGAAAATATCGGTTATGAAGTTGCGGGCAAATTAGCGAAATACTCAGATAACGGCTCTACATTATCTGCAGTTAACTTCCCTGAAGTATCACTACCAAGCCACGGTGATGATGTAAACCGTTTACTGCATATTCATGAAAACCGTCCAGGTATGATGAACAGCATCAACAAAGTGTTTACTGAAGAAAACATTAACGTAGCCGCACAGTATTTACGTACATCAGGTAACGTAGGTTATGTTGTGATTGATATTACAACACAAACGAAAGCTCAAGCTGAGTTAGTGTTACAAAAAATCAAAGCATTACCGGGAACAATCCGTGCTCGTATGCTTTACTAATTATTGATACGTTATCGGTAATATATTGAAGGCTCGAAATATCGAGCCTTTTTTGTATTTATTAATTTTTAATTATTGAATTTGTTGTTGCCATAATTGGTAATAGAGCGCTCGATTTTCTATTAAATGGGTATGTATTCCTTCTTCTAATACCCTACCTTTATCTATTACATAGATATAATCTGAATACACTAATGTATTTAGACGATGTGCAATACTAATTACAGTTCTGTTTTTACAAATCTGAGGTAAGTTCGCTAAAATTTGTGCTTCTGAACTGTAATCTAATGCTGATGTTGCTTCATCTAAAATAAGAATTCGCGGATCAGTTAATAAGGCTCTAGCAAGCGCAATACGTTGACGTTGTCCTCCAGATAAATTGCGACCTCTTTCTCCAACTTGAGTGTTAAAACCTAAAGGAAGTTGCTCGATAAAGTCTAAAGCACCTGCAAGTTGAGATGCTTCTATTATCTCTCTTTCACTCGCATTGGGTTTTGATAAACGAATATTCTCAATAATCGAACCACTAAATAAAAAACTCTCTTGTAAAACGAGACTAATACTTTGGCGTAAAGAGAGTGGATCTGCGATAGCGAGATCCATTCCATCAATATAAATTTGCCCTTGTTGAGGTGTATAAAGACGTTGGATCAAGCGTGTAAGAGTGCTCTTTCCTGAACCAGAATGCCCTGTAATACCGATAAACTTACCAGCAGGAATAGATAAAGAGAGTGCTTCAATGACATCTGGTGTGTTATTGGCGTAACGGAAATAGACATTTGAAAAAACAATGCTTCCTGTGATTTTAGGAACGGTTACAGTTCCATAAGGATGATGTTCGGTAGGGGTATTTAAAATATCGCCAACACGACGCAAAGAAATGGTCGCTTGCTGAAAATCTTGCCAGCATTGCGCTAAGCGTAAAATAGGTTGTGTAATATGCGCAGCAAAAAGATTAAAAGCAATAAGCTCACCCACACTCATTTGTGCATTGATAATTAAATTAACACCTTGCCATAAAATAATGGCTGTCGTGATTTTATGAATGATAGAAATAAGCTGTTGTGCAAATAACGCTTTTTTAGCACCAGAAAAACGCTTGTTAATATGATCTGTAAGTTTGTATTGCCATCTTTCTATAAATTTATTTTCTGTTGCTGTTATTTTTATGGTTTCGATACCGTTTATTGCTTCTGTTAGTAGACTGGTATTATCCGCATTAGCTTGATATTCCTGCTCAACCCAATAGCGAATAAAGGGACCACAAATAAGCCAAAGCAGAAAATAGAGTGTTAATGCACCTAAGGTTATCCACGTTAAAAGTGTCGAATACATAAACATGACAGAGATAAATACGATAATAAAAATTAGGTCAAGCAATAGTATAAAAGCAGAGCTAGTAATAAATTGCCGAATATGTGAAAGCTCTTGAATACGAGTTATAATCTGCCCCGATTGGTGTTGATTAAAAAAATAACTAGGTAAGCGGATAAGATGTTGAAATACTTTTCCTGAAAGTTCAGCGCTTAACTGACAAGAAATAAAAACATATAACTTATCGCGCAGATAAAGATAGAGAGGTTCAGTAACAGCAATCGCTAGTAAAAGGTAACCTAAAAAATGTAGATTGGAAAGATTTCTTCCTGTTAGTACTTTATCAACCATAATTTCGAAAATTAAAGGACTGACTAAGGCAAACAGTTGACAGCAACAAGCCAAAATAAAGATAAAAAGTAATGCGTTTTTTTGTCTTAACAGAGAAGGAATAAACCAGCGAAAATCAAACTTAGCAGATAATGGTGAAGACTCTTTAGTAATAAGTAATAGTGTATTAAGTTTCTTTCTTTTATCAATAATAAACTCACTTTCAATACTATTTCTAGGTTCTAAAATAGTAAGCTTTTCCTTTTTTATATCTTTTAAAATATACCAATGCTTATCTATTTCAATAAGGGTATTAATTATGTTTTTTTTCTCTTTATCATAATCAAAGGTATCAAATTGACATTTTAAATTGAGTAATTGAGCAGTTTCAAAAATATTCCATTTGTTAAGATGATTATCACAACCAAGAAAATGAATGATCTGTTCTTTTTTTATATTACCTCTACCTTTTTTAGAAAAATAAAGTAATCCATCAATAATAGAGTGGTGATATTGGTTTTCTTCCATGCTAGTTATATTTTCCAGAATATGAGAGATCTTATTTTTCGGTCAGTGCATTATGACGATAAGCTTCTATTGGGCTTAAAATATAATCAATAACACGGCGTTGTTCAGTGATTATTTCGGCAGTTAAAGACATACCTGGAATAAGACGATATTCCCTTTGGTTATGCTTAATTACCTGTCTGTTTAATCTAATAGTTATTGGATAAATTGAGCCTAATTGATCGTGCTGAACGGCATCTTTAGCAATATTAATAATTTCACCTTCCATGGTGCCATAGCGTGTATAAGGAAAAGCATCTATTTTTATCATTGCTTTTTGTCCTAGATGAACAAAACCAATATCTTTATTGAGCAAATTAACTTCAGCAATATTATCTTGGTTATCAGGTACTATTATCATCGCACCTTGTGATGGTTGTAATACACTGCCTAGTGTATGAGTTGAAATTTGTTGAACTGTTCCTGTTATTGGAGAGCGCACTTTTTTTAGTTGTTGTTTTTTTTGAAGATAGCTAAGGTTTTGGTTATAAATAATTAGTTCACTTTCATACTGTTTGTATCTATCATGCCATTCTAAATGTTTTTGCTTCTCTAATTGATTTAGATTTTGCCTTTTCTGCTCCTCTTGGCTTTTTAGTAGGTTATATTCTGAATCTTTTGTTTTTATTAATCTGTTTATTTCTAATAATTCTTTTTGATTTTCCAGATAATCTACCTTACTAATAAATTTTTTATATATAGTGTTCGTTTTAATGTGAATCGTTGTTCAATGTTTTCTTTTAATGTTTTTAATGATAATAAATCATAGTGAATCATCAATTGATTTTTATTATTTACTTCAATTTCTGTCTTGATTACGTTTATATTACTATCAAACTCTTCCTTTTCTTTTTGATAACTAGTTAAAATATTTCTTTTTGCTTTTTTATCTAACGTATTAAAATGGTAAAGCTTTTGAGGGGATATATCTTGGCTTAATGCTTGATAGCGTATTTTAAGCTGTAAGATATTGTCTATCTTATTTCTTATTCCTATTATTTCTTCATCAATACCTAATATATCAAGTGTTAGTAATATATCGCCTTGATTGACTTTTTGTCCTTCCTTTACATGAAGTGTTGCTAATCGACTATGTTCATATATTTGAACAAGTTGAGAATGTCCAATGGCAATAAGCTTACCTGTAGCAGAGGATTGTATATTTAATTTACCGAAATAAGCCCATAGAAGAAAGATAATAACATTTAATGAAATAAGTATCGCAATATAACGACTATAAGGTGTGATGTTTTTTTCAATAAGAGCAATATGGTTAGGGTAAAAATCGTAATTGTTTGATTTATTTTTACGCTGAAAAATAGAGGATATATTTAGTTTCATTCTCAACATCCTTGTTGAAGTTGCCAAAGCTTTTTGTAGTAGCCACTGTTTACAATTAATTCATCATGGTTTCCATCTTCAATAATTTGCCCTTTATTTAACACAATAATACGAGAACAATTTCGAATAGTTGAAAGGCGATGAGCAATAATAATAACGGTTTTATCTTTAGCAATAAGAGGAAAGTTGTTTTGAATTATGGCTTGGGAGTTATCATCTAAAGCACTGGTGGCTTCATCGAAAATTAAAATTTTGGGTGAGGTTAATAAGGCTCTGGCAATCGCAATACGTTGGCGTTGACCTCCTGATAATGATATTCCTCCTTCTGTAATAAGTGTGTCATATCCTAAGGGAAGTTTTAAAATAAACTCGTGGGCACCCGCCATTTTTGCAACGTGAATAACGTCTTCTAAAGAAGCATGTTGATGAGTTAATCGAATATTATCAAAGACACTTAAATGAAATAAAAAATTCTCTTGTAACACAAAACCGATTTGTTGGCGTAAGTTAGTTAAATGAAATTGTGTAAGTGGAATATCATCAATTTTTATACTGCCTGATTGTGGAATATAAAGACCTGAAATCATTCGCACTAAGGTGCTTTTACCTGATCCTGAAGTACCAATAATACCAATAACTTCATGTTTTTTAATATGTAATGAAATATTATTTAAAATAGCAGGAGTGTTGCTTTGATAATAAAAACTCACCTTATTAAAGGTAATTTCACCTTTGATATTGGATTGTCGTGTTGCAGCATTCTGCTCTTTAGGAAGATTAAGAATATCTTGTAAGTTATAGATAGCCGTTTTTGTTCTGATATATTTACCCCAAACATCGATTGCCGTCGCAAAGGGTTGTAAACAGAATCTGAGGAGCATCATGAACGCAACAAGTTGGCCTATTGTCATCGAGAGAGAAATGACCTCATAGGCTCCTCGCCATAACAATAATGCTATTGTTGCTTTATTAAGAAACAACACAATAAAACGCGATAAATTATCAATATTTTGAAGTGCTAAGCTTTTAGTGGTGACTTGATGAATCTGTGTATACCACTGTTGTGTGAATCGAGGTTCAAGAGAAAGGCTTTTAATTGTTTCAATCCCCCCTAAACTTTCGGTAAGAAATCCAGTATTAATTGCTGCTTTTTGATAAAGCTGTTGAACCGCAAGCTCTATTTTAGGTGAAAGAAACTTAGCTAAAATAAGATAAAAAGGGATAGTGGTAATGAATAATAAAGTTAGCTTTAACGAAAACATTGCCATTGCAAAGATAAATATAAAGATAAAAGAAAAATCGACAATTAACATCAATAACGTATTAGTAATAAATTCTCTAATAATATCTAATTCTTTTACTCGAGTGACAATGGCACCAGTTTGCCGAGATTTAAAATAACTAATAGGTAATCTAAATAAGTGTTCAGTGATTTTTAAGCTTAAGGTGAGATCAATTTTATTTGCCGTGTGATGGTAAATATACTCTCTAATTCCTTTTAGTACCCCTTCATAAATAGCAATAAAAGTTAAAGTGATAATTAATATATCAAGTGTTAATTGTGCTTGATGAATAATTACTTTATCCAT
Source organism: Proteus sp. ZN5 (assembly GCF_011046025.1). Classification (GTDB taxonomy): domain Bacteria; phylum Pseudomonadota; class Gammaproteobacteria; order Enterobacterales; family Enterobacteriaceae; genus Proteus. Next base: position 1,890,533 of record NZ_CP047639.1, read on the forward strand.
AACAATCTGTGTAACTAAAGGAGTTGCTAATAGTAATAATTGCAAAATTAATGAATAAAATAAGATACTATAAAAAATAGTTTTGTGTTTTTTAAAAACAGGAAAAAACCAAGTAATACTGAATTCATTGTTTGATTTAAAATCAAGGTAATAGACGGTTTTTATTTTAAATAAATTATCTATACTGATAGTTTCTGTTTTATCTGTTTGAGTGTTGTAAATAAGAAGGTTGTTGTTATTTTTCTTGAGTAAAATAAACAAATTATCACTCTTATCTATAAAAATTAATTTATGAGTAATTGGTTTCTTTAATAAATCGGATGGTTTTATTTTCTTTAATTTAAAATTGTGCTCTTTTTCTAATTCATCTACTGTGTGATTGTGTTCCGTTTTTATTTCTTTATTTTTAATTAGGCTGATAATGATGTTAATGCATTTAATTAAATGAATGTCTTTATTATTCATTAGAATAAATACCTTTTTATAGAGGGAATATAAAAGGTATTTAAGAGTGTTTTTTTTATAAAAAATATAAAAAAACACAGATAATCATTGATATTAAAAAATAGAATAGTTTAAAAATGCCATCTTTTTTCAGGAGTAATAATTTCAGGTAATGGAACATCCCAATCAGCGGTAGGGAGATAATCAACTTGTTGGCAAGTATGAGCAAGCCCCATTGGGTAAAATGATTTTTGTTGCCAGCTTTCTAATGTTCTATCATAAAAACCGCCTCCCATACCTAATCGTTGGCCTTGTGCATCAAAAGCCACTAAAGGGGTAAAAATAATATCAATATCAGTGATGGGAATAACCATGTTCACATTTAAAGGAGGTTCATAAATATTAAAACGATTTTTTACTAACACGGTAGACGATGTGTAACGCAAGAAAAGCAGATGATGGCGATGAAATGGGTGTAATACAGGTAAGCAAACCTGTTTATTCAATGCCCATAACTGGGAAATCAGTGGAGATGTATCAATTTCACCATCAAAAGAAAGAAACAATGCAATAGTCTGTGCTTGTTTGATTTTAGGATGAGCAAGAACTTGTTCACACAATTTATCAGCTGCTTGTTGTTGCTCTTCTAATGTGAGTAAACGACGTTTTTGGCGAATAGCTTTGCGGATCTCATCTCTTTGTTGAAAAAGTGAAGTGTGTGTCATTCATCAATCCATCAATAAGCGGTTGGTATTAAGTAGAAACTATCATTTTAATCAATTTATCACACTTTAGAGGTAAGAAAGCGAAGAAGTTGAAGATATGAGAATGAAGACATAAAAAAAGTTCTAAACATTAAGTAGTTATAAAATACTTAGTGTTTAGAACTTTAGTAGGGGTCTCCAAGATGCCGCCGCAAGCTGTAACCCTTGAACCCATGGTCCAAGGTGAACATAGCGTTGTTACCATTAGGCTGCCTGAACGAATCGGGTATGCTCACAAGCAACAGATCACCACGTTCTATGTGTTTCGAATATCGGCTCAGGGGACTGGCCCGCTGGCAAACATCTCAGAGAAATTTGGTGGGTGCGCTAAGCACCTTATCTATGAACTATTGTATTATTTTAATTGTAGAAAGCAACCTATTATCTATGAATTTCGTGGTGTACGCATGCTTTCTGAACAAATCTACTTCGCAGTTGAAAAAGTGCGATCATGGTGCTTGCCTTGATCGTGTAAAGCTTGTTCAATGGATTGTTGTAGCATTTTTATTTTTTCTTCCATGTTGTAGGCATAGTCTCTGGTTTTTAACTTTTCTTCTGCCAACTCATGACTCATATTTAATGCCACGATAAAAATTAAGTGCTCTGTATTGGAAACACCACTGCGTTCTTTGAGATCTTGTAATCGTTGTTCCAGTTCAGCAGCAGAAGCCAGTAAAGCATCTCTTTGTTCTGGTGGGCAATTGACACGTAATGAGCGCCCAAAAATTTGAAGATCAACGGGTTGTGCGGACATGATTCCTTCCTGACATAAAATCTGTGCTACGTGTTTAGTAGTGTATACGGTTATAACGCTGTATTAAACGCTATTACTACAAAAATTCCAATGATTAACATGGCTTAACTGGTACAGCGACTTCTATTGATGGTAGCATATCTTGAACTATTCCCCTAAATGCGACGTTTATTCTTATGTCAAAACAGAACACATTACCGAATTATCAAACTATTGATGCATTATTACAGCAACATACAGTACCTTTAACCGCGGCTGAAATGCATGGTTTGATTACAGGATTTATTTGCGGTGCAGTGCGCGATAGTAGTTGGAAAATCTTATTACACGATCTGACCAATGAAGGTTTAGCTTTTCCTAAAACGCTATCAGAGCCACTTGAAGAGCTTTATCACATCACCTTCGAACAGCTCGATGACAGTGTGTTCAATTTCTCGATGTTAGTACCTGACGAATCTGAATCTATTTTTCCAAGAGCCGATGCTCTTGCCGGTTGGGTTAATCATTTTCTTTTAGGTCTGGGGGTTGCTCAACCTAAGTTGTCTGATCATAAAGAATTGACCGAAGTGATTACTGATTTACGTAATATTGGTGCGCTAGGTTATGAAGAAGACGAAAACCAAGAAGAACTTGAAGATGCGCTTGAAGAAGTCAGTGAATATGTAAAAGTATCCGTTCAACTTTGTTATATCACTTTTGTCGCACCAAAAGACAAAGGAAATGACGAACAAAATGAGCAACGTGTATTACATTAATTTCATCATTAATTACATCGTTAATTAGATAACCATAAAGATAAATGAAAGACAGGAGTGGGTATGAATAAGCAAGAATTTTTATCCCGTCGTCAGGCATTATTAGCACAAATGAAGCCTGCGAGTGCAGCTATCTTTTTCGCTGCACCACCAGCGCAACGTAATGCCGATAGTGAGTATCCTTATCGCCAACATAGTGATTTCCTTTATCTAACTGGTTTCAGCGAGCCTGAAGCTATTCTTGTACTGATTAAAAGTGATGAAACACATAACCATAGTGTACTTTTTAATCGCGTTAGAGATTTAACCGCTGAAATTTGGTTTGGTCGCCGCCTTGGACAAGAAGCAGCACCTGAAAAATTAGGTGTTGATAAGGCGCTACCTTATGAAGATGTAGGTGAACAACTTTACCAATTATTAAACGGGTTAGATGTTGTTTATCATGCTCAGGGTGAATACACGTTTGCTGATGAGATAGTCTTTAGTGCATTAGAAACTTTAAGAAAAGGTTCTCGCCGTAACTTAAAAGCGCCGCAAACCATTATTGATTGGCGTCCAATGGTTCATGAACAACGTCTGTTTAAATCTGATTTTGAACTTGAGTTACTGCGTAAAGCCGGAAAAATTACTGCATTAGCACATACGCGTGCGATGCAAAAATGTCAGCCGGGTATGTACGAATATCAACTTCAAGGTGAGATTGAACATGAGTTTGTTTCTCATGGTGCGCGTTTCCCTTCTTATAACAGTATTGTCGGCAGTGGTGAAAATGGTTGTATTCTTCATTACACCGAAAATGAAACCAAAATGCGCGATGGAGATTTAGTTCTCATTGATGCAGGCTGTGAATATGAAGGTTATGCTGGTGATATCACCCGTACTTTTCCTGTTAATGGCAAATTTAGCCGCCAACAACGCGAAATTTACGACATCGTCTTAAAATCCATCAATGTTTCTTTGGAATTGTACAAACCTGGTACAAGTATCAAAGAAGTCACTGAGCATGTCGTGTATATCATGGTCGAAGGACTGGTTAAACTGGGCATTATGCACGGTGAAATCGATCATCTTATTGAGACAAAAGCCTATCAGCGTTTCTTTATGCATAGCTTAAGCCACTGGTTAGGTCTTGATGTTCACGATGTTGGACATTATGGCACTGAGCGTGACCGTATTTTAGAACCAGGCATGGTACTGACCATCGAACCGGGACTTTACATTGCACCTGATGCAGATGTGCCACAAGAGTATCGTGGTATCGGTATTCGTATTGAGGACGACATTGTTATCACAGAAACAGGCAATGAGAATTTAACGGCATCTGTTGTTAAAGATCCTGATGAAATTGAAGCTCTGATGGCAGGAAAAATTTAAGGCTAAAATCAGCATGAATGTGATTATTGTGGGTGGTGGGATGGCAGGTGCGACATTAGCACTTGCACTCTCTGCATTAAATAAAGGCAAGATTTCAATTTCGTTAATTGAAGCAAAAGAGCCTGACAATGGGCATCCTGGGTTTGATGCAAGGGCGATTGCATTAGCTCATGGAACAGCGAAACGATTAGAGCAAATCGGGCTTTGGTCAACATTAAAACCTTTTGTTACCCCCATTAATCACGTTCATGTTTCTGATAGAGGGCATTGTGGTTTTGTTAATATTCATGCACAAGACTATAATATCTCAGCGCTGGGTTACGTTGTTGAATTACATGATGCCGGACGCCAGCTTTTTGCCAAGTTGAAAAAACAATCTAATATCACGCTTTATTGCCCTGCTAAAGTTGAACAAGTTCAGCGTAATATTGATTCTGTTGAGGTAACACTTGATGAGGGTACGCAATTATCGGGTGACTTACTGATTGCCGCTGATGGTACGAACTCACCTATTGGTCACCAGTGCCACATTCAATGGCAACGAGAACCTTATAACCAAGTGGCTATGATCGCTAATGTCAAAACGCAAATCGATCCTCAAGGTAAAGCTTTTGAGCGCTTTACAGAGTTTGGCCCATTAGCCATGTTACCGATGAGTGAAGGGCGTAGCTCATTAGTGTGGTGTCATCCTATTGAAAAACTAGATGAAGTTTTACTGTGGGATGATGAAACAACTATCGCACATTTACAGCGTGATTTTGGCTGGCGTTTAGGAAAGATAGAGCATATTGGTAAGCGAAATTGTTACCCTTTAGCACTACAAAAAGCCAATCAAATTATTGGTCATCGTTTAGCGTTAGTTGGAAATGCCTCGCAAACACTTCACCCTATTGCAGGGCAAGGTTTTAACCTCGGTTTACGTGATGTTATGGCGCTCGCTAATACTATCACTCAAGCGATTAATGCCAATACCGATATTGGTAGTTATCGAGTACTCTCTCAATATCAACAACTGCGCCAACAAGATAGAGAAAAAACAATCTCTATTACTGATGGGTTGGTGAAAGTATTTGCAAATCGTTGCGTGCCACTGATTGTTTCTCGCAACTTAGGGCTAATGACGATGGAATTGCTCCCAATGATGAGAGATAAATTGGCGCATCAAACATTGGGCTGGACAGACTAGACAAGCAGAAAGAACAGCGCGCTCTAAAATAATCGCTTTTTAGGATACTTTTATTATGAAATCATTTGATGTTGTTATTGCTGGTGGTGGAATGGTTGGGCTTGCATTAGCCAGCGGATTACACGGGTGTGGATTACGTATAGCGATAATAGAAAATCACCCAGTAACGAAGCTTTTTCACCCACAGGATGATTTTTCATTACGGGTATCTGCTATTAATACAGCCAGTGAAATGTTGCTGAAAAAATTAGGTGTTTGGGAAAATTTACAAGCACTACGAACTGCACCTTATCAAGGCATGGAGGTTTGGGATCAAGATAGTTTTGGTCGTATTGAATTTTCAGCACAAAAAGAAGGGTTCAGCCATTTAGGCTCTATTATCGAAAATAACCTTATTCGTGAAGTACTTTGGCAAAAATGTGAAAGCCACAGTGATATTACCTTCTATTCATCTACACAGATTGAGCGTGTAGTGTGGGGGGAGAATGATGCATTTATAACCCTGAATGATGGTGAGATGTTGACGGCAAGATTAGTTGTCGGAGCTGATGGCGCTAATTCGTGGTTACGTAAACACGCAGATATTCCCCTGACTTTTTGGGATTATGAACATCATGCCTTAGTTGCTACTATTCGCACTGAACAGCCTCATGATAATGTTGCACGCCAAGTCTTTCATGGTGAAGGTATTTTGGCGTTTTTGCCTCTTTCTGATCCTCATGCTTGTTCTATTGTTTGGTCTTTGCCAAGTAATCTTGCTGAAAGTTATAAAAACGCAGAAAAAACCTTATTTGAGCGCACATTAGGTGTGACCTTTGATATGCGTTTAGGTCAATGTGAATTGATGAGTGATCGTATGACCATACCATTAACAGGTCGCTATGCTCGCCAATTTGCCGCCCCTCGTTTAGCACTATTAGGTGATGCTGCACATACAATCCATCCTTTAGCTGGACAAGGCGTTAACCTCGGTTTTATGGATGTTGCAGAGTTAATCGGTGAGATCCGTCGCTTAAAAACAGAAGGTAAAGATTTTGGTGAATATCTCTATTTGAGACGATTCGAGCGTCGTCGCAAACATGCAGCAGCCGTAATGCTGGCAAGTATGCAAGGATTTCGTGAACTTTTTGCTGGCAACAACCCAGTTAAAAAACTGGTTCGGGATATCGGCCTTTCGTTAGCAGATAGTTTACCGGGGGTAAAACCTAAGTTACTTGAGCAAGCAATGGGGCTTTCTGATTTACCTGAATGGTTAAGTGATAAAAATTTCACTTCAGTTGAAAAAATCTAATTCCTCGCTTATTTCACATTACTTTTATTTATATCTGACTGAAGAAATAGAACTAAAAAAATCTATTTTTTCAGTCTATTCTTTGCACTAATTCCTTTTTTTCAGTAATTCCTCGCTAAAAATGAGCGCTGATACGCATAATTGCAATCATTAGTTCTGCATACCCATATGTCTACATTATGATTAAGAGACGCTATACCCTATTTTAACTTATGGTTTATTTTTTCTCACAATGCTAAGTTCAAGGGGATGGTATCGTTTGCGTTGTACGTTAATTGCTCGCGTTTGTTAAATTTATGTTTAAAAATAAACTTAAACTTGAGATTAACACTATGATTTTAAATCAAGTTTAATTTTATATTTAACAAATTGCGTTCTCTGAATAATCTAAAGTAAAAGTAGAAAGAGGGAAGAATGGCAAAACAGACTCCGTTGTATGATGAGCATGTAGCCTGTGGTGCTCGTATGGTCGATTTTCATGGTTGGATGATGCCTTTGCACTATGGCTCCCAAATAGATGAACATCATATTGTACGTCGTGATGCTGGTATGTTTGATGTTTCTCATATGACTATTGTTGACTTACATGGCTCACAAGTTAAAGATTTTCTACGTTATTTATTAGCGAATGATATCGCTAAACTCACCGAAAAAGGTAAGGCGCTTTATACCGGTATGCTAAATGCATCAGGTGGTGTAATTGATGATCTTATCGTCTATTACTTTGATGACTCTTTCTATCGTCTCGTTGTGAACTCCGCTACTCGTGAGAAAGATCTGGCATGGATTGAACAACATGCTTCAGATTATGTTGTGGATATCACTGTTCGTGACGATTTGGCATTAATCGCTGTTCAAGGCCCTCATGCACAAGAGAAAGTACAAAGCTTATTAACCGAAGCGCAACGCCAAGTTGTTTCTGCTATGAAGCCTTTTTATGGTGTAGAGCTTGGAGACTTATTTGTTGCAACAACAGGCTATACCGGTGAAGCAGGTTATGAAATTGCAATGCCAAAAGAGCAAGCAGTCGATTTTTGGAAAAAATTATTAGCTGTGGGTGTTAAACCTGCAGGATTAGGTGCGAGAGACACATTACGTTTAGAAGCCGGAATGAACCTATATAGCCAAGAGATGGATGAAACTGTTAATCCACTTGAAGCGAATATGGGATGGACGATTGCATGGGTACCGGAAGATCGTCAATTTATTGGTCGAGAAGCATTAGAAAAATTACGCGCAACAGGCACAGATAAACTTGTTGGTCTTGTAATGCGAGAGAAAGGTGTGTTGCGTGCAGGTACTGCCGTACACTTTACTGATGATTTAGGTGAATTAAGAGAAGGTACTATTACAAGTGGTACTTTTTCGCCTACATTAGGCTTTAGTATTGCATTAGCAAGAGTTCCTGCAGGTATAAAAGATAGCGCAATTGTATTAATGCGTAATCGTGAGATGCCAGTAGAAGTAGTAAAACCTGGTTTTGTTCGTTCAGGTAAAGCATTGGTGTAACACGCACAATTATTTTAAATGGAGAGTAAGGTCAATGAGTCAAATACCTAGTGAATTAAAATACGCACAATCTCATGAATGGATCCGTTCAGAAGGCAATGGTGAATACACTATCGGTATTACTGAACATGCACAGGAATTATTAGGTGATATGGTGTTTGTTGATCTACCAGAAGTGGGTAGAGAAGTGGCTGTTGGTGATGATTGTGCCGTAGCGGAATCAGTAAAAGCTGCATCAGATATCTATGCACCATTATCGGGTGAAATTATCGCAGTCAATGAAGAGTTAGATGGCTCTTCAGAGCTTGTGAACAGTGCACCTTATGGAGAAGGTTGGCTATTTCGTATTAAAGCAAATAATGAAAGCGAATTAGATGACTTACTTGATGCCGCGGGTTATCAAGAACTGGTAGATAGCGAAGAGTAAAACGAAGCGCCCCGTCAAATCAATGCCGGGGCGTTTTTATTTGTTAGCTTGTTATCGTAATACTATCTCAACGCGCTTTAAGCCGTGTGCTATTTACCTATCTATTCATAGTGAATTCAGGAAATTACTTGCAATGACACAGACTTTAAATCAGTTAGAGTATCGCGATGAATTTATTCGTCGCCATATTGGTTCATCACCAGAACAGATTAAAGAGATGCTCAGTGCTGTTGGCGTCTCCTCATTAAATGAATTAACTCAAAAAATTGTTCCAGATAATATTCAATTAGAGACACCGCCAAATGTGGGTGCAGGAGCAACAGAGCAAGAAGCCTTGGCTGAACTGAAAGCGATCGCCAGCCAAAATAAACGTTTCACTTCCTATATTGGAATGGGTTACGCGCCTTCTGTATTACCTCCTGTTATTTTGCGTAATTTATTAGAAAATCCGGGTTGGTATACCGCTTATACACCGTATCAGCCAGAAGTTTCTCAAGGCCGTCTAGAATCACTACTGAATTTTCAACAGGTTACAATTGATTACACAGGAATGGATCTTGCCTCTGCATCGCTGCTAGATGAAGCAACGGCAGCAGCTGAAGCGATGGCAATGGCAAAACGCGTAAGCAAATTAAAAAATGCGGATCGTTTCTTTGTTGCTGATGATATTCATCCTCAAACTTTAGATGTTGTCAGAACTCGAGCTGATACCTTTGGTTTTGAAGTAGTTGTTGATAAGGCTGAAAAAGTATTAGAGCTTGAAGGTGTCTTTGGCGTGCTATTACAACAAGTCGGCACAACGGGTGAAGTTCATGATCACAGTAAGTTATTAGCAGCACTAAAAGAACGCAAAATTATTACCAGTGTTGCCGCTGATTTAATGGCGCTGGTGGTACTCACTGCACCTGGTCATCAAGGTGCTGATATCGTATTAGGCTCAGCGCAACGTTTTGGTGTTCCAATGGGCTACGGTGGACCACATGCGGCATTCTTTGCTTGTCGTGATGAATATAAACGTGCGATGCCGGGACGTATTATTGGTGTTTCTCGTGATGCTGCGGGTAATCGTGCATTACGTATGGCGATGCAAACGCGTGAGCAACATATTCGCCGTGAAAAAGCGAACTCCAATATTTGTACATCCCAAGTCTTACTTGCCAATATTGCGGCGATGTATGCGGTTTATCATGGGCCAGAAGGATTAAAAACCATCGCTCAACGTATTCATCGTTTAACAGATATTTTAGCCGCGGGTTTACAACAAAACGGTATGGCATTACGCCATAAAACTTGGTTTGATACTTTAACGATTGATACCGTAGATAAAGCTGCTGTATTACAACGCGCTAAAGATGCTGAAATTAACTTACGTACTGATATTGTGGGTGCCGTGGGTGTAACACTAAGCGAAATTACAACACGTGAAGATGTATTAAAGCTTGTTGAAATTATCAGTGGTAAAGCATTTGCCGGTGATATTGATGTACTTGATAAACAAGTGGCATCTGCATCAGTATCAATCCCTGCTTCTATGCAACGTAAAGACACAGTGCTGACGCATGAAAACTTCCATCGTTATCACAGCGAAACAGAAATGATGCGCTATATGCATCGTTTAGAAAACAAAGACTTAGCATTGAATCAAGCGATGATCCCATTAGGCTCATGCACAATGAAACTTAATGCTGCCGCTGAAATGATCCCGATTACATGGCCTGAGTTTACAGAGTTACATCCATTCTGCCCAGCTTATCAAGCGAAAGGCTATCAAGTGATGATTGGACAACTCTCCAGTTGGCTTGCTGCATTAACGGGTTATGATGAGATGTGTATGCAACCAAACTCAGGTGCCCAAGGTGAATATGCAGGTTTATTAGCTATTCGTCGTTATCACCAAAGCCGTGGAGAAGGTGCGCGACATATCTGCTTGATCCCAAGTTCAGCACACGGTACTAACCCAGCTTCTGCTCATATGGCAGGAATGACTGTGGTTGTCGTCGGTTGTGATGATAACGGTAATATCGATATTGCGGACTTAAAAGCCAAAGCAGAAAAGCATCAAGCTGAACTCTCTTGTGTGATGGTGACATATCCATCAACACATGGTGTTTATGAAGAAGGTATTCGTGAAGTTTGTGAAATCATTCATCAATATGGCGGACAAGTTTACCTTGATGGTGCCAATATGAATGCGCAAGTGGGGATCACTACACCAGGCTTTATTGGCTCTGATGTTTCTCACTTAAACTTACATAAAACCTTCTGTATTCCTCATGGCGGTGGTGGCCCAGGCATGGGACCTATTGGTGTGAAATCACACTTAGCACCGTTTGTACCAGGGCATTCTGTTGTTGAAATGGAGAATATTACTACACAAGGTGCGGTTTCTGCGGCTCAATTTGGTAGCGCTTCAATACTACCAATTAGCTGGATGTATATTCGTATGATGGGCGCACAAGGGCTTAAACAAGCCAGCCAAGTGGCGATCTTAAATGCGAACTATATCGCACAACGTCTGAAAAATGACTATGACATTCTTTATGCTGGCGCGGATGGTTATGTCGCACATGAATGTATTATCGATATTCGTCCATTAAAAGCGAATTACGGTATCAGTGAAATGGATGTAGCTAAGCGTCTAATTGACTATGGATTCCACGCTCCAACCATGTCATTCCCTGTTGCGGGTACATTAATGATTGAGCCAACAGAATCCGAAAGTAAATGTGAAATTGATCGCTTTATTGAGGCTCTGCTTTCTATTCGTGCTGAAATTGCACAGGTAGATAAAGGCATATGGCCAATTGATGACAACCCATTAGTTAATGCGCCTCATACTCAATATGAATTAGTGCAAGAGTGGCCACATAGTTATAGCCGTGAATGTGCGGTATTCCCAAGTGAAGCAACGAAACAAAGCAAATATTGGCCAGCGGTTAAACGTCTTGATGATGTGTATGGCGACCGCCATTTACATTGTTCATGTGCACCAATTAGTGATTATGAATAAGCTTTAATCTAACAATATTCCTAAATAAAATACCGATGGTTAAGTTAGCCATCGGTATTTTTTATTTAATAAATACAACATTGAATATATTACTTCAGCCAGCCTTTTTTCTGCGCCTCTAATAATTGAGGATAGAGATATTGCCAAAATTCCGGCCACTGTTTTTCAATAAACAAGTTACGCGCTAATACTTGCTCTAAGCGGATATTATTTTCAACCCAGCTTTGCCCCTCATTATGTAAATTCATCAGCATTGGCATAGCACGATCAAGAATATTGGCAAACTGAGACTCTGGCGTTTCACCTGCATCATATTCTAGCCATAAATTGAGGAAATATTCACTTTGTGGGGACGGTAATAAAGAGAAAATACGTTTTGCGGCTTTTTGCTCGTGCTCTTTAATCGCTTCGCGAGCGGCAACGTCATACACCATCACATCACCTGCATCTATTTCAACGATATCGTGAACAAGCGCTAATTGAATAGCACGTCCCATATCAATATCACCCGCATAAGGCTGAAAACTCATTGCTGCAACAGCAAAGTGCCAGCTATGTTCAGCTGTATTTTCGGAACGACTATTATCTAATACATTATTTTTACGATAAACGCGTTTTAGTTTATCTAACTCCATAATAAAATTAATGGTATCAGAGAAGGGGCCAAATGCCCCTTTAGGTAATTGTGTCATAAAAACCCGTATTGGTATGATAAATAAAAATTACTCTTCTTCTAAAGAATAAGGCAATGGTTTGATGGATAGACGGCTGATGTTATCGCCTTGAACTCTAAATACACTATCGAGCTCCATATCGTTATTCATAACAACTTCAGCCAAAATAGTATTATCAGCCATACGTACAGCACTCAATACCGTTCCTGTTTTACGCCATTTATCTTCGCCTAATTGCCATTCAACGCTACCGCCAATCTCAGGTAATTCAGTACCACCACCTGATAACAGATACATTGCACGTTTATTGGCACCTCTGAATTTTGCGCGAGATACCATCTCTTGTCCGGTATAACAGCCTTTTTTAAAGCAGATGCTCAGCGGTAATGCTTGCAGATTTGTTGCTTGAGGTAAGAATTGTTCAATATTTGGAGTATCAATAATAGGATATCCAGCCTCGATATCTAAGGCTAACCATTGCTCGCTATTGCTGGTTTCTGCTTTTAATGTTGTTGCAAGATTTTTTGCTGTTTCTTCGTCTGTAACGATTAAAAAACGTTCGGTAGGTAAAGGCAGTTGAAGAATATAAGTATTATCGTGATTAACAACTTCGTTTGCTTTACGAGGGATATTTGAAAAGTAATTGGCTAATGCAAGAGCAGCACCTTGTCCGGCTAATCCTAATAAAACGCTATCTGTATTTTCAGCTAAGGTTACTTTTGAAAATACCGCATATTTTTTTAATTCAGCAAGTTGTTTTTGCGCGACATTTTTACGCAGAATATAAGCAAAACCTTCTTGCTGGTGGAATAAGCGAAGCGTACTCCACATTTTACCTTTTGCTTCACAGTGTGCAGACAATGCATGTGTCGTTGTTGGAAGGGCTGCAATATCTGTAGTTAGTTGACCTTGTAGGTATTTTTCACTGTCAGCACCTGTTGCTGTTATCAGTGACCATTCATCTAAAGAAACCAGTGTTAATGGCAAATTGATTGCTGCATGAGGGCGTTTAGCCTGAGTAGAATTTTGAGTCATGATGTCACCAGCTATTAAATTAATCAGATACATCAGTTATGGTAAAAGAGTGACAAGACAATGCAAGTCATTATTATTTTTAACGCACAGAAAATGAAACTGATAAATAACAAATGAAAGCGAGTTCAATAGGTTGTCTATGAGACTAAACCAGCAAACTGTGATCATTTTGATGTTAAAAATTTTGCGATAAGACTATCATCAATGCTAGGAAGAAATAGTGGTATTTCTTGGTTTGAACAATGTAAAGAGCAGAGTATGACTATCGATATAGAGAATAAAGCACGAATTAATTGGGCATGTCGTCGCGGAATGCGTGAACTGGATATTTCTATCATGCCTTTTTTCGAGAATGAGTACGATACGCTATCTGATAACGATAAAGCGCTTTTTGTTCGTTTACTGGAGTGTGCAGATCCTGATTTATTTAACTGGTTAATGAATCATGGACGCCCTGATGATGATGAGCTCTATTATATGGTGAAATTAATCCAAGAACGAAATAAAGCGAGAATGGCGGAGATCGTTGATAAATATTAATAAAATAGATTATCAAATCAGCGATATATCAAATAGTAATTAAGATTGATTAAAAATAACGCTTTTATTTTCTCATCAAATAAAGGCGTTTTTATTTTTATATAAAAAATTAATAATACTAATAACACTCTAAATTTTACTGAAATAAAAAATGTAGTTACGTTAAATTTGCGCATCATCTCTAAAAATGATGGCTTAAATCGCCTTTTTTTGATGTTTTTCGTTTTATACTGAATAAATCAGGTATGCTGAATTTATTAAAACAACGATTAAAAAAGAATAAAAATTACGTATTTCTTATTAAGTTGTATTTTTTAAGCGCATATTAAATAGAAAAAATAACCATAAATAATTGAGCTAAAATGTAAGATAAACTATTTGCAAGGCTAAGAAAGAAGTTACATTATAAATAGGTTAGTCTTTATTATTTTTAACTTATTTATGTCCGTATAGAATTACCGCAGGAGTTAATATAACTCGTGATTTTATGGAAATCGCACCTCACAGTATCATGGTTCACCCAACTCTTCTCAACGGTTGCTTATGTTGCCTTTGTGATAGGCTTACTGTTGTATCCGTGGCCTCCTGATTTTATTTATGTTTGGGTGCCATTGTTACTCTTCCTGATCGGTAGCTGGTATTTCACACAAAAGAATATTAGTCGTATCAAAGGGGATTTTGTTTTACTGAATGGTAATCGAATTCAATGGAAACTGCATGAATGGCAAATAACAAAACATCCTTGGATCAGTCGTTTTGGTACTCGAATAACGTTGACTTCTATTCTAAATAAAAAACAAATCACGTTATGGGTCGCTTTTGATAGTATGACTGAAAATGAGTGGCGTAACTTCTCTCAGTTATTAATGCAATATCCAGATATTTAATATCTGGATATTAAATTTATAAGTTTTCTTCTACTTCACGTAGAATTTGCATACACCATTGTGATAAACGTTCATCAGTTTCTTCAAACTGGTTAACGTCATCTAATGCAAGACCAACAAAATGCTTACCATCATCAGATAAAGGTTTTGGGCTGACAAATTCATATCCATCCACAGGCCAGAACCCAATAAACTTAACACCACTTGGTAATAAATGATGGTAGAGCATACCCAGCGCATCTAGAAACCATTCACTGTAATCAACCTGATCGCCCATTCCATACATTGCAATAAGCTTATCTTTTAAATTTAATGTCGGCAATGTATCCCAAATATTGAGCCAATCTTCTTGGATCTCACCAAAATCCCAAGTTGGAATACCTAAAATAAGGATGTCATATTGCTCCATAAGCGTGATATCACACTCTTGAACATTATGAAGATCAACAAACTCTTCACCGAGAATATCACGAATTTTTTCTGCTGCCATTTCGGTGTAACAGGTGCTAGAACCGTAAAATAGACCAATTTTCATAAAGGTTTTTAGGATATTTTTGCCAATAAAGGTCACTATTGTACCAGAAAATTTTTTTTATAAGGCATAATGTAAAGGCGATAAGCTAAAGATAGGGAGAGCAAGACCGTGTCACAAACCGAATTATCGACAAAAAAGACAACTCATACCAATGAAGATACTGATATTATCATTGAACAATTTCTCGACAATATTTGGTTAGAGCAAGGCTTATCCGCTAATACACTCAGCTCTTATCGTTTAGATTTACAAGCATTGGGGCAATGGCTTGCACATCACCAATTAGATTGGTTATCAGTCACTACTTTGGATTTGCAATCTTTTCTCGCAACGCGTTTAGATGAAGGTTATAAAGCCAGCAGTGCAGCTCGGTTACTCAGTACAATGCGTCGGTTATTCCAATATTTATATCGTGAGAAATTACGTTTAGACGATCCCAGTGCATTGCTTTCAACCCCAAAGCTTCCCAAACGCTTACCAAAAGATTTAAGTGAGCGACAAGTTGATGATTTACTCAATGCACCTTGCATTGATGAACCACTTGAATTACGAGATAAAGCGATGCTTGAAGTTCTTTATGCGTGCGGACTTCGTGTTTCTGAATTAGTGGGATTATCTCTCTCTGATATCAGCTTACGACAAGGCGTACTACGCGTTATTGGTAAAGGTGATAAAGAACGATTAGTTCCTTTAGGTGAAGAAGCTATTTACTGGCTAGAGCAATATCTGCAATATGGAAGACCCACTTTAATGCAAGGGAAAACGGACGATATTGTTTTTCCTAGCTTAAGAGGGCAAAAAATGACACGACAAACGTTCTGGCATCGGATAAAACATTATGCCGTGATAGCAGGGATCGATACTGAAAAACTATCACCCCATGTGTTGCGTCATGCATTTGCGACACATCTCTTAAATCATGGAGCAGACTTGCGTGTTGTACAGATGTTATTGGGGCACAGTGACCTCTCTACAACACAGATTTATACCCATGTTGCAACTGAACGATTGAAAGCGCTTCATCAGCAACATCATCCAAGGGGATAGCCGCTAAATAGCTGGTGTTAAATAGGAATTCAAATGAAAAAAAAATTATTCTGGTTGCCAATATTATTAAGTATGGTGTCAATGCCAGTACTTGCTGACAATGCTTCTATTGAAGCGCAATTGGCTAAAATGCAGATTAAAGCAGAGAGTATTCAACCAACACCGATTGTTGGATTAAATGCCGTGTTATCAGATAAAGGCATTTTTTATATTACAGATGATGGTAAATATCTGACCGCAGGGCCTATTTATAATATTAGTAGCGGTGAGCCAGTTAGTATTGCTAATCAAGTTATTATGAAAAAAGTAGACTCACTTAAAAATGAAATGATTGTTTATAAAGCGCGTAATGAGCGCCATATGATCACCATTTTTACCGATATCAGTTGCCCTTATTGCCAAAAACTTCACCAAGAAGTGCCTGAACTGAATAAACAGGGTGTAACAGTGCGTTATTTAGCATTTCCTCGTAACGGTGTTGGCAATAATATTGTGAGTAAAGAAATGAATGCCGTGTGGTGTAGTGGTTTTCCTAATAAATCATTAGACAGCGCATTTAAAGGTGACAAAATTATCCCTATTGATGAATGTGCAAAAATCAATATCAATGAACACTTTAAATTAGGCACCATGATGGGTATTCAAGGCACTCCTGCTATTGTATTACCTAATGCCAGTATCTACGGTGGATATATTTCTGCTCAAAACCTTGTTGAATTATTAGATAAAAAAGAGAAGTAATTACGTTTTATGGTCACTATTGAACCGACACTGCGTCGTCGAATGGCACAGGCAACTCAATTACCGGATAACTTAGATCCCTTATTACGACAAATTTATGCTAATCGTGGAATAACATCTGAAGTTCAACTAGAACGATCGTTAAAAGGCTTACTTCATTATCAAGCATTAACAGGAATAGAAACGGCAATTTCATTACTGATTGATGCGTTACAGCAACAATCTCGTATTGTTATTGTCGGCGATTTTGATGCTGATGGTGCAACAAGTACTGCACTTGCGATTAAAGCATTACGCCAAATGGGATTTAAGCAAGTTAGCTATCATATTCCTAATCGCTTTGACGATGGCTATGGTTTAAGCCCTCAAGTTGTTCATGACGTTGCTAAAAAGGGGGTTGATCTCATTATCACTGTTGATAATGGAATTTCCTCTTTTGAAGGTGTGGATACAGCTCATGAATATGGTATTCGTGTCCTCGTTACTGATCACCATTTACCCGGACAAACCTTACCCGCTGCTGATGCGATTATTAATCCTAATCTGACAGATTGTTCTTTTTTATCTAAATCACTAGCTGGTGTTGGCGTTACTTTTTATTTAATGACGGCATTAAGAGCTGAATTAGAAAAACAAGGTTGGTTTGAGCAACAAAACTTAGCTCGCCCCAATATGGCGGATTTTCTTGACCTAGTTGCATTAGGCACTGTGGCAGATGTTGTTCCTCTTGATGAAAATAACCGTATTTTTGTTTATGAAGGATTACGCCGAATTAGGGCTGGTCGTTGTTGTGTAGGGATAAAAGCGCTAACGGAAGTCTCTCGAAAAGAACTCGCTCAACTAGTCAGTAGCGATTTGGGTTTCTCTTTAGGGCCTCGCTTAAACGCAGCTGGACGTCTTGATGATATGTCTGTGGGCGTTGCTTTACTTTTAACCGACAATATTGGTTCTGCGCGTGAAATTGCTAATGAACTTGATGGATTAAATCAAACTCGGCGTGAAATTGAAGCAGGTATGCAAGAAGAAGCTTCAACCATTTTCCGTCAATTTATGGGAACACAACATGATTTACCAAATGGTTTAGCAATCTATCATCCTGAGTGGCACCAAGGTGTTGTGGGTATTTTAGCATCTCGTATTAAAGAAAAATTGCATCGCCCTGTTATTGCTTTTGCACCTAGCGGTGATGGTTTGTTAAAAGGCTCAGGTCGTTCAATTAGTGGTGTACATCTTCGGGATGCATTAGAACGATTAAATACGTTAAATCCGGGTTTGATGGTGAAATTTGGCGGGCACGCAATGGCGGCAGGGCTTTCACTTGAAGAGGATAAATTCCCGCTGTTTCAGCGTCATTTTTCGTCTTTGATGGCAGAGTTGGTTTCCGCTGAACAGTTACAAGGCGTAATTTTATCGGATGGTGAACTAGCCGATAATCAACTTTCATTGCCTATTGCAGAAATGCTAAGAGAAGCAGGGCCTTGGGGACAGGCTTTTCCTGAACCTCTATTTGACGGTAAATTTACGCTGTTACAACAACGGATTGTGGGCAGTAAGCATTTAAAAATGATGCTCCAACCCGTGAATAGTCATCTTATGATTGATGCGATTGCATTTAATGTTGATATCAATATATGGCCTGATAACAGCATTAAAACGGTTGAGTTAGCTTATCGATTAGATGTAAATGAGTTTCGAGGACAACGTAATGCACAATTGCTTGTTGAGCATATTTGGCCTTGTTAGCACGAATAATTAAATAATTTATCGTGATATAAAGGGTAACGTTGTTATGGTAACAACTATCTGATAGACAATTGTATATAAATGCTATAAACCCGCTGATATATCCGTTACAATATGCGGTTCAAAATTTATTCCAATTGTTTTTGAAAACAACATAAAGACGAAAAAGTATGTTTGAAATCAACCCCGTAAAACACCAAATAGAAGAAGTCTCTGAAAGAACAAATGTTCTCAGGGGGTATCTTTGACTATGATGCCAAGAAAGAGCGTTTAGAAGAAGTTAACGCTGAATTAGAACAACCTGATGTATGGAATGAGCCAGAAAGGGCACAAGCATTAGGCAAAGAGCGTTCATCTCTTGAGGCTATCGTAGAAACAATCGACCAGTTAGATCAAGGACTAGAAGACGTTTCTGGTTTACTTGAGTTAGCGGTTGAAGCTGATGACGAAGAAACATTTAACGAAGCCATTGCTGAATTAGATGTATTAAATAAAAAGCTTGAGCAATTAGAATTCCGTCGCATGTTCTCTGGTGAATATGACAGTGCGGATTGCTACCTTGATTTACAAGCCGGTTCTGGTGGTACAGAAGCGCAAGATTGGGCTAGTATGCTGATGCGCATGTACTTACGTTGGGCTGAATCAAGAGGCTTTAAAACAGAAATTATTGAAGAATCTGACGGTGATGTTGCAGGATTAAAATCAGCGACTATCAAAATTATTGGTGAGTACGCTTATGGTTGGTTACGTACAGAAACAGGTGTTCATCGCTTAGTTCGTAAAAGTCCATTTGATTCAGGTGGCCGTCGCCATACCTCATTTAGCTCTGCCTTTATTTACCCTGAAGTTGATGACAATATTGATATTGATATCAACCCCGCGGATTTACGTATTGACGTTTATCGTGCTTCAGGTGCGGGTGGACAGCACGTCAACAAAACAGAATCTGCGGTACGTATTACCCACGTTCCAACAGGTCTTGTCACTCAATGCCAAAACGATCGCTCTCAGCATAAGAACAAAGATCAGGCAATGAAGCAGATGAAAGCGAAGTTATACGAGCTGGAAATGCAGAAGAAAAATGCAGATAAGCAAGTAATGGAAGATAACAAGTCCGATATTGGCTGGGGTAGTCAAATTCGTTCTTATGTTCTTGATGATTCACGTATTAAAGATTTACGTACTGGTGTGGAAACACGTAATACACAAGCAGTATTAGACGGTGATCTTGATAAATTTATTGAAGCTAGCTTAAAAGCGGGCCTGTGAGGAAAAACATGTCGCAACAGCAACAAGGTGCGGAGCAGGCACCTGATTTAAATAACGAACTGCAAACACGCCGCGAAAAATTATCCGCTTTACGCGATAATGGTAACGCATTCCCAAATGATTTCCGCAGAGATTCTCTGTCTAACGAATTACATCAAAAGTATGATGCAATGAGTGCAGAAGAGTTAGAAGCAGCGAATGTGGAAGTTTCTATTGCAGGTCGTATGATGACTCGCCGTATTATGGGCAAGGCATCTTTCGCTACATTGCAAGACATGGGGGGCCGTATTCAGCTTTATGTTTCTCGTGATGATTTACCAGAAGGTATTTATAACGAGCAATTTAAAAAATGGGATCTGGGTGATATCTTAGGTGCTCGCGGTCGTGTTTTCAAAACGAAAACAGGTGAGTTAAGTGTTCACTGTACAGAAGTGCGTTTATTAACAAAAGCACTGCGCCCGTTACCGGATAAATTCCACGGTTTAGCTGACCAAGAAATGCGTTATCGTCAGCGTTATTTAGATCTGATTTCTAACGAAGAATCGCGTAAGACTTTCCAAATTCGTTCACAAGTTATGGCGGGTATCCGTCAATTTATGGTGAACAAAGGCTTTATGGAAGTTGAAACGCCGATGATGCAAACTATCCCAGGTGGAGCAAGTGCGCGTCCGTTTATTACTCACCATAATGCGTTAGATATCGATATGTATCTGCGTATTGCACCTGAGTTATATTTAAAACGTTTAGTTGTCGGTGGTTTTGATCGTGTATTCGAAATCAACCGTAACTTCCGTAACGAAGGTGTATCACCACGTCATAACCCAGAGTTCACCATGATGGAACTCTATATGGCGTATGCAGATTATCGTGACCTAATTGAATTAACTGAAGAATTATTCCGTACATTAACTGAAAATGTACTGGGCTCTTCATTAGTGAAATATGGTGATCAAGAGTTTGATTTTGGTAAACCATTTGCCAAATTAACCATGAAAGAAGCTATCTGCAAATATCGTCCAGAAACCGTAATGGCTGATCTCGATGATATGGATAAAGCAATTGCTATTGCTCAGTCTATCGGTATTAAGATTGAGAAAAGCTGGGGCTTAGGTCGTGTTCAATGTGAAATTTTTGAAGAAGTTGCAGAAAGCCACTTAATTCAACCAACGTTCATCATTGAATACCCAGCAGAAGTTTCTCCACTGGCTCGTCGTAACGATGATAATCCATTTATTACTGATCGCTTTGAATTCTTTATTGGTGGTCGTGAAATTGGTAATGGCTTCTCAGAACTTAATGATGCTCAAGATCAAGCTGAGCGTTTTGAAGATCAAGTTCGCCAAAAAGAAGCCGGTGATGCAGAAGCGATGTTCTTTGACCATGACTACATCACGGCATTAGAACACGGCTTACCACCAACAGCAGGTTTAGGTATTGGTATTGACCGTATGGTGATGTTATTTACTGACAGCCATACTATTCGTGATGTTATTTTATTCCCAGCAATGCGCCCTAATAAATAATTGTTATTTTAAATAAACCCTTAATTTAACAATAGCATTAACGAAGAATAATATAGTTATAAGGCCACCGAAAGGTGGCTTTTTTGTTTTTTAAAAACAGTTAGTTATCTTTTTTACGATGATTAAATAATCATTTGAATAAGAAGGGGATTGTCGTTCAATTAGAGAGGCGTATAATCAGAAAAATCAATTGCGGGCGTAGTTCAATGGTAGAACGAGAGCTTCCCAAGCTCTATACGAGGGTTCGATTCCCTTCGCCCGCTCCAAACAAAAACCTCTCCAGAAATTATCTAAAAAAATCATCAACAGTATCATTCCACTCGTGTCCTAAAATAGACCACTCATGACTGACTGATGGAGGAAAGCCACTACGGCAGTATCCATTTTTAGATTCAAAATCATATGCTCCGTGCGGATAGCCATTAATTAAAAGTACGCATTTTTTACTGTCTTCTGACCAACCTATTTTTATATCAGAAGGAATATCCTTATCTGTTACATCTTCAACGTTATAAATATGGAGAGCATCTTGGATTGGGTTACCATCGACAGATTCATCAATCGCATAAAAATAACCAGTTTGCCCGTCATCTTCAAATACTGCTGCAAATACTCTATCAGGAGCTAGGCTTTCAACAACGCGAGCTTCCCCTACAATAATTTGCTCTTGGGCTGTAACTAAAATTGCCATACAGAGTTCCTTGAATTTATTTAATATATTAGTGAAAGTAAGATGGTTCATACTAGCGCTTGGCAAAAAAGCGTTTGCTGAACGAATAATCATCGTAAGTATTAAGTATTAAGTATTTAGCTTATATTTAATTTTCCAGCAATATCTTTATATCGCTTCCATGCTGAATAAATCAATTTATCTTATAAAATAAATTGATTCATATAGATTCATTTTTAGAAGTAGAATTGAAAATATAATAAGATGATATGATTTGGTGAGTTTTAATAAGTATAACCTTAGAATATTGGTATTCACACTTAACATATTATGTAATTTAGGAAATTATATGCATTTAGAGTTCAAAAAACTCTCACAGATAGATCCTTCACATATTGTAGAACTCAATAATCATCCTGCGGTTTTACGACAAATGCCTTTGGGTAGCCCTGATTTTGATATCGAAAAAAGTATTTTATGGGCAAAAGATAAAGACTCTCAATGGGATGACAATGGGTATGGCCCTTGGGCATTTGTTATTGATGGTGTGTTTGCTGGATGGGGGGGGGTTCAAAAAGAAGGGGATGATGCAGATCTTGCATTAGTTCTTCATCCCAATTATTGGGGGGTAGGTAAAATAATTTATGCTGAGATTATCCGCAAAGCATTTGATGAAATGAATATTGAAAGCATCACAATTTTGCTTCCTCATTCAAGAAAGGTAACAAAAACAGTTTCTCGTTATGGATTTAAACCTGATGGGGAAGTTTGTTTTGATAATATTAGTTTTCAGCGCTTTAGATTATTTGCAGATAAAAATAGAATCATTTAATTGCTTCATATAAATAGGTAAATAGGCGAGTCAGGTCGTATCGCCTTATGTGTATTATTCTATCAATGTAATTCATTAATCACAAAATAAGTTCTATTTAGTTGTTATTTCTCATTTCTCGCATATTTTTTATTTAAAGGTCGCTAGCAAATATTTTTTAATAGGGATTTTTAATGAATATAAAATATCGCCATTACTTTGTTATCTTTATGCTTATTTTTTAACAGCAGGATGTGCACAAAACGTAAAATGGACAGCAATTACGCCTTCTCGTGAATTATTAAAAGATATAGCAAAAGAGATATTTGGTGTTAAATACGAGCCTCCAGCCGCTTATGAAACTTGGACAGAAGCAGGCAAACAAGGTGTTCCTACAAAAGCGTTATTTGATAAAACAATGCAGGAAGTGCCTACGACAAAAACAAAAGGGGTAAGTTTCACAACCCGGCTAGCGAACGCTAATTTTTATACTGCAGGTTATAGTACAAATATTCATTGGCTAGGATTAAATTCACCTGAAAAGTATGCTTTTTACCATTTGGTAGATAAGCCAATGTTAGGTTTTAAATATACTTACGAGGGAATAATCACAGGTTCAGCTTTTCAATCTCACCACATGGTTGATAGCGATGATGAGCGCGCTGATTTATTATTAGCAACCAAACCTGTCACTCCCTACCATGTAATAATTTATTACGAAGATGGTACTTCTGCGGCATTTGAGTTCCTATCAACTTCAACATCAACACGATTGGGTGGTGGATTTAAAATAAAACAACTTAATGAATTTGATGGCATATTGTGGATGACGGTAGATCCTCATACCAAAACTTATTTTGTAAATGGTCCTTATAACCGATGAAATTGAGAGTCATAAAACAGCATAGAACAGAGTATCCCAATCCCATAGCCTTTACGAAAGGTACACAACTCACTGTTGGCGAAGAGTATAAAGGGGAAGAAGATTGGGATAACTGGTTTTTTTGTACCACACTTTCTCATTCTGGTGGTTGGGTACCTATGCAGTGTATTCAGTTAGATATGAATTCCAATCAAGGAATTGCGATAAAAGACTACACAGCAAGAGAGCTGAATGTTGATATTGGCAATGAACTTTTGGGTACAGAGGTGTTAAATGGTTGGGTTTGGTGTATCAGAATAGCAGATAATCAAAGTGGTTGGGTGCCATTGAGTCATCTATCACGAGTCTAAATACCTCGCTTTAAAAGATTAAGAATACCTTAAAATTTATTTTCTCTTCAAATATTCTTTCTTTAACTATCCTTATTTATTTTTCTCGCAATCATTATGTCAATGTTATGATTTTAAATAGCTTTTTTGTTTTTGATTTAAGATTATAAAAAATGATACATAAGTAACATTTTTGCTTCTTTTGCCTAACTCTTTTTATGTATAGAAAATTAAAAACCAATTTATAAAAAACTTTAGTAAAAAATTAAAATAAATTGAAAAAGTGTCGATAAGAGTACATTACGCCCTATTGGGCTTACTTTATCTTGTTAGTTGAGAAATTCGATGCAGAAACTTCGTAACATTACTATTCGTCTGATGATGATAATCATTCTGGGGACATTATGTGTGTTATTTGGCAGTGTCAGTCTTTATAGCGCATGGTCACTATCACAAATATCTGAAGGCAATCAATCTGATAATCAAATAATAAAGCAAATGGCTGCACTCAGTCAGGGAAATGATCAGTACTTTCGATTCACTTCTCGATTAAATCGTCTCGTTGAGGAGAAAGCTGAAGGCAAAGAAGTTGATTTTACACAAGCACAACTGGCGATGGAAAATATGGAAAAGCAGATTACGTATATGAAATCTGTTTCTCCAGGGCCAATGGATGCAAAAGTATCAAAAGAGCTAATGGATGTATGGCAAGCTCTTTTTGAGCAAGGAGTAAAAAAACAGATGGAATTAGCGCTCAATGGCACCATTGAGCAATATGAACATCATGCAAAAAATGTAACACCTGTGTTGAGCCGTGAATTAGGCAATGTGAGTGAAAACTTTAATAATGTTGCAAATATAAAAATTGATAGCACTATTGAAGAAGTGGATGAGCTTATTGAAGTGACACAAATTGTTATTATTATTAGTGCCATTTTAGGGGGCGTTATTCTGATCCTTACTGACCGTTATTTAGTGGTAATGTTACAAAAGCCACTTGAATGTATTCGCCAACATTTTGTAAAAATTACAGAAGGTGATCTGAGTCATCCACTCGAGCCTTTTGGTAATAACTGTGCTGGGCGATTAATACCATTATTAAATGATATGCAAAACAGTTTGCATGAAGCGGTAAGCACTATCCGTACGGGAAGTGAAAGTATCTATCGTGGTGCATCTGAAATTGCCAAAGGGAATAACGATTTGGCTTCTCGTACAGAAGAGCAAGCAACGGCATTAGAGCAAACAGCCGCAAGTATGGAAGAGATAACTGCTGCTGTTAACCAGAACATGGAACATGCTTATCAGGCGAGAGAATTAGCTGAAGTAGCTTCAGTGACTGTCGAAAAAGGCAATGAATTAGCTGAATCTGTTGTCACAACAATGGATGGGATCTCTGAAAGCTCAAGTAAAATTGCAGATATCATCAATGTCATTAATAACATTGCATTTCAAACGAATATACTGGCTTTAAATGCGTCAGTAGAAGCAGCAAGAGCTGGATCTCATGGGCGAGGATTTATGGTCGTCGCCAATGAAGTGCGTAATTTAGCAGGAGATAGTGCGAAAGCTGCTAAAGAGATTGAAGTACTCATTGCCGACTCCACTACGCGAGTAAGAAAAGGTGCCAATTTAGTCAGCGATATGGAAAAAACGATGGAAGACATTTTGACGGGAGTTAAACAGGTAACGTCAATAATGAAAGAAATCACTATTGCATCTGAAGAGCAAAGTAAGGGTATTGGCCAAGTGAGTGTGGCTATTACTCAAATGGATGGTGTAACACAACAGAATGCCTCTTTAGTTGAACAAGTTTCAGCTGCAGCGATTTCATTAGAAAGACAAACCGAAGAATTACAGCTATCGGTACAAAAATTCAATCTAGCTCACCATTGATATAGAAAAATTTATAAAGAGTGTGTCTAATGTGGTAAGTTTTTACTCGTTAGGCGCATAAACATAATAAATTTAAACTCTTATTATTTTTGTATTTTTTGTTTTTATTTAAAAGTTAAATAAGTTTAACTTAGTCATTGATTGAGTATTATAACAGTGATAATTTATCATTTTTATGATGAGGAACAGAATATTATTATCCAAATTATGCAGGCTATAAATAATAATGTTATTTAATTTATACTCAATCAATTAAAAAGCACTTTCTATTTCAACTATCATAGTCAATCAGTGATTGCGTTAAAGTTTAAAGTGATTTGATTTTTTAAAAGATATAAATATAAATCCTCTCTAATATAAATAATAATAAAGAGAGGGGTAGACGAAGGCGGTTTTAATGTTTAGAGTATTTTTTTAATATACTGTTCAGTCTTACTTATAACATCTTGGTATTGAGGATGATCGATATAAGCATCATTGACAGTCTTATTTATATCGTGGATCACAATTTCTTTTTGTTTATCTGTCAAAGTCAATAACAAGGCTTTTAAAACTACTTTTACTGCTGCAATTTCATACTCTATATTGACAACTTTTTTTTCCATAAGATCCTCAAAAAAAACGGCAGTTTTTTGCTGTGTGATAAATTATTTTTCATATTAATTAATTGTTTAATTAAATCCAAGAAAAAATTAAATTGATAAAAAACATACGATTTTATTGTATTTTTTCATTAAAGCAGTAAATGTGAGGATATTTGAGATGAGGGAAATAGACACTTAGTAAATTTAACTTAGTGTTGTATTAATGAAAGGGAATCACAGCGTATTCTATATAAAATAATCAATAGGATGCTATTAGCACCCTATAAAATTAGGGTATAAACTTAATAGCAATAGCAAATATCGTTTTCATTAGGCTTGAGTCAGCTTCTTCACATATTGTTCAGTTAAGTTTATAACTTCATTGAGTTGAGGATATTTGTTCGATGTATCCTCAAGCACTATAGATATATTGCCCAACATATCTCTTCGTTGTTTATCACTTAGCGTGGAAAGTAAAGATTTGATAACAATTTTTAGAGCAGCAATTTCGCATTCAATTTCTTTTAAATTTTTATCCATGATTTACCTGCCAGTATTTAATGGATGAATAATATAGGTAATTTTTTTGTTTATCACAATTATAGAAGCATATTATTTAGAGATACATCGCACATTATGGCTAATGCTCTAGTCTAATATAAATTATTAAAAATAATTATCAAATTGTAAATTTTATATGTGGCAGTAAATTGAAGTCTTATTGATATTCTCTGACTTTAGGGGGAATAAGATAAATGATTAAAATTGATCTTGGGTCTAGTTTTATTTAAATTTCTTTATTTTTGATTATATAATAAACAATTCTTAATGATAATAATAAAAAAATATCTTTTAAAGATAGTCTATTTTTGTCGTGTATTATTTAATAGTGAAGTGAACAAGAATATTGTTACTTTTTTTCTATGAAATACTAAAATTTTTATTTGTCAGTAGAGATATTATAACCAAATAAATTACATTAACTTTGATGATAAAAAAGAAAAAGAGCTTATGTTTTTTACATGAAGCTCTTTTTAGTTTATTGGATTATTGATTATTGATTATTGATTATTTTGCTTCACAAAAACAACGTAGGCATCAACCCAGTTTTGCATAAAAGTTGCTGTTTTCTCTGAAAACTGTCCATTCTCAACCATTCCGTCATACCACTTTAGATAACATTCTGGTTGATTTAGGGTTGGCATATTCAAGAAGGCTAACGAATTACGTAAATGCTGTTGAGCTATTGCTGTACTAATATTACCAGTTGAAACCCCAATAATACCTGCTGGAATTTTATCCCAAGCATTTGTTCCATAAGGGCGAGAGGCTTGGTCAATAGCATTTTTAAGTACCCCAGGTATTGAGCGGTTATATTCAGGAGTGATAAAGATGATGCCTTGACATGCCTCTATTTGTTGTTTGAATTCGACAACAGAAGAAGGGGTATGACTGTCATCGTCTTGGTTATAGAGAGGGAGAGCACTAATATCGATAAACTGACAGGTAAATTCTTGAGGAAATAACTTAATTAAGGCATGTGCTGTTTGTTTATTAAACGAATCTTTTCTTAAACTACCGACAACGATACCAATTTTAAAATGACTCATCTTAGTTCTCCTATTTTGAAGGATAAAATGAATATCAAAGGCTATATTAGATATTCATTTTTTGATTTTATCTCGGTATTTAAAAACAGCAACAAAATATAAGCGTATTTTTTACACGTAAATTACGTAAATAAATGATAAAATTAGTATTATTATTTTTATTATTATCTGGTATTATTCCATCTATATAAAGAAACGAACAGTTTATATGACAACATTTTTACTAAATAAATCCGATATTCAAGATTTGATGCATTTAGTGTGATGTAAGTAGTATTTTAAGAAAAAATAAATGAAATGGTAGGAACACTCATTGCAACCAAGGGTGTTAGCCTATTTATTTAGTATGCAGTAGGTAATAGAAAATTATAATAAAATGGCTTAAAATGCGACAACTCATATGCTCTTATTTAAGTCTGATCGGAATTAAGGAAAAATGATGTCCTTATTACAAAATAAAAAGAATGTCCTCGCTGTATTTATGGCAACCAGCGTCCTCGCCCTATCAGGGTGTGCGTGGACTGATCACACTCGTCCAATTGAAACGCCAGCGCCAGCACAAACCACACAGCCTGTAGCAACTACTCAGCCTGTAGCAACTACTCAACCAGTGGCTGTTGCTCAACCGCTTTCTATGACACCAGCAGCAGAGCCTGCTGATAGTGGTGTAGATGCAAGAAAATTGGGACTAGCACCGCAAAGTGCTTGTATTAAACAACTTGATTCTTTGAAAACTTTTTCTCCATCTGATTATCAATCCATGATGAGCTCATTTAAAGAAATTAGCGAAATCAATGCGATGTACCGTAGTGTTCAAGGTACAGCAAGTAAAGATAGTTTAGATTTATTAAAAATGAGTATTGAATCAAAAACAGAAGTTTTATGTGCAAAAGTTCGCTATTTGTCGATTATGTCAGTTAACTCGACATTAAAAAAATTAGGTGAATAATTACTATGAAATTAAAGCAGAGTGTTTGTCTCGCTTTTATGCTGTTTCCAACACTATCGTTTGCCAATAATGAGTTTAATTCTGTTA
This sequence comes from Proteus sp. ZN5, assembly GCF_011046025.1. Lineage (GTDB taxonomy): Bacteria > Pseudomonadota > Gammaproteobacteria > Enterobacterales > Enterobacteriaceae > Proteus. The sequence goes on from NZ_CP047639.1 coordinate 1,919,860, forward strand.
TTGAAGATTTCGACCGTTATTTTGAAACGCAAGAGCCAATTAAAATTGAGCCTAAAACATCTGCTACAATTTCATCGTCAACGAGAACCGGTCAGGCTAATCGTGGAGTAAACCGCACTACAGCGACTCAACAGGCAAAACCAGAGCAACGAGTTAAACCTTCTACGCCAGCTAAAACAGATAATCAGGCAGTCGAACCTGTTAAGACTCCTGATATCACGCTGGCAGAAAATTGCCCTGTGTTACCAGCTGATTATTCAAAATTAAAGAGTGACTACACTCGTTATTTAACTCCGTTGCTTTCATTTATTCCGATTAAACCGCAATTCACACCAGAGGATCTTAATCGTTATAGCTACAGAAATAATGCAACGGTTTATAACCCCTTGGCTCTGTATTCAAAAGAGAGTTATGCAAGGCCTCAACGTAATGACAATTTCTTGTTAGATATTATTCCAGGAACATTTTATTCTGTTACGGCCATTCCTTTTCACTTTGCATATCAGTTCAATCGCTCTGTACTCGATCATAAACAACCTCTTTTTAATAAAGAGCTATTAAATCGTTTAGCAGATACGAGAAATAAATACCAAACGCTATATCAAAAATACACTGAGCAGGTAGCTATAACAAAAGAGCATTTAGAAAAACTTCAAAATGCAAATAACCAAATTAAACAACTCGAATTGGCACTGGCTGAAACAGAAGAAAAATTAGCTACCGCGAATAACTTACTTACTGATGACTCGTTAAAACAGGCTGTTGCTAAACTACAAAGTGATTTGGAAACTACAAAACAAGAACGTGACTTATTAGTTAAGCAGTTAGCTGAAAAAGAAAACATATTACAGGCAACAACAGTAAAAAATACAGAGTTAGCCAAACAGCAGCAAGATTTTGAAAAACAAGCGGGAATACTGAAAACTTTAGAGACGAAATATACGCAGCTTGAGCAAGAAAAAGAGCAATTACAATCTCAGTATCAACAAGCTCAGGCTCTGTTAAAAGATGACAGTGCCAAAAAAGAGATCGATAAATTACAGAGTTCACTTGATAGTATAAAAGTAGAGCAAGAAAAGTTAATTAACCAATTAAATGAAAAACAAACACTTCTTGCTAAAATTGAACAAGAAAAAGAAGCTATACAAGTTCAGTATACTGAATCTCAGCAGTTGCTAAATGTCAGTAATAAGCAAAAAGAACAAGAATTAGCTGATTTAGAAATCGCAAAAAATAAAGAAATAGCAACATTAGATAAGTCGTTATCAACAATAACGATTGAGCAAGAAAAATTAACTAAACAACTCTCAGATGTACAAAATCAATTAGCAACCATAAAGAAAGAGAAAGAAGATGTGCAGGCTCAGTTTGCACAGGCTCAACTATTGCTAAAAGATGACTCTGCGAAAAAAGAGATAGATAAATTACAAAGTACACTACTGAAGATCACATCAGAACATGAAGATTTATCTAAAGAACTTGCATTAAAAGTAGCGGAAGCAGAAAAGCAACAAGATGCTAATAGACAACTTGTTGAGGAGCAACGCAAAGAAATAGCACAACTAAAAACTCAAGTTGAGAAAAGTAATCAAGAACAAGCTCAACTTAATAAATCGCTTTTAGCTGTTCAACAGCAAAAAGAACAAGTGGATGAGAAATTAAAAGCGATCCCAGAATTAAAATCACAGTTAGATAATAAGGTCGCTGAATTAGCTGATTTGAAGAAGAGTTTATCTGCTGGTGAAAAGGCGGTTGATAATTTAATTACAGATAAAAATAATCTGATAGCTAAATTAGAGAAAGCACAAAGTGAGCTATCGAATAAATATCAAACATTAGATACGCAGTTTAAAGAGAACAATATCGCATTAGCTCAAGTCACTACGAGCAAAACAGAGAGTGAAAAAACGTTAGCATTGCTAGAAAAACAACTCACTGAAAAGCAAAATACGACTGATAAATTGAGTGCTCAATTAGCTGAAGCCAAAGTGCAATTAGAAAAACAAAATACAGAAAGTGCACAGCAAATGAGTACATTAAAGCAGCAGCAAACTGAATCTATTGCTAAATTAAATGAGCAAATCAAAGCAAAAGATGCTGAATTAGCGAAAGCGAATGCGGATAGTAGTAGCATCTTAAAAGAGAATAAAACGCTAAAAGAGCAGCTTGAAAAAATGGCCGGCGAAGGGCAAATGATCGCAGGGCAACTTGCTTATGCTTATTCAATTATTGGAAAAGATAACGCTCAGCGTAATAAATCCATTTTATCTGAGATCCAAAAACAAAATTACGTACAATATGACGATAATACCTATTTTAAAATATTAAAACAGGGTAAGCCAGTGGCTTCAATTGCAAGTAAAACCGTTGTATTTACAATGCATGAAGAATTGACGGACGGTACTGTAACGCTTAATTATGATAAAGCTAAGCCGCTTATTCTGCCTTACCGTCAACTGCCATTACCACTGAATACCTTTATTGCAAAAGCGGGTATCAACGGTAAAGCTAAAATTTATATAAAACCAGGTGGTGGTTATGGGAAAAATGGTGTTCCAGGACAAGTGCCACCAGAATCTATGTCTATCGTGACAATTGAGATCTTAGATATTAAATAGAATAATTAAAAATCAATATCAGCACTTCCCTTTTTATTTAGAGAAGTGCTGATGTTTTTTTGTCGCTATTATCGCCATAAAAATTCATCGTTCTTTAAGCAAAGATCTCTTTCTAACAACCAATCTTTTAAATTTTGACAGTTTTCTGGATGTTCTGGGATATTATTTAAAATCTCCCATAATGGTTTTATTAACTCAGAACTTGGCGTTATGTTTTGGATGTAATCTAAAGTATTATTAATTTTAACATTAAAAATAGGTTCATCTTTCCAATTGTTGAGGAATAATTGGATCTCTTTTTGTAATAAGTCACCAATATCAATTAGTTTAGCTTTATTTGCATTAAGTTTAATATTGATATCATCTAAAGATAAAAAAGAATCACTTTTATTTGATAGTTGCTTCTCTTCAAATGATTTAATATTTTCACACTGCTTAATCTGAAGCTCTAGCTCTCTTTTTTTGTCATAAAGAATGAAAAGCTGGGGAGTAATGTGTTGAGCCCACCAACTAAAAAGTGGTTTGATTACAGCTTGAATTAAACGCATATGCTCATTGATATTGATTGTTGCACTTAATAATTTATCCCAATCTGCTGGTGTTAGTGCTGAATGTGGCTGCTCTACATGAAAAGAATGTGCAAAACTAATAACATCACGTATATCTTCTTTAGATATCATAACAAAGCAGTATTTCTTTCGTAAAAACCAAGTGGACTGTAATAAACTGTCTAAGCTTTCACGGCATAAAATACGCGAGAGTATTTTTATTTGCGGTTCATTAATATCACATGCAGTAACGGTATTTTTATTTGATTGCAAAGAAAACTGTAGATTAAATAAGTCATCTACAGTTTTTTCATTGCTGGGCGCCATTATTTTTTTTAGTAAGGCTAAATAGTCATAATAATGGGCTTTGGTGCTATATATATTTTCTTTTATCACGATATACGACTCACTCATAAGAACAAATTTCAAGTATTCTAGCTATGAATGACTTTTAGATATTATGATATTCGGTCGGATTTTTTATAATTTTGATTTGATATTTCTCGCTTTACTTGGCGTCATATTAAAACGACGATGATAACTTTGTGTAAAATAAGATTGACTTGAAAAACCTGATTCCATTGAAATATCAACAATACTCATTTCAGTGGTCAGTAACAATTGGTGTGCATAAATAATACGTCTTTCACAGATCCATGTTCTTGGAGAAGTACCATAGACATGGTTAAAAAGTTCTTTAAATGTTGTTAATCCCATTCCAAACTCACGAGCAAATTGTTTGAGTTTCCAATTTTTTAAATGATTTTTCTCCATAAAAATCTTTAAACGATCGACCTGACGATGGCTAAGTTGGCGCAATAACGCCATTAAGTCAGAGCCTTGTTCAGTTGAAAGCAATAGAATTAAAAGTTCTTCAACGCGTAATTGTGTGAACGTTTCAGGGCAAGATTGAACAGTAAGGTACTCAAATCCATTACTACAAAATTGGATAAGTGATGAGTTTTGAAAACAAATAAAGGCACTAGAAAACTCTTCATCTCTTTCTATTTGGCATAAGATATCATTGTACTTAGACATGAAATCTCTTAAAAAGTCATCAGAAAGTGGGATGTAAATAATATCGGTAGGCTCTGTGCCTTGTGTTTTTATTGTATAGTTACCTTGTTGTAGAAAAAGAACTTGGTTTTCAATTACAGTCACTGTGTCTGTACAATTTTGCAATATAAGTGCATTTTTTCTGATAAGAAAAAGCGCTTTTTGTTCATTTTCTAGTATTTGGTATTGTGGATAAAAATAAGATTTTTTTTGAATAGCACAATCATATCGATTGTTTTTTTCGCACTGTATTGTATTCATGTTTCGCCCAAATTTATTATATAAGTATCACTGTATTTTTATAAAAATAAATATAAGGATATTTATAAAAACACTTCTTTATTATTGAATGCTATTAAAAATAAAAAACAGGTTATTTTCTTTAATTTGATGTGGTTTTTTTTTAGATATTAGACATTACATTTTCGTTTGCTAATTTAAGATAAGTCATTCGCTTAACTTAATGTCATTTATTATAAATTGCAAAAAGAAATTAAATAAGGATAAGTACTTTTTTAAGATGATAGGTAATAGTGGTGCGTGTTAATGTAATTAATAATTTACGCCTTGTGTTTTTTTGTATAAAGTTAATTTATAACAATATCTTATGAGTAGCTCACTCTCTTTACAGTGTAAAAAAATAATAAGTGTGTTTTAAATACCAATATAATTAAAAAAATCAAAATGTAATAAATGAGAAATAAAAATGTTATGAAAATATTAAAAAACAGAAAGCGATATATAAATAAAAAAGAAGATTAAAATTGAAAGATAATTTAATTTCATTGGTGATATTAACATTAGTTACTATAATGCTGTTTTTACTTTTTATATAATAAGTAAAAATCATAAAATAAAAAATAAAATACAAAAAAAACACGATTTATTCTTTGTTTTAAATTTATTTTTCATTGGTGTTGTGATGACTTTCTCGTATTTTTTTATAGGTGTTAAAATAATTTAAAATTAAAATGCTTAAAATTTTTGAATAACTTTTTATAGAAATATAAGATAGAGAATAAAATGTTAATTTTCACTGAAAAATATTTATCTAAATAAATTGATAGTCCTTACATTTTATTCACATTAGATGTAGGTTATTAAAATAATCAGTTTTATTTCTTAATTTAACTAAATATTATTTCACTCAAGGAACAAATCAAAAAACTAAAAGGTAATAATAGGCTTATTACTGGCATTATACTTGCCATCTATTTATTAGAATGGTGAATGCATAAGTGTATTTATTGTCAGGGAGGTAAGGATATAGCTAATTATGGAGAATAAGCGAACACTGCGAAATATTATATTCAGCGGGATATGGATAATTTGGACTCTTGCCTTAATCGCTTTTTGGCGTTACCAGATGGCAGGCGAGTTTTTGATTATTCTAATCCTAATTTTTAGCATTATTATTTATTCTATGACGTTGAGGTTAAAAAAAGCCGCTATGTTTAGTCGTAAAACTGAAACACCAAAAGCAGCAGAGCCTGTTGCACCAGTAATAACAGAAGAGAAAAAACCGATGCCAGAGCAAAAACTATACACGATTATTGCAAAAGGAACGGTATTCCAAGGCGATATTAATGTTGAAGGCGATATCCAAATTTGGGGTAAAGTAGCCGGCAATATTAATGTCAAAGATGGCGTTATTCGTGTTATGCATGCGGGACAAGTTGAAGGTGAATTAACAGCACCTGATATTATTATTGATGGTTTTGTAAAAGGCATCTGTGCTGCAAATAATTTAGATATCTTAGAACACGGTGAATTACGTGGTACTAGTCGTTGTGGCAGTATGTCTATTAAGCGTGGTGGTATTTTTACTGGGCAATCAGAGCAAGTTGAACATCAAGCAAAATCAGTTGCTCAACAACGTGTTGTTTCAATAAAAGAAAGCTCTAATGCAAATAAAGATAAAGTTGCTGCTCCAGTAGAAAACCAACTAAAAGAAAATAAAAAATAAAGTACCATTTTTCTTTTCATTGTTCGTTGCTTATCCTATTTTATCGCTATTGTCTTAATTTTATATAAATAGAGAATAACGATGAATTTAGATACTCCCAGACTACACCTAAGAGAATGGCGTGAGAGTGATAAAGCGCCATTTTTTTCTGAAATCAACTCTTCACCTGAAGTGATGCGCTATTTTCCTTGCACTTTATCTCAACTAGAAAGTGATAATATGGTTGAGACTATCCGCGAAAAATTTATTCAGCAAAATGGATGGGGAATGTGGGCAGTTGAATTAAAAGAAACTCAAGAATTTATTGGTTTTGTGGGATTAAATATTCCAGCGGCGTCTTTGCCATTTAATCCCTGCGTAGAAATTGGTTGGCGGATTGCGCAAAAATTTTGGCGAAAAGGCTATACCTATGAAGCTGCTTTGGCCGTATTTAAATGTGCGTTTGAAACGTTGGGATTAGAAGAGGTTGTCGCTTTTACCGCAGTTTCAAACCTTCCATCTCAAGGTGTGATGCAAAAACTAGGTATGCATCAATCTGATAATTTCTTTCATCCAGCATTAGATAAAGCACATCCTCTCGCTGAGCATGTTTTATATCGCTTGAAGAAGTCTGATTTTACTTTTCAGTCGAACGGATAGTGCGTTTTTTTTCAGGAAGAGGAGGAACGGGTTTTTTATCATCAATAAGATGACGTATTGCTAATATCGGATGATAAATCAACATTCGAGGACCAGCCCAGCGCATGATCTGTTTCATCGTTTCTCGTTTGGTTGGTTGATAACAATGAATAGGACATTGTTTACAGGCTGGTTTATTTTCACCATAACGACATTTATCTAATCGGTTATAGGCATAATTGATTAATTGTTGATAATAATCTGAGTCAGCTTCAGGATGCGAATGAGCATAAAGGTGCACCATTTTTTGAATGGTTTTTTTCTCACGATTTATTCTTTTTCCTGACATACCTTTCTCTCTTAACTATATGTTGCATTTATTATGCATCTTATCATTAAGCCGATAGAGACGCTAAAATATTATTTAATGCGTGATCATAAAAAATTTTGTCAAAAAGACTTTTCTTTTTTCTTAGAATATAATACTGTATTTATATACAGTTTATTTGCCTTTAAATGGTGAAACCAATGCGTGTGGAAATTTTATTTAATAAACAATCTAAGATAACTGACTCATTATTTCCGCTCTTAGAACACGAACTGAGAAAAAAGATCATTCCAGAATATCCAGATATGCAGTTTCGTATTGCCTTTAGTAGCATGAACTCAATTCAAGTCACAGGCATAAAAGATGAAACTAAGCATGAACACATAATGGAACTTATTCAAAGTGTTTGGGAAGATGATGGTTGGTTGCAAACAGACGATGAATAAAGTGCAGTAAAAATTTAGCAAATAAAGTAATTACGATTGTCAGAATGAATTGGCTTTTTACTTGTTTATATAAAAAGCCAATGACATAGAAAAGGAAATCACTGGCAATCGGGCTTTAAAACTGTATATCATCATCAATGATGACAAATCTTATTTTCACTTGTTGTAAATCCACCCTCTGCCGGAATAAATTTACCTTTCCTTTCTAAGAAATCAACTAATTCAGTCGCTGTCATATTTTCTGCTGAGCACGTATGAAAACGTGAATCATTGCCGAATTGTTTATGGATAGCATCAATTAGCGATGTTTTAGTAAATGCCGTCTCTGAAGAAAGGATCATTTGTAAAACTTCATGACCATGTATTGATGACATATTGAGTACCCTAAAAAATAAAAGATACATTAATTATGCATCTTTGTGAGAAGGTATCTTTGTTTTTAATCATAAAAAGCGATGACATTATATCATCGCTTAAAAAGAGCCTTATTTTTCACTTCGCTGAAGTATTTTTTGCATTTCATCTTTAAGATGAAGCTTTTCTTTTTTTAGTTTGGCAACTTCGTCGTTATAGCCGGCTCCGTTTGGGCCTTCTAGTTTAGTAATTTCTTGATCGAGTCGATGATGTTTATCGTAGAGAGCTTCAAAGCGGGGATCACTATTTCTTAATTGAGAAACAAGGGCTTGTTGATCTGAGAACATATAACCTCCTATGAAAAGAAATTGGGTCTCTATTTCAGTATAATCATAGATTGGCTATCTGCATGGTAAAGCATCACAAATTTACATTTCATGAAAAAATGTGATTTTTCTTTTTAAAACATTCAGAATTATCCACTCATAGTACTATTTACTAAGATGTTAGCATTCAAGCACTAAAAATATTAGTATTCAGATAACGAGCAATAAAAACATCTGACTAATTTTGTTAACGGCGATGTGTTCGCTGTAAAAATGGAGAGAGTGATGAACAAAGTAATATTATCTTTAGTAGCAGCAATGTCTTTATCTGCATGTGCACAAGCTACCGATAGTTTAGATAAAGTTGCACCTTATCCTAAGGCTCAAGAAAATCAAGTTCGTCATGTTATCGAATTAGAGAAAAAAGATAATGAAAGCAATTACCAAGTTGAATTAATTATTGGTAAAGAGCTTAAAGTAGATTGCAACCATCAGTGGTTTGGTGCGGATTTAGATGAAAAGAATTTAGAAGGTTGGGGTTATAGCTATTATGTTGTTGGCGATTTAAACGGCCCAATGTCAACAATGATGGGATGTGCTGACAATACGAAAAAAGATGCCTTTGTACAGGCAAATATAGGATCAGATGCCTTTATTCGTTATAACAGTAAATTACCTATTGTTGTTTATGCACCAAAAGATGTTGATGTGAAATATCGTATTTGGTCTGCTGCTGATACGACTCAAGATTCAGTTAAAAAATAACGGCCAACCTTATTTAGGATAGGTCATAGTGTACTAAAAAGCCCTTTGTTATTGAGACAAAGGGCTTTGTCGTTATTTAAGCTAGATATTAACGTATAACTAAAACTGACATTTTGGCATGGCGTACAATTGATGACGCTGTTGAGCCTAATAAATAAGAGGAAACATTAGGTCTATGTGACGCAATCGCAATTAAATCAGCATCAATATGGCGAGCATATTCTAATATTTCATCTTTTGCGTTACCGACACCTACATTACATACAATTTGCTCATCAGGAATTTTTGCATCTTTAATCATTTCTTGTAGTGCAACAAAAGCAAGACGAGTACGTTCTGACGAATCTTTGAATTTTTCAGGAATAGCAGCGAACTCGATACCAAAGAAAAGTTCAGCATTAGGAATCACGGTGAGGAAGTGGATCTCAGGTTTACCCACCTTTGCTATTTGTTCAATGTGAGCGATCAGTTCCTGAGAAAGTTCATCTTCTAAAATATCAATGGGAACTAGGATTTTCTTATACATTACAAACCTCACTTAGCGTTAGTTTAAAATATTTACCATTATCGCCTAATAGTAAAAAATAGCTGTGATCTGTGTTTTAAATAAGAGTGAGAATGATTATTTACTGCTTTACATTATTAAGTATTAAAAATTAAAAACAGACTGAAATAATATTAACAATGTAATGAAAAATAAGTTATATACCTTAACTTGTTGACAGAAAAGCATATTAATAATATCGCATTAAAAATAAACTTCTCTTTTTTTCATTAAAAATAGAAAATGCATAAAAGAATGATTATCAATTATATTATTGTTCTGTATCTATAAGATTTTATTGATAAAAATAAGAGACAGAAAGATTTAAATATGGCATATTAATAGGTAATGACATCTCAATATGATGTCTGGACAGCAATCTTAGTCCCTAAACTGGATTGTTATTCAGAGTCGTCCTTTATCCTCACCAATGAGTTATGGAACCTGAAATAACCTATGGAACTCTATTTATCTATGGTAATAGAGTAGGCTATTTAAAACCAAATAAGATTATTATTATGACACATAATCACATTGATGATATTGAGTTGGATCGGGCTGATAATAAACAGTCTGAAAAATTTAAGGCAGCTAAAAAAAGCACGTTAGTGAGTGTTTTTGTCAATATCGTTTTATCCATTTGGCAAATTACAGTGGGCTTTTTTTCACACTCTCAAGGTTTAATTGCTGATGGTATCCACTCACTTTCTGATCTTATTGCTGACTTTGTTGTTTTAATTGCCAATAAAGGCAGCCAAAAACAACCTGATGCGGATCACCCTTATGGGCATTTTCGTTATGAAAATGCAGCATCACTTATTCTTGGGACTATTTTATTAATTGTTGGTTTAGGAATGGTATTTTCTGCCATTCATAAAATTTTAGATCCATCGACTATTCCTGAAGTTCATAGTGTTGCTTTATATGTGGCTTTACTTGCATTAGCGGCCAAAGAAGGATTATTCCGCTATATGCTAGCAGTTGCAAAAAAAGTGGACTCAAATATGTTAGTCGCCAATGCTTGGCATGCGCGTTCTGATGCAGCTTCTTCATTGGTTGTTGCGATTGGTATTATCGGAAGTTTGGCTGGATTTAAATTTTTTGACCCACTAGCAGCATTAATTGTCGGGCTATTTGTCGGTCGTATGGGATGGCGTTTTACTTATCAAGCACTGCAAGACTTAATGGACAGAGGGGCTGATGAAGAAACGCTGGAAGAGATTAAACAGATGCTGGTTTCAACACCGGGTGTGCAAGGCGTTCATGATTTAAAGACACGCCGCTCTGGTGATTATTTACTTGTCGATGTACACCTTGAAATTAAAGGTGATCTCACCGTCAATGAAAGTCATGAGATTGTCGTAAATGCACGTAATAAGGTTTTGCAAAATAAACAGATCCTGAGTGTGATGGCGCACGTTGATCCCGCTTAAATTTATTTGAGCACTTAATAAAAAAGGTAATGATGGATTTTCATTACCTTTTTTTGTGCCTCAAAAAGCACCATTTACGACTTTAGAAATTGACGCAGTTTTCTTTTATATTATTACTCAGTGCAGCAATCAGATTATCTACTGCACATTCAGCCATCGCATAGCGAGTCTCTTTTGTTGCTGAGCCAATATGCGGAACAGCGACAACGTTCTTCATCGTTAATAAAGGTGAAGATGAAGATAGAGGTTCTTTTTCAAAAACATCCAGCCCAGCACCAGCGATTTTTTTCTGTTCTAATGCACTGATGAGTGCCATTTCATCAACTACCGCTCCGCGCCCTGCATTAATTAAATAAGCATCGGATTTCATCATCGCAAATTGTTTTTGACCTATTAAATGATGTGTTTCTGGTGTTAATGGCAATGTGATACAAACAAAATCAGATTGCTGTAATAAGGTATCTAGAGTGCAATGCTTGGCAGCAAATTTATCGTTCACTTCTGTATATTCTGTACGTGAGTGATAAAGAATATTCATATTAAAACCAAAGTGCGCGCGCTGTGCTAAAGCTTTTCCTATTCGCCCCATACCAATAATACCGATAGTTTTATGATGAACATCAGTGCCGTACCAATCAGGTGTGATACCTTTAACCCATAAACCTTGTTTAACATTGTCGGCAAGTTCAGGAATACGTCTTGCTACGGCAAGGACTAATGCCATCATGGTATCTGCAACGGTGTCTGTTAATACGGTTGGTGTATGCATGAGTTTGATATTACGTTTGGTGAGTGCATTAACATCAACATTATCGTAACCAACAGATACCGTTGAAACGGCTTTTAAATGAGGTGCTAGGTTAATAAAGTTTTCATCGATATTGCCACCTGCACCTAGCAGTCCTGAAGCATTGGCGAGCGCGGAACGAAAATCATCAGATCCTAAAGAGAGCGTTTTAAATTGTTTGATATCAGCAAAATCAGACAGCTTTTTGTACAGTTTTTCGGGAAGATCTTGGTAGAGCAAGACAATCGGTTTCATTATGTTCTCCATTCGATACTCGTCATACTTCAAGCCACTGCGTTGTTGGCTACGTTTATTCTGCATTAGTCACATACTAATGTACTCGTCATACTTCAAGCTACAGCGTTGTTGGCTACGTTCATTCGCACTAGTCGCATACTATTGTATGCTCCTAGCGACTCATTCACTTGCCGCCTAGCTGTAACTTGAACTATTTAGAGTATTTATACAACAAAGCATTTATTTAGAGTATCTATGCAATAAGGTATGATAAAACGTATTGAATGTCAGTTTTATCATGTAATTAACTGATTAATTGAGATGTAACCGTTTACTTTGAATGGATGTTATTTTTAGTGATAAAGAGGTGGGATGTATTACGTATTTTATTAACTTACTGTAATACAGTTCTAAACTAAGATTTTTATAAAATTTAAATATATGCGAAAAGCGTGTAAACGTTTACACTAAATGTCGGTTTGATCACGAAATGATTCGATTGATCTTGCTAAACTCTGTGTCAGTGAACAGAAACCGTCTTGCGCTTTTCCTTTGAATTGAATCAAAAGAGGTGAATGTGGAAATATTAGTGACAGGTGGTATGGGATATATCGGTAGTCATACTTGCGTACAAATGATTGAAGCAGGAATGACACCAATTATTTTAGATAACCTTAGCAATGCGAATGAAGAAGTCCTTAATCGTATTGAAGCCCTAACAGGTAAACGCCCTCTGTTTTATAATGGTGATATTCGTGATGACCAGTTATTAGCATCAATCTTTGCTAAGCATTCTATTCAGTCTGTTATTCACTTTGCGGGATTGAAAGCGGTTGGTGAATCTGTTCAGAAGCCAATTGAATATTATGACAACAATGTTAATGGCACATTGGTACTAGTGCGTTGTATGCGTGATGCGGGCGTAAAAAGCATTATTTTTAGCTCATCTGCAACAGTTTATGGTGATCCTCAAGTTGTTCCTATTACTGAAGATTCGCCAGTAGGGGGCACAACTAACCCTTATGGCACCAGTAAATATATGGTTGAGCGCATTTTATCTGACTTATTTGTTGCGGATGAAAGTTGGTCTATTAGTTTGCTACGTTACTTTAATCCAGTAGGGGCGCATCCATCAGGTACGATGGGGGAAGATCCTAAAGGTATTCCAAATAATTTAACCCCTTATATTTCTCAAGTGGCAATTGGTCGTCGTGAACAAGTGGCTGTTTTTGGTGATGATTACCCAACAAAAGACGGTACAGGTGTTCGTGATTATATCCACGTTATGGATCTGGCTGATGGTCATATCGCCGCATTAAATGCGTTAGGTAAAAAAGCGGGTTTACATATTTATAATCTGGGAACAGGTAATGGCACTAGTGTGATTGAAATGATTGAAGCATTTCGTAAAGCAAGTGGTAAACCTATCCCCTATCAATTACAAGCTCGTCGTCCTGGTGATATTGCAGAATGTTGGTCAAGCCCTGCAAAAGCAGAGAAAGATTTACACTGGAAAGCCATTCGTTCAATTGATGATATGGCCGCAGATGCGTGGCGTTGGCAGTTACAAAACCCCAATGGTTATCTGAAATAAGACTTTAACTATTCAGATAATCTTGAATAAATAAGAGAGAAGGTTATGTCGAAACTGATTTTTGATCCTGTTGAACATCCTCATCGTCGTTATAATCCGCTAACTGGCCAGTGGATTTTAGTTTCGCCACATAGAGCGAAACGACCTTGGAATGGCAAAGATGAAAAGCCTCAGATTGCGACACTTCCCTCTTATGATCCTCACTGCTATTTGTGCCCGAATAACACCCGGGTCTCTGGTGATAAAAATCCAGATTACACCGGAACGTATGTCTTTAATAATGACCACTCTGCGTTGTTACAAGACGAATATTATGTTGAGCCTTCATCAAATCCTTTATTTCAAACTCAAGCAGTAAGAGGAATTAGTCGAGTTGTCTGTTTCTCTCCTGATCATGGAAAAACCATTCCTGAATTACCCGTTAGTAGCTTACGTAAAATCGTTGATACTTGGGATAATCAAATAGAAGAGCTAAGCAAAGAATATCTTTGGGTTCAAGTATTTGAGAATAAAGGTGAAACGATGGGGTGTTCTCAACCTCATCCTCATGGACAAATTTGGGCGAGTGATTTCTTACCTAATGAATTAGCGCGAAAAGATACGCAATTAAAAGCTTATTTTGAAAAATACGGGCGCAATCTATTAATTGATTATGTTGATGCTGAATCTAAAGACGCGAGTCGTACCGTAGTAGAAACAGATCATTGGTTGGCGGTAGTGCCTTATTGGGCTTCTTGGCCTTATGAAACGATGTTATTGCCTAAAACGCATATTCGCAGAATGAGTGAATTAAATAGTGCTCAGCGAGATGATCTTGCTATAGCCATGAAAAAATTAACAAGTCGTTATGATAATTTATTCCATTGTTCTTTCCCTTATTCTATGGGATGGCATTTTGCGCCTTCTTTTAAAGACAATAGAAATATCGATCACTGGCAATTACATGCGCTTTATTATCCACCATTATTACGTTCAGCCACTGTGCGTAAATTTATGGTGGGATATGAAATGTTGGCGGAATCGCAAAGAGATCTAACGCCAGAACAAGCTGCGAATAATTTACGTCAATTAAGTGACATTCATTATAAAGAGCAACGTTAATGACCTGCAATATGGCAAGGTATTTTAATTAATCTGCTTTTTGCGCACGAAATAAATTAAATCAAACATCTCATTATTTACATAATGTTGTGGTGGGATTTTTATTACTTAATTTTAAGCTAAGGATTTATTATGCAGGCACTTATTAATAATGTGACTCGTTCATTTTCATCTATTTTTGGTTACGTACCTACACATTTTATTCAAGCGCCTGGTAGGGTAAATCTTATTGGTGAACACACTGATTATAATGATGGGTTTGTTTTACCTTGTGCCATTAATTATCAAATGGTCGTCGCTGCGGCAAAACGAGAAGATAATATTATTCGAGTTATTGCGGTTGATTACCAAAATGAAGTTGATGAATTTAGCCTTGATAACAGTATTGAGTTTTTACCTAATAAAATGTGGGCTAACTATATTCGAGGTGTTATTCATTTTCTGCAAAAAGATAACTACTCTTTTCATGGTATGGATATCGCGATATCTGGAAATGTTCCTCAAGGGGCAGGGTTAAGTTCTTCTGCTGCGTTAGAAGTTGCCATTGGCCAAACGCTTAAAACACTTTATCAATTACCTATTAGCCAAAAAGAGATCGCATTAAATGGTCAAAAAGCAGAAAACCAATTTGTTGGTTGCAACTGTGGCATTATGGATCAGCTTATTTCGGCTTGTGGTGAAGAAAATCATGCATTATTAATCGATTGTCGTTCATTAGAAACCTCAGCTGTAACGATGCCTGAAAATATGGTTGTGATGATTATCAATACTAATAAAAAGCGTGGCTTAGTTGATAGTGAGTACAATACCCGCCGCCAACAGTGTGAAGAGGCTGCTCATATTTTAAATGTGACTGCATTAAGAGATGCCACATTAGAGGATCTACTCGCTAAAAAAGCAGTAATGAGTGACGTGGTTTATCGTCGGGCACGCCATGTTATTACTGAAAATAGCCGTACATTAGATGCCGCAGAAGCCTTACGCCGTGGTGATTTAACCACATTGAGTCAACTAATGATGCAATCGCATCACTCAATGCGTGATGATTTTGAAATCACAGTCAAAGAGGTTGATTCATTGGTTGAAATCGTGAAATCGGTGATTGGTGATCGTGGTGGTGTGAGAATGACTGGTGGTGGATTTGGCGGTTGTGTCGTAGCATTAGTGACACCAGATTTAGTGGATAAAGTCGTTGACTCTGTTAAAGCGCAATATGAAGCTAAAACGGGATTAAAAGAAACTATCTATGTCTGCTCTGCAAGCCAAGGAGCGGGCTATTCGGAGGCAAAATAATGGCGACTAATGAGCTTCGTTTTCTTGAACCTGAACAAATGACTACACAACCTGCATTAGATGGAAAACCTGCGCAAGTAGTAGTGCTTAAAAATCGTTTTGGTATGTCTATTTCTGTAATGGATATTGGTGCAACTTGGTTGACCTGTATTGTACCCGTTAATGGCTATCGTCGAGATGTGTTATTAGGCTCTGCAGATATGAATGCTCATAAACAGCAAACCGCGTATTTAGGCGCAACGGTTGGGCGTTTTGCTAATCGTATTGCAGGGGCAAAATTCGTATTAGAGGGGCAAGAATATAAAATTAGTGCGAATGAAGGTAAAAATACCTTACATGGTGGTAAGCAAAATTTTAGTCATCTTCGCTGGGGGATCACTGCGCAATCTTCTCAATCTGTCACTTTTTCACTGATTTCCAATGATGGTGACCAAGGCTTTCCCGGTACAGTTAAAATCAGCGTGATCTATACACTGACAGATAATAATGAAGTATGCATTGATTATCATGCGATGAGTGATAAAACCACACCATTAAGTTTAACTAACCATGCTTATTTCAATCTTGCAGGTGAACATACTGAACGCACCGCACTTGAACATGATTTAAAAATTTGTGCGACTCATTATTTAAAAAATGGTGAAGGTAATATTCCTACTGGTGAGTTTGCTAGTGTAATAGGAACAGGGTTTGATTTTCGTAAATTAAAACGTATTGGTCATGATTTTATGGCTGATGAGTGCCAAAAAGCCGCAAATGGTTACGATCATGCGTTTATTTTAGATAAGAAAGTGATTGAAGATAAAACTCCTGTTGCAACCGTTATTGCACCTGAAGGTGAACTCAAAATGGATGTTTTTACAACCATGCCTTCTGTTCAATTTTATACAGGCAATTTTTTAGTGGGAACAAGAGGAAAGAGTCGTCATTATGGCAATTATTCGGGCTTAGCATTAGAAACACAATATTTCCCAGATGGCCCTAACCATCCAGAATGGCATGAAAACCAAGGTGTTTTACCTGCAAATACAGCGTGGAATAGCCAAACAATTTATAAGTTTTACTCGTAATAATAAAAGGAAAGTGTAAACGCTTTCCTTTTCACTATTTATTTGATCTTTTTACTTTTTAAATTTCACTTCTTCGCTGATAATCAGGCCACTTAAATTTTACTACTCCCTTTTTTCATTGGCTGTAGATTAACGGCTCGTTATTTCTTAACCATGAATAAAGGTGATCCATAAGGGGTGGATATGGCGACTATCAAAGATGTAGCAAAAGAAGCGGGTGTTTCTGTTGCTACTGTGTCTAGAGTCATTAATAACTCGCCGAAAGCAAGCCAAGCATCTATAGAAACCGTTAATGCAGCGATGCAAAAATTAGGTTATCGACCTAATGCGGCAGCAAGGGCTTTGGTTAGTCAGAGTACGCAAACCTTAGGTGTTTTAGTGCATGATGTTTCCGATCCCTTTTTTGGCACTCTTGTGAAAGCGGTTGATAACGTTGCAAGACAATCAGGAAAACACATCTTGGTCTGTAATGGTTATCATGATGCTCAAGATGAGCGCCAATCTATCGAGTTATTGATTAATAGTCGTTGCGATGGCCTGGTGATCCACTCAAAAGCACTCTCTGATGAAGAATTGCTAGCTTACGCTCATGAAGTTAAAAGTATGGTGTTGATTAACCGCTTTATTCCTGAAATTGCTGAACGTTGTGTCGCTTTAGATAATTATAAAGGGGCATGGATGGCAACAGAGCATCTGATCCGTCAAGGTCATACTAAAATCGCTTATATTTCATCTACTCATCATATTGAAGATACAACTCAGCGTCTTGCTGGTTATAAAGCGGCATTAGAAGCCAACAATATCTCATTACCAGAAAGCTATATTGAGTATGGCGAGCCTGAAGGTGAAGGGGGTGAAAAAGCAATGATGCATCTGCTAACAAAATCAATCGATTTTACAGCCGTAGTGACTTACAACGATTTTATGGCGGCAGGGGCTTTATCTGTTCTTGATGAAAATGAAATTCCTGTACCTGAGAAAATCTCAGTGATTGGTTTTGATGACGTATTAATTGCTCGCTATATTCATCCTCGCTTAACCACAGTGCGTTATCCTGTACAAATGATGGCAGAACAAGCTGCAACACTGGCTATCAGGCTTTCTAAAGGTGAAATGCTCGAACAAAAACAACGTATTTTTTCACCGACATTAGTTCAACGTAATTCTGTTTTTAATCTTAGTCACCTCTCTTAATTACTTCATTCTTTTTTAATCTAGTCGATCCTCTTAATGGTCTTAACATTAAGAGGTTATACTTAATTAATTTGTGTAATCGTTATCATTTTGGTTTCTTTTTCAATGATTATTGAAATGTCTGAGCTTTGTTAAATAAAGCTATCATCGTATTTTAAGTATGGATCTTGCTTTACTCGTCATAGTAATCGTTTGTTTTACTTTTTTATGATCCATTTACGTAACATAAGCGGTAAATTTGTGAACAGAGTAACGGAAAATGATTGTGAAAACGTTTACATTAAAATCCTATTCTCTCTATGGATCTGAAAGGAAAATATTATGCATACAGAAGGTGTTGGGTTAAGCACAATAGACTATGCAATTTTTGCCCTCTATGTCGTGATCATTATTAGTCTAGGATTATGGGTTTCTCGTTCTAAGGATGGTGAGAAAAAAGGAACAAAGGATTATTTTCTTGCGGGTAAAACCCTTCCTTGGTGGGCTATTGGTTCTTCGCTTATTGCGGCTAATATTTCAGCAGAACAATTCATTGGTATGTCTGGTTCTGGTTTCTCGATTGGCCTTGCTATTGCATCTTATGAATGGATGGCGGCGCTGACATTAATTATTGTTGCTAAATACTTTTTACCTGTCTTTATCGAAAAAGGTATTTATACCATTCCAGAATTTGTCGAAAATCGTTTTAAAAGCCGTAACTTAAAAACTATTCTCGCGGTATTCTGGTTGGCATTATTTATCTTTGTTAACTTAACATCGGTACTTTATTTAGGTTCATTGGCATTAGAAACCATCCTTGGTGTTCCAATGATGTATGCCATTATTGGTTTGGCATTATTTGCTGTTATTTATTCACTCTATGGCGGACTCTCTGCTGTTGCGTGGACAGATGTGGTACAAGTGTTCTTCCTTATCCTTGGTGGCTTATTTACCACAGTATTAGCTGTCAGCTATATCGGTGGAGATGGTGGGATCATGGAAGGTTTAAGTAAAATGACGCAAGCCGCGCCTGATCACTTTAAAATGATCTTAGAGAAAGATAACCCGCAATTTATGAATTTACCGGGTATCGCGGTGCTGATTGGTGGTTTATGGGTTGCTAATCTCTATTATTGGGGCTTTAACCAATATATCATTCAACGTGCTTTAGCGGCGAAATCTATCAATGAAGCTCAAAAAGGGCTCGTGTTTGCTGCATTCTTAAAACTGATTGTACCTATCCTTGTTGTTGTGCCGGGTATTGCTGCATTTGTTATTACCACTAACCCTGAATTAATGGCGGGTTTAGGGACAATGGCACAAGAACATATTCCAACATTATCACAAGCGGATAAAGCTTATCCTTGGTTAACCCAGTTCTTGCCTGTAGGTGCAAAAGGTGTTGTTTTTGCTGCACTTGCCGCTGCAATCGTTTCATCTTTGGCTTCTATGCTTAACTCTATTGCGACTATTTTCACGATGGATATCTATAAAGAGTATATTGGACCAAAAGCTTCTGAAACACGTTTAGTGAATGTGGGCCGTATTAGCGCAGTCGTTGCTTTAATTATTGCTTGTTTTATTGCGCCTTTATTAGGTGGTATCGATCAGGCATTCCAATATATTCAGGAATATACAGGTTTAGTGAGTCCAGGGATTTTAGCGGTATTCCTGTTAGGTTTATTCTGGAAAAAAACGAATGCAAAAGGTGCAATCATTGGTGTGGTTTTATCTATACCGTTTGCGTTGTTCTTAAAATTAATGCCATTAGGTATGCCATTCCTTGATCAAATGATGTACACCTTTATGTTCACAACTGTTGTTATTGGTTTAGTAAGTTTAACATCTACTAAAACGGATGACAGTGTAGGGGCGATTGCATTAACAGATACAACCTTTAAAACACAAAGCGGATTCAACATTGCTTCTTACGCCATTATGATCATCTTGTGTGTGCTTTATGCCGTATTCTGGTAATACCAATATGGTAATTGGTTAATATTCTAAATCTAAAAATACTCTACAAAACGATATGAAGCAGATGGTTATGCCATCTGCTTTTTTTGTGTTTGAGATCTGCTATTTCTGCACTTAATCGGAATGCCACTAATTTGCTTTGATACAGATTAAAAAAAAACACTAAATATGAAAAGAAAATCATTCTCATGATTATTTGATTAAGATAATATTAATCATTCTCATTATTATAAATGTTATTAATTCAGGGGATCTTTATGAACTTTAAAATGGGTGTTTTAACCGCCTGTATTTTATCTGCCTCTTACCCGCTGTATGCACAAGAAAACAAAGAAGAAAAACTTGTTGTATCAGCATCAGGTTTTGCTCAACAAATTACAAATGCACCAGCAAGTATCACCGTGATCAGTAAAGAACAACTGGCGAAGAAACCAGTTCATGATTTAGCCGATGCTGTAAAAGGCGTTGAAGGTGTTAGCATTAATGGTAATGCCAATAAACAAGAAATCACGATGCGTGGTTTACCGGGTGAGTACACACTTATTCTTGTCGATGGCCGCCGCCAAAATAGTCGTGAGTCACGTCCGAATGGGAGTGGTGGTTATGAAGGCGGTTTTATTCCACCAGCAGATGCGATTGAACGTATAGAAGTTATTCGTGGACCAATGTCATCACTGTATGGCTCAGACGCCATGGGTGGTGTTATCAACATCATCACGAAACCAGTAACAAAAGAGTGGCATGGCTCTGTTGCACTTGGCGGTACACTGCAACACAATCGTGATGCAGGCGATTCTATTAATGGTGATTTTTATCTTTCAGGGCCGTTAATTGAAGATAAATTAGGCATACAGCTTTATGGTAGTAGCTACTTACGTGCGGAAGATAAAATCACTTATGGTCAAGGTCGTAATGACAATAAAAATATTACGGCGAAATTGGCATTCACACCGACCGATAATCAAACCATTTTATTAGAAGCGGGTCGCAATACGCTACAACGTACCACGACACCGGGTAAATCCATGAGTGAAGCTGGAAAGAATGGCCCTAATAAATTTTTAGAAACAAATAATGATCGTAACCATTGGGCATTAACCTATAAAAATCAGTTTGATATTCTGCACTCAGAATTAAGCATTTATCAAGAACAAACTAAGCGTATTCAAAAAACAGAATCTATCGATAAAATTACCAATATCAGTCATAGGTATTATGAAGATCGCCGCCCTGAAATCACCAATACTGTTTTTGATGCGAAATTTACCGCATTTTTACCTGATAACGTGATGACTTTTGGCGGCCAATATCAATATGCACGTTTAAAAGATGAATCTTCTATTGGTGGAAAAGAAGTTAAGCAATCTACTATTACTGCGGATCAAAAAGCATTATTTCTTGAAGATGAATATAGCGTAACAGATAATCTCGCACTAACAGGTGGTGTGCGTCTTGATGATCACGAATATTACGGCAATCACTGGAGCCCAAGAGCGTATGCGGTTTACCACTTAACTGATGAATTCACCTTAAAAGGTGGTGTGGCGAAAGCCTTTAAAGCCCCAAGCTTACGTGAAATAAGCCCTGAATACGGTACTTCAACAGAGAAAGGTAAGGCGATTATGTACGGTAATCGTGACTTAAAACCTGAAACCTCTGTCAGCCAAGAAATTGGTATTGGTTATGATAATGGGGATGGTGTTACCGCAAGTGTGACTTTCTTTAATACCGATTTTAAAGATAAGTTAACTAGCTATGACACTGGCGAATTAGATTCAATTACAGGTTTAAAACTGTATCAATACGATAATGTGGGTAAAGCCAATATTAAAGGGATTGAAACAGCTGTGGGATTCCCTATTGCTGAAAGTTGGCATGTCAATGCGAACTACACCTATATTGATTCAGAACGTAAAAGTGATGATGAAAAACTGAGTTCTGGTGAATCCTTAAAAGGCTACCCATTAGATATGACTCCAAAGCACAGCGCCAATGCGCGCGTTGATTGGCAGTTTGATGAAGCAACCAGTTTTTATGCCAATACTGCTTATACTGGGAAACAAATCTGGGCTGCACAAAGAAATAATAGCGATGGGGCACGTTATCGTAGTGGGTACACAACCTTTGATTTAGGAATGACCTACAACTTTAATAAAAATACCATGTTTAACTTTGCGGTATTAAATATTACAGATGAAACAGGCCCTGCTGTGAACGATAAAGGCGGTAACTGGGTTGTTGATGAAGGTCGTCGTTATTGGGCGAATGTTAAATATAGCTTCTAATCAAGTCTAAATTTAAATAAACCCCGTATTAAATATGGGGTTTATTTTTTTATGGCTCTCTATTATTTTCATCTTAATGGTTCACTTTCTAAATTAACGACAGAGTATCTGATTTATGCGAATACTAATGTTATGTGGAATGATTATGTTATCTGCGGTTGCTCAAGCTAGACCTAACCAAGAAGTTCCTGAAATTGAGTCTCTGGCTCACTCTTATTATCAAATTACAAATAAAGAAATAGCATATGAAGGAAAACAATATCGTCTCTTTCTTGCTATTCCTAAAAATACCACTAAGACAGCATTAATTTATAGTGTTGATGGAAATGCTCAGTTTCCATTGATGATAAACGAAGCTATAAAGCAGAAAAATAAACCACTACCTGCCATTATTAGTGTGGGATATGTGGGTGATAAAGCTTACTTTATTACAGAGAGAACGCATGACTATACACCAAGTGTAAAAGGTGAAGCATTTAACCGAGGTGGAAACGCAGAGAATTTTTATCAATTTTTCTTAACACAAGTCAGGCCTTATGCATTAGAGCAACTCGCTAAAGAACAAGTCTCTATTACTCAGCAATCCTTGTTTGGCCACTCTTTTGGCGGTGTATTTACCCTCTATGTTTTATTCAATCATCCAGAAACATTTCAACGTTATATCGCAGCAAGTCCATCATTATGGTGGGGAAATGGCGAATGGGTAAAAAAAGAGCAATGGCAAACTATTCCTAATGATATTTCTATTGCAATAACTCTGGGTGAAAAAGAAGAAAACCCTGATTTAAGTCGATTAAGTGAAGAGCAACAGAAGAATTACCAAGAGCGTAGTAGTTGGTTAACGCAACGTCAACTATGCCAATATCTATCGGAAGCAGGAAAACAGTGTGAGTTTTATCTGTTTGAAGGGAAAGGTCATGGGGGGGCAATTCCTGATGCGATTAATATTGCTTTAGAAAAAAGCGTAGAATAAATTAAATCATCCCTTTATTTTTAGCTATCCTATCGAGTAACGATAGGATAGTAATGAATGTTTATTATTTTGGTTTTATTTGATACGTATTTGTTCGTAATTTTCTTAATAAAAAACACTTATCTTTTAATAAAAATAAATATTAGATTAGAGCTATTTCTTTTTGGTAGAAAAAGGCGATAATCATGATTGATATAAATAAAATTGTTTTCTGGCATTAGATTTTATAATTTTATTTATCGTCATTTAAACGCTATATTCGCGTCTCCTGAATTTAGGGACGCCATCCACTGTTTTCACCTTTGTTTCTTTTATCTTTCCTAGATAAAAGAACTGCCTCTATCAGGCATCGAGAAAACAGCGCATCATCAACCGTTTTGATTGTGGAGACGAGGGTAGTGAAACAGAACACTACTTTGGTACGCAAAGGCGACAGTACATTAGTACCTGTGGCTGGGTTAACGGTATTTGCTATCGCGTCAGGCTATTTAATGAGCTTAATTCCACTGTCTATGAGCAGTTTTGGAATGGATACGCTCTATGCTAGCTGGTTAGCAAGTATTTATTTTATTGGATTATTAATAGGTTCAGTCATGATAGAACCTATTATTGCAAGAATAGGGCATCGTCTTTCTTTCGTTGTATTTTTATTATTGCTGGCAGTCACTGTCGGTGTATTGCCTTTAATGCCTTATTTATCAGCATGGATGGTTTTCCGTTTTATTGGTGGTATGGCGGTTGCAGGTATATTTGTTGTTGTCGAGTCATGGCTATTAATTGGCGATAACCCTAAAGAGCGAGCTAAACGCTTAGGCTTTTATATGACCTCGCTTTATGGTGGCACAACATTAGGACAATTGGCGATTGGTGCAATTGGTACACAAGGCGCTATCCCATTTATGGCGATATTAGTTTTGTTATTAATCGCCGTATTACCGCCTCTGCTTTTTAAGCAAGGGCAACCACAAGTGCATGATCATAAAAGTTTGTCACTTAAGCAGATGAGCCGATTAAATAAAGCAGCCTTAGTGGGCTGTATGGTGTCTGGCGTTGTGATGGGCAGTATTTATGGCATGATGCCACTGGCTTTAAATCAAGGGCAATTTACAACAGACCAAATAGGTGTGTTGATGGCAGCGATTATTTTAGGCGGTATGGTGGTTCAGCCTATTATTAGCAAATTGTCTGTGATGATAAGCAAAACATTGTTATTAGCGATGATGTGTTTAGTGGGGGTGTTTGCTATGGGACTGACATATCTTTCTAGCGATTATATGGTGCTTATTATTGCACTGGCGCTATTGGGAATGTCTTCATTTGCACTTTATCCTATCGCTATTACATTGGCGTGTGATCATGTGAATGCGAGTTATATCGTCGCTATTACACAAGTAATGCTATTAAGTTATAGCATTGGTTCTGCAATCGGGCCTTTAGGGGCGGGTGTGTTTATGGCGCAAGCCAATAATGGCATTATGAATTTCTTCTTTGTGGTGTTGTTAGTGACGGCAGTTTACATGCTCTTTGCAAGTCTACGTCGTAAAAGCCATATTGTGTTGAACTAAATCGTTTTTTCTTACTTGTTCTCTTTCTCTTATTTATCAGCCGAGCTTACCATAAAGGTGGCTCGGTTTTTTTATATCTACTCTAAAAACGAATTAAGACTTCCCTTATATTTTTATGCTGTGCTTTATCAGTATAAACAGATAATGTCATTCCTTTCTTAAATAATGGATTTAACTTTTTCATGGAGAACACTCAGTGAATATAATGAAAATTAGCATTTTACTCTTACTCACTATGCCTTTTTCAAGTGCCCAAGCAATAACCTCAGAACAAAATAAAAAGCTGGTGGAGTACGCTGCTGATTTACCAAGAGCCGTATTTTACGACTCAGATTATCGTAAAATAGATTACCCAATGGGGGACGTACCCGCCTATAAAGGGGTATGTAGTGATGTGATCATTCGTAGCTATCGTGGCATTGATATCGATTTACAAAAATTATTGCATGAAGATATTAAAGCAAATTTTTCAGCTTACCCAAGTAAACGGATGTGGGGATTAAATAAACCTGATACGAATATAGATCACCGTAGAGTTCCTAACTTAGAAGTCTTTTTCACACGAAAAGGAAAAGTAAAACCGATTACAAAAAATGCAGATGATTATGTTCCAGGTGATATTGTTAGCTGGCGTTTAGATAATGGACGGCCTCATATTGGGATTGTAGTAAATAAAAAAAGCGGGGATAACCAACGCTATCTCGTTATGCATAATATCGGATTTGGACAAGTTGCTGAAGACGTTTTATTTTCATGGAAAATAACGGGTCATTTTACCTACTAAATAGGGGAATGAGGAAAAATTGAAGTATTTAGTCTTTTGTTGAAAATAAAATAGAAGTAACAGCGGTAAAATAAATCTAAGATTTAAACGATAAATAAAATAATGCCCATACTGATTTTATGTAAAGTATGGGCATTATTTCTGGGGGAGAATATTTTCATCAGAAATATTCATAATTATTCCTCTAAGCCACCGAGTAACATACTAACGACAGCAGTAGAACAGATAAAAGAAAGGAAAAGGATAAAAAAAGAGCTACCGATCATAATGCCCTCCACATTTATTGCTATTTTTAAATAAAAAACCTCACTAAATACACGTTATTAGTTCATTACCTTATATACTAGGTCATTTAAAAATAAAGTCAAACTAACGTATTATTTAATAATGATTTTTTGTACTGTTATTTTATTTTTTATAAAAATAAGCATATTGGATGGTATTCAGTGATCAGGAGGGGCTTAACCCCTCTGATGTCTTACGCGGTGTGAGGCAAAGTGGGGTGAGTTAATGGAGGTAAACCATAAGCCGCTCTTGCACGATCACAAGCTTCATTAGGAATACCATTTACCCAAGATTGTTGAAACTCACGACAAGGAGAAGGGCGTTGTTCGTAGATAGAACAGCTTACACACTCTCCAACTTCACCAATCAATTTGTCACAACGTGGTTTTTTAGAGTTAGTTCCTTTCATGCAAGAGAGGAAAGGTGTTAATGGTTCTGTTAATTCATCAGGAACCACACCCCCACCACTTACCATTTCAGCCCAATAGAACGAAACTCTAAAATAGGCGCAACAAGCACCACAATGCATGCAGGGGTTATCCAGCATATAAATAAAATCGTTAGAATGTTTGCTCATACCAGATACCATTTTATCTGACGTTAAAGTGACAAAACGCACTTTTTAAGGGTGCGGTAGCTTAAGAGAAGCAAAAAAAAGACAGAGAAACGATGCTTCTCTTAGAATAATCATTATGCGCTGAATGAAAAATATTTTTCAAGAGAAATGTTTCTGTATATAGAATCTATTTATTAAAAAGCAGACTATTATTTTGGAAAATCGATCAATATAGACTATGTGACTTAATGGTAAGCTGTATTGCTATTTAACCCTCTGTAAAAACCACAGTATAAAGAGTATTAAAAGTAATCAAAAATTCAGATTTTAGATAAAGAAGAGCCTTATCAATTTTGATAAGGCGATAATAAAACAAGCGTAGATGAAACGCGGAAAAACGAGTTAACTGTATCTATTAATAGGTCTTTCTAAAAAGGTCCTTTAAAAATAAATAAGGCACCAGCACCAATTAAAAGAAAACCAATAAAATGATTTAAGGTGAAGTTTTCGCCTAAATAAGTGACCGAAAAAATAGCGAAAATAGTTAATGTGATCACTTCTTGTATGGTTTTTAATTCTGCCGCACTGTAGTAATTATGACCAATACGATTTGCGGGTACAGCAAAACAATATTCAACAAATGCAATCAACCAGCTTAAAATAATGACAACAACGAGAGGTTTATTGCCATATTTTAGATGTCCATACCAAGCAAATGTCATAAAAACGTTGGAAATAATTAGAAGGATAATGGGCGTAAATTTATAGAGCATATTGGTGATACCACTGGTCGTTTTTAGGCAAGAATTTGCCAATAAGAAAGGTATGAGATTACTGCAAAAAAAGTGGATTTTCTATTGTGATGATAAGAAAAAAATAGCCAAAATTAAAAGGTTGGTCTTTTTTCTCTATAAGAAAGTTTGCAATTTTATCAACAAAAAGCAAAGTTGAAGTAATAAACCTCTATTTTAAAAACTATTGGATGAGTTTTAATCTATTGATATTGTGTTAAATAACATTATTTTCAATAAAAATAAGAAAAATAGATTTAAATAAAAAAGATATTAATAATATTTTCTTATTATTGCTTGATTGAAATTTAAATTTAACGAGTAAGATACGATATATCCTAAAATGAGGCTGTTCGCACTAATAGATGTGATATTAGTTATTTTATACATTATGTTGAATATAAATTTTATTATAAATTCCTATAAGGAGTTCGCGTGAAGATAAGTTTATTTCTGATCTCTTGTAGCTTACTTACAGTTAGCTTTTTTTCTTCGGCACAAGGCAAATACGATCCTTTAGCAAAATGTTATGAAGTGACAGCAAACGAGCCAAGAACATCGGTGCAAGCTTGTTTACTGGATGAACTAAAACTGGCAGAACAGCAAATGAATGTCATTTATGACAAAAGTAAGAGTGATCTCGAAGATACTGACTCTGTTGCCGCGAAAAGTGCCATTGATGCATTAGCTAGTTCTCAACAGCATTTTATTCAATTTAGAAGCGCTGAATGTCAACGACAATCCGCATTATTAATGGGCGGATCGGGTGCTGGAGATGTTTTACTCGCATGTGAAATAAAATTAAATCAATGGAGAGCAAAAGTTTTATTGAATAATTAATTTACGAATAATAGAGAAAAACCCAAAAGCGATTAACTTATCTTTTGGGTTTGATTTAGGAGTCAATGATTGACTCTGACTGTTAATTATTTTGTTATCGTTTTAACGTTATTTTATCTTGAATTAGCAATCTTCAATAATAAGATAAGCCGCATGAACAGGGCCATGAACCCCCCATACTTTAATCAATTCAATATCAGCGGTAGAGCTTGCACCACCAATTAAATTGATACAAGACGGCATTCTAACGCCTTCTTGTGCCATCTTATGTAAACGCTCAGCAATTTGCGCCACACGAGGCAAAATGTCACTTTTACGTAGAATAACAATTGAGGTTTCAGGTAATAAACTAACGGCACGCCCTTTTTCTGGGGACGAAAATAAAACAATCCCACCAGACTCCGTTAAGCCCGCTTCAGCATAAACAATCCCGATTTGCGAGCGTTCAGCATAAACAATGTTTTCACGTCCAAGGGCTGGATCCCAAATATAGGTTTCGTATTTTTCGCTAACCGCTTTTGTGACTCCTAGTGCATCTAAACGCTCATCACCACTTATTACCACCGAGCCTTTACAATCATAACTTTCACAGAGTTCAATTAAGCTATTAATAACTTCATCAGGTTTGCTAACAACACATTTCACCATTTGAGTCTGTGCAAAGTCAGTAAACTCTTTGCATAGTTCATCTTGAGTTAAATCTGTTAAGCGTGTTTTTGCTAAATCATTAATCGGCGTAGGTTGTGGCTGCGGCTTATGTGCAATAGGACGCCCTAATTTTTCAGCAATAGTTTGCAGAAATTCATTACGGTTTTGTTCGTTTAACATATTATTTTTTTCCTTCTGCTTTATGGCGTTTAAACCAACTACGGAAGCTATAACCATCTGGTTTAGGGAGATCACGCGACTCCATCCAATCGTTAAGAACACTAATTTTGATTGGTGTAGAACCATTTTTGATCATTAATCCCGCCATTTTCGCACCGACATTCATACCCACTTTCCAAAGGGCAGGGTGTGAATTGAGGTAGTTAAACATGCCGGTGACTCGACGCTCTGCTTTCGGTGTTAAACCGGTTTCAGCCATCACTCGGCGATGTTTTAAAATCAACTGAGCCAAAGGAATTTTGACTGGGCAAACCACATTACAAGCATTACATAATGAGCATGCATAAGGGAGATCGTGGAAGTCTTTATAACCCCCTAATAGTGGTGAAATTACCGCACCAATTGGACCTGGATAAATTGAGCCATAAGCATGACCACCAATATTACGATATGCAGGACACGTATTAAGGCAAGCACCACAACGAATACAACGTAAAATATCTTTAAATTGTGACCCTAAAATTTCAGAACGACCATTATCCACAATCACTAAATGGAACTCTTCAGGACCATCAACATTGCCTGCTTCACGAGGACCTGTCACCCAAGTGTTATAACTGGTTAAACGTGAGCCAACGGCGCTACGACATAACATGGTTATCAGTGGATCGACTTCTTCAAAAGTAGGAGCCACACGTTCCATACCCATAACGGCAATATGGGTTTTAGGTAATGTCGTGGTCATCCTTGCATTACCTTCATTGGTGACTAAACAGACAGTACCTGTTTCAGCCACAGCAAAGTTACAGCCTGTGACACCAATATCAGCAGAAAGGAAATCTTGTCTTATACGTTGTCTAATGAAAAGTGTCATATCTTCAGGCGTTTCACTGCCTTCATAATTGAGTTTTTCATTTAACACTTTGCGAATTTGATAACGGTCTTTGTGGATCGCCGGAACCACAATATGAGACGGTGGATCGTTATCTAATTGAAGAATATATTCGCCGAGGTCGGTTTCGATGATCTCAATGCCTTCATTTTGTAAGGCTTTATTCATCCCAATTTCTTCGGTGACCATGGATTTAGACTTTACAATCTTCTTCGCGTTTTTCTTCTTGGCAACTTCACAAATATAACGAGAGGCATCTTCTGCTGTTTTCGCAAAATAAACATGGCCTCCATTTTCAGTTACTTTTTCAGATAATTGATAGAGATAGGCATCTAAGTTTTCAAGAACATGGTTACGGATTTGTTCAGCGCGATCACGCCATTCTTCCCAATTACCCAGCTCCTTCACCATGATTTGACGGTTAGCCCCAATACGTTCTTGCGCCATAACAACCGCATTACGCATGATTGTGTCTTTCATTTCATGCTCTAGACGAGGTCTGAAATCTATATCACTGGTTTTGATAGACATAAGCAGGCTCCCTTATTGGCTCATTAAAACTTGTGCAATATGCAACACTTTTACAGGACGTTTTTCACGACTTAAACGACCTTGAATGTTGATTAAGCAGCTTGTATCGGCACCAATGACATAATCAGGACTGACATCCATAATATGTTTTACTTTTTCAGTCACCATTTCGCCCGAAATTTCAGACATCTTCACGGAGAAGGTACCTCCAAAGCCACAGCAGGTTTCTGAATTTGCAAAAGGCAACATTTCAAGACCTTCAACATGTTTTAACAGCGTTAAAGGCTCACTTACGACACCTAACTTTCTGGTTAAACTGCATGATGGGTGATAAACCGCCTTACCAGAAAGGCGAGCGCCTACATCAACAACACCAAGGGTGTTAACAATAAAGCTGGTTAAATCAATAAGGCGATTGGCGACACCTTGTGCTCGTAATGCCCATTGAGGTTCATCCGCAAGATAAGTTGGATAACCTTTAATGGCATAAGTACAAGAGCCTGCGGGTGAAATAATGGGATAGTCGTTCACTTCCAATGTTTCAATTAACGATTTCATGGCAGGTTTTGCGTTATTTACATAACCGCTATTAAGCGCTGGCTGACCACAGCAACCTTGGCGTTCTTGAAATAAGACTTCACAGCCTAATTTTTCAAGTAACAAGACGGTGTCTCGAGCTGAATCTGCTTTCAGCACATCACCAAGACAGGTCGCATAAAAATTAACTTTCATTAATCGAACTCCAAAACATCGCTCAGATGTTGTCATTTTTACTAAAGATAAAATTCTTTTTTATTGCTTCGTTATAAGAGGAAAAGGGAATGGAATCGGCTCATTCCCTTTTCCTTATTAATTAGTTCATTAGGTGATAAATAATGCCAATTTTTGCGCCAAGAATAATTATATAAGCAATACAATATTTTAAGGTTTCACGCATAATGGCACTGCTTTGCCCATCCATTTTTGTCGCTGAAACAGCAATAGCGATACTTTGAGGTGAAATCATTTTACCGCCCGTTGCACCAGAGGTATTGGCAGCGGCGAGAATGAATGGATCAATATTAAGTTTAGCTGCTGCACTGGTTTGTAACTTACCAAACAGCACGTTAGAGTTGGTGTCACTACCTGTTACAAAGGTTCCTAATGCACCGATCACAGGGGCAATAAAGATAAAGCCGGCACCCGTGAAATCGACTAAGGTTTCAGCAATACTGCCAATCATGCCACTGAAATCCATAACCGTTGCCATCGCTACGATCGCCGTGATGGCAATAATGGAATTTTTCAGTTGGATTGTGGTTTTAACCAAAACAGAGATAAGTGTTGAAACACTTGCACCTTGAATGGTGCCTCCCACAAAGCTTGCGAGAATAATCAATACACCCGGCGTACTTAACCAAGCAATGGTTTGATATTCAGTTTGTGTATCACTTAATACAAATGGGATCTTTGTGGAAATAGCACCCGCCATGCTTTGGATAGCAGGGAATAAAGGTGAGCACGCTAAGATAAAGATAAAGGTAAACAGATAAATAGAACTTGCTACTAACAACTCTTTCCCAGTGTGCTTTTTGACATTTTTTTGTTTGTCACTACTGTTTTTCATGCGTTTAGCAAGGAAAATAACCACAATTAAGCTGACTAAGCTACCTGCAAACGCCGGTAATTCAGCACCTAAATTAGCAGCAACGATATATTGAGGTATTAGTGTACTAATACCACACATTAAGGTAATAAATCCGACACCTTTAATCGCTTTAATTCCGCCACCCGCAATAGCAACAATAACGAAAGGTAACAAGATATTGAATAATCCCAACTGAACAATAATGGTTTTACTCAGTACTAATACATCAAGCCCTGTATTTTGCGCCAAAATAGAGACTGGAATACCCACTGCACCAAACGCAGTAGGAACTGTATTGGCAACTAAAGAGGCAACGGCGGCTTTAAAAGGATCAAATCCGAGTGCAATTAAAATACCGATAGGGATGGCAACTGCAGTACCGTAGCCCGCAACCGCTTCAAGAAAGCCACCAAAACACCATGAAATAAGCAGAACTTGTACTCGCTTATCATCACTTATGCCAGCCAGTACATCTTTAAGGACATCCATGCCACCTGTTTTAAGCATTAAGTTATAACTATAAATAGCAGCAAGAATAACGATTATTATCGGCCACAATCCTTTAACTGCACCATAAAGGACAGAGACCGAAGCGAATTGAATGGTGTTGTTCCAATGGAAAATAGCAAGTGCAACAGTTATCACTAAAGATACAAGCACTGCGTGGTGAACGGCTGATTTCATTTTTAAGATCATAAAAATCAAAACCGCCAAAGGCACAATGCCTAATAAGAATGATAGATAGTCTGACATGATTATTTTTATCCTTAAGTTTGCAATTTTTATCGTTTATAACCACGTTGGCAAACCTATAAGTTGGTCATTATATAATTGTGTAGGGTACTAGGTTCTATTAATGCTCTACTTTGCTGAAACGATAAATCATAAATAAAAAAAGATAGTTACTAACCTAAACAATGAAAGATATCATCACTTAGGAAATTGTCAGGTTAGATTAGGTGGCTATTGTAGGGAATATTTATTGAGATGTAATAGAATAAAATCAATTGTGTGACAAATATAAAAAAATTCCTTTTTTCTCATTATTTGCTTGTTAATTGTCGCGTTTTTTGATGTTTGTCAATGTAATTAGATTGCTAATGTTGTTATCAAAATGATTTTTGATGAAAAAAAGAGCGATATTGATGGTTTTAGCTATGTAATAAAAAAATAAATTTAGGTCTAAAATGCCATTTTTGATGATAAAAACAGCTATCGATACATGGAATATACATAAAATAAATTAATGTGTTGTTTTGGTGTCTATTTTATTAACAAATAGGCTAAAAGTTTTTTATTTTAATCTTTAATTATTTTAAATTTAATTTTTTAAATTATTTTAACTTTTTATTATTTTAATTTAATAATATTTCTCCTTTTTTATGTTTGATTCTATTTTATCTTTAATATTTTTTATTTGATTCTGTTTTTTTATATTATTATTTAATTTGTTTTTTTTTCTTGTTTTTTATTTATTACTTTCTTTTTTAGAACGCTAAAATATAATTTCATTTATTTGTTATGATGCGTAGATATTTTCACTCATTATAAAAGTATAATTAATTATTATTGGTTTCTTTTTTTATTCTTTAACTTAATCATTTTGATTATACAAAACTAATATTTTTATATGAACTGTTTAAATAAATAACGATATGATTTTATCATCAATGATTGACTTGTTTTTATCTCTGAAGTATTGCAATAGCTAGGTTTTATATGGATGTTATTTGTAATACAAATCAGCTAGATAATGAAAGTATAATGAGTGAGATAAATAGTAAATGAGAATAGTTCTTTCTAAATTTATGCGACTAAAGGTATAGTTAAAGTGATCTTGATCGTATTGATAAAAGTAAAAAACTTATTTTTGTTCTTTTTTCTGTCTTAGAAAGTATGAAATAAATTATTTTTAATAATAGAAAAATATTTATTTAAGGATGTTTTTTACCTTTTTTAAAGTGTTTAAGTTGACTGTTATAGAACAAAGATAGGAAGTAAAATATTTTTGAAGTTATTGTCTCATTTTTCGATGAGATATTAATTTCACCTTTATAATTGTCATACAAATATAGAAAGAAAAAAGGTAACTAAAAAGTGAGTTTGTAGATAATTATTTTTGTTTTAACTACGTAATAATCTCTAGCAAAATATTTTCTTTAGCGTGTGAATGTATTGCTGTCTGTTTTAAGCTCTATAAGCTTGTCTCACAATAAGTGATATTGCTCTGAGATTATTATGGGAACATAAATAGTGAAAAGATTATTTTCATCATTAAATAGCCCTGTTTTGATAATGGAAATCAGCGATTATGTTAGCGATGTTTTAGGATTTAACATTTGACGCTGTCCATTACCTCTGAAATAAGTTGGCAAATACAAACAGTTTGTCTGATATTGATAAAATTGTTTACATTTTATTACCAGCGTTGTTACAGATAAAAAAAAGAACCAAAGTGTGAGCTAGGTTCCTTTTTTTAGAGTGTACGAATAGGCGTTAAAGACTAAGCCAAGCTTTTTTGTGGTTCTCGTTTGACTTTAAATTGAGAAAAAAATCAGTAATTCCAACTAAGGCTGCGCTTAAAGGAACAATGTTATAACTGTACTTTAAAGCAATTTCGTCAATCACCGTCAAATAGCATTGCTTAAATTAAACGCGCC
Source organism: Proteus sp. ZN5 (assembly GCF_011046025.1). GTDB lineage: Bacteria > Pseudomonadota > Gammaproteobacteria > Enterobacterales > Enterobacteriaceae > Proteus. The sequence goes on from NZ_CP047639.1 coordinate 1,954,711, forward strand.
AATATTCATGGAAGAGACTAAACCTGATGCATTGTTTGATATTCCTGAAGGGTTATCATCAAATAGTGGTGAAACACTAAGACGTTCATGTATTGATGGTGAAGGTATTGTTTGTTTATTCGATTTTATACTGACTGACGAGCTTCAACAGGGAAGATTGATCGAATTATTTCGTGATAAATTACACTCAGTATCTTTGGCGTTTAGTGCCTTTTATTATAGTGATAGAGTGGTAAGGCAACGTATTCAGGTATTTATTGATAGTTTTGCGGATTATTTATCTGGCACTTTAAAATTGTAGTTAGGCTAATACTTGCAAGTTATCTGACTGTATTATCATCACATCGTTAGCCAGCAAGACCACTCTTTTATCTTATCGAGTGGCCTTGATATAAGTGAATTAAAGAGTGAACTAGGCGCGACTGATCTGGAAGTAATTCACTAGTTTATTCAGATTAAGCGCTTGTTCATTAAGTGAACTGGCAGCGGCGACGGATTCTTCTACTAATCCAGCATTCTGTTGAGTTGTTGAATCAAGCTGACTTATCGCATTATTGATTTGCGATATACCATCACTTTGCTCATTACTTGCCTGCCCAATTTCTCGTAATAATGCGCTGATCTCTTCAACGTCGGTGATCATTTTTTGGATTTGTGAGCCAGCTTGCTCAACTAATTCCATTCCTTCTTGTGTTTGGGTTGATGAATTATCGATAAGAGTGCGTATATCATTAGCGGAATCTGCACTTTTTTGTGCTAATAGTCTAACTTCGCCAGCAACAACGGCAAAACCTTTACCGTGTTCACCTGCTCTAGCGGCTTCAACCGCAGCATTTAGTGCAAGAATATTTGTTTGGAAAGCAATGGCATCAATTAAGTTAATAATATCTGTCATTTGAGATGATGAGCTATTAATTGCTCTCATTTTTTCTGTTAGCTGGAGCATCATTTCGCCATTATGGTGCACGGCGATTTCAGTTTTTTCAGCAACATTTATCGCATCATGTGTATGATCTGCGGTGTTTTTAACAGTTGATGTCATTTGCTCCATTGAGCTTGCCGTTTCTTCTACTGATGTTGCTTGTTCTTCTGTTCTTGCCGCTAAGTTTTGGCTGCCAGCAGTAATTTGCTCTGCCGCTGACGAAATATTTTCAGCGCCGTTTTGTACATTTTGCACAACATCTAATAGGTGCATTTTCATTTCTGCAAGGGCTTGTAATAATATCCCTGCTTCATCATGATAATCAGTATTCACTTCTTGTGTTAAATCGCCATTTGCAATGGCTTTTGCAAAGTTGATTGCCTTTTCTAATGGCAGAGTAATACCTTTAGTAATAAACCACCCTAAAATACTGCCCACAACAATACTGACAAGAGTTAATAATACTAAAAATATTCTTTTTTCAATAAAATCACGTTCAACAGCATCGCCAGCTTCCTCCATCTTTTGATTTTGTAATTCGATAAATTCTAAGATTTTATCGCGATACTTTAACTGAATAGCGGAAGTTTTTGTGATTAGCTCATTGACTGCGGCGTGTCTGTTGTTTTCATTAAATGCTTTCACCACAAAGTTTTGAGAGTTTATATATTGCTGACGAATATCATAAACCTCAGCTAAGATTTTTTTTGACTCAGCATCATGTGTGGTTTCGTCTAATTCTTTTAGCAATTGTGCAACTTTAGCGGTGATCTCTACTTTTTTGCTCTCTTGCTCTGCCGCTAGGCTTCCTTGCTCATCAAGCATAGTGAGTTGCTGGAATATAATAAATTCATTGAAATTATTGATTAGTAAATTGGCTTTGGCTGTGGCTGGATAGATATCATCAACGACATCATGAATATCTTGATTCGCACTGTTTAAACCCATTAATGCGAAACTGGAACCCAACATAATTAACATCACAAAAGTTGTAAATGCGATAGTTAATTTTGTACGAATTTTAAAGTTTTTAAAGAACATGCTTAACCCTGGATAAATAATAATTAATAAGTATTGGTAACTTATTCAAGAACAAACAGTATCGGTAAGCAGTGACAGAACTTTAGTTACTAAACTAAATAAAGGGAGATAAAAAGGCTTGCATTGATTTTTAACACACTATTTTTATTGTTAAAAAGAGATCTCTTCCCTTTTTTTATCTAAATGTGCTTAGTATTTAAGTTTCATTCAACTTTATAAAACTAGACAAAAAGTAATAAAAAATTAAAGATAACCTTTATTTTCCGTTAACAATTGTTTGTTCGATTTTAATATTTGTTAATTAATCTTGAGGTGTTTAAAAGGTAGAATAAAGGTAAAGAGATTATAAGAGTGGCTAAAGGTACGCTATCTAAGACTTGCTCACCTCTGAAATGCTTTTGGTTATGATAGACTGAGTGACTTAAAACAGGCGAGTTTATGGTTAATATGAGATGTGTTTTAACACTCCATATTTCTTATACTCAATCGACTTAAAGGTAACGCTGTATGCGCAGTGTATTTATATTTTTGAGCATATTTATTTTAGGATTTAGTCATATGGCGTATTCTGATCAAACCCTTGTCTTTATAAGACATGGTGAGAAACCTGATAACGATAGTGGGCAGTTGACCTGTAAAGGATTAAATAGAGCATTAGCCCTACCTGATGTACTTATAAATCAATTTGGCAAACCTGATGCATTATTTGCAGCGGCACCTAAACAAAGTAAATTGGGTAATTCATTACGTTCACTTCAAACGATTTCTCCTCTCGCCATTAAAACCTCATTGCCTATCCATCTTCAATATCATGCTAAAGAGATAAAAGAATTACGTGAAGATTTGCTTAGTCAGCAATATGAAAATTCAGTTATTTTTATTGCATGGGAACACGACAATTTAGTCAAAGTTGCACGAGATATCATGAAACAAGAGGGGGGGGATCCTAAATTAATCCCTAAATGGAAAAGTAATGATTTTGATAGTATCTATATCTTAAAAATTATCCGAGAGGGTGATAAGAAAAGTGTCATATTTGAACAAAGACCGCAAGGGTTAGATAGCGTATCGGAAGTTTGCCCTAATTAGTGAGCATCTTATCTAATACTAAAAAACAAGATATTTAAATAGAGTTAGACCAGATAGAGTTAGAACACTCTTTTTTACACACAGACTTAATGCTATTTGAAGCAATGCGAGAAATATATGCAAAATGAAGTTATACGCTCAGTAGAGCACGAGATCAAAGTACACCTTGTAAACTCATTTACTAAAAATAATAAAGGTGGTAATCCTGCTGGCGTAGTACTTAATCCCCCTCAATTAAGTGATGCACAGAAAATGGCTATTGCTAAAGAAGTCGGCTTTTCTGAAACGGCATTTGTTTATCAAGGCGAAGAGACTGATTTTAAGGTTGATTTTTTTACTCCTGAAGGAGAAGTTGATTTCTGTGGTCATGCTACATTAGCTGTCTTTTTCACGTTATCTTCACTCAACTTATTGGATTCTGGTCATTACACACAAAAAACGAAAGCAGGTATTTTAAGCGTAGCGATTGATACTGAAAATATCGTTATGGAGCAAACACTACCTGTTTCACGACAAGCTCCAAGTGTTGACGCTGTGGCTGCTGCGCTGGGAATAAATCGCGAAGTTATCTTAGAAACCGGTTTGCCCATTGAAATATTTTCAACGGGATTATTCGATATTTTGATCCCCGTACAATTTGGGCAATTAGATACGCTAAAACCTAATTTTGATGCAATAGCAAGCCTAAGTCGTGAATTTAATACTATCGGTTTTCATGTTTTCGAGCTTAGTCAAGATAAAGAAATTACTGCACATTGTCGCAACTTTGCACCTTTATATGGTATCAATGAAGAGTCTGCAACAGGGAGTTCTAGTGGCGCTTTAGGCTGCTATCTTGTTAAGCATGTTTTCCCTCATAAAACCCATTTTCTATTAGAGCAAGGGCGTGCAATGCAATGCTCCTCTCTTATTCAGGTTATTATTGATTCAACGGAAAATACGATTAGTCGAGTAAGAGTAGGGGGAAAAGCGACCACGATAGGCTTGAAGATTATTACTCTTTAAATAGCTTGCGGTATTTTATATCAAGTTATTCCTAATCGGCTCTAGTGTAAAAGCTAGGGCCTTTACCTAATAATTTTATCCATTCGTATATAGATATTTCTTTTGTAAAAATGCCTACACACCGTTATTGGTTAGTAGGTTTATAGTACATAGCAATTTTTGATTTAATTGATGATATAATTTTTTTCTTCCACGGCAGCATTGATTTTCTATTCATCATAAATAAATTGCCTATAGCAAGACTATCAACAAGTTTAATTTTATAAACAGTATGTTTAAACGGTTGATTTTCTAGCCACGGTTCAGGCACAACAGCTATATATGGGCAACTATTAATAGCGGGTATAACTTGTGCGTATTCAGGACATTTAAATCCGATTGTTCTAAATAATCCTCTTCTACGTAATTGCCTATCAAGTTCATTATCATCTTGAGACCAAGGTAAACAATAGACATGTTTATAAGAAACCAATTGTTCAAGACTAAAATCGTCAATATTTTTTAAAGAGGATCTTAATGGTTCTCCATAAATAATTATGAGCCTACTTGTTCCTATAGTTTCAAATTTTAAAGACGATACTGGGTTTTGATCTCCGCCAACAGCAAAGACTAAATCTACAGTACCATCAAGCACTTCTTCTCGCCAAGAGCGGCGTTGATATGGAATACACTCAGCATAAAAATCCAACTCAAAAGAGAGTTCAGATAGTGTTGGGGTAATAATATCCATTAAAGCAGGGGGGCAAACCACCTTAAAATTTCTTGAGCCATCAAATGTATCGGTAAATAGATCATCATTTAGAGAAATAAAAAGAGGAACCAATTTTGCTTTTAGCGTTAAAGCAAATGGCGTGGGGACTTGAATATTATTTTCTCGTTTAAATAAAGGATCACTCAGTGTTAAGCGTAGTCTACTTAATGCATGACTTACCGCTGATGGTGAAATTCCTAATTTATGAGTCGCTTCTTTCGTACTTCCTGTCAAAAGCAATGCATAGAGCACTTTGAGGAGATTAAAATCAAATTGAGCTAGATTCATTTTGTCTCTTTATAAATGAGCAGAATTCAATTTATTTATACTATTATCTCGGCTTAATGACAAACAAATGATGGTACATATGAAAAAGCTAACATTAATTGCATTGCTTTGTATGCAAGGATTGGTTACGCCAATCGCAGTCCATGCATCGCTGCATCCTGAACAACCTTTATCAACAGCACCACCCAAAAGTATATTTAAACAATGGGCTAAACCTATAGCACCTTTTAAAATAGCGCCTCAAGTTTGGTATGTGGGAACAAAAAACTTAACTTCGATATTGATCACCACAGAGAAAGGTCATGTTCTTATTGATGCTGGTTTAAGTGAAAGCGCAGAATTAATCCAAAGTAATATTGAAAAATTAGGTTTTAATATTAAGGATGTTAAATATATTCTTAATAGCCATGCAAGATTAGATCAGGCTGGTGGTATAACAAAGCTAAAGGAAATAAGTGGTGCCAGTGTTATTTCGAATACAATAAATGCAGAACAATTAGCGTTAGGTGGTGCTAATGACTTTGCTTTAGGTGATGCATTGTTATTTCCTCCAGTGAAGGTGGATCTAATATTAAATGATAATGAATCTTTTGAGCTTTCTGGGGTTGTTTTCACTGCTTTACTAACGCCTGGACATTTACCAGGAAGTACTTCATGGAAAGTTAAATTAAATAATAATGACATACTTATTTATGCGGATAGTTTAGCAACGCCGGGATATTACTTGGTTAATAACCTTAATTATCCAGATATTGTTAGTGATCTTCATTACAGCTACCAAATATTAAATAATCAAGAAGTGGATATATTTATTGCTAGTAAAGGAGAGCGATTTAATTTATTAGATAAAATTAAAAATTTAAATAATGGAGACGAAAAAGCGTTTTATGACGCTAACGGTCTTAAGTTATATGTCGAAAAATCAAGAATGTCCTTAATAAGTCAATTAAATAAATAATTTTTTAATAAAGAATGGAATATATATGTCATTTAAATATTTAGTCCCCATTTTGGGTGTTTTTCTGTGCTCGAATTCTTATTCTTATGCTGGTGAGTTAAAAATAGGTGCAGGTATTGGCATGTCTTCACCATACGAAGGATCGGATAAGTATATTTTAATCCCAGATGCTATGTTGCAATATACAACAGAAACAAATAGTTTTGGTCTATTCAGTATAGGTACTAGTGGCGCGAGGTGGCAATTTAATCTTTTTGATAATATTCATATTGCGCTACTTGGAACGTATATGCAGGGGCGTAAAGAAGAAATCGGCTTTTCTAGAGATAAAAATGAAGACTTAAAAGGAATGGGGGATCTTAAAGGAGCCGCAGGTGCAGGTGTTGAACTGAGTTATAGTATTGTAGGGCATTCTTTTTATATAAATTCACTGACCGCACTTGGCCATCGAGATTATGGTGGAAAAAATATTGATAATGCTACTCGGTTTGAACTTGGAATTAATTCACATTTTGAGATAAATAAAAATTGGTCTATTGACTCTAATATATCTACAAGATATATAAACAAAAATTATAGTCAGGCTTATTTTGGTGTCACGGAAAAGCAGTCACTTAATTCTGATTACTCTATTTATACACCAAACTCTGGAATTAAAGATGCCGGTGTTTTAATTGGCGTGAATTATAAAGTAAGTGAAAGACTCTTTGTTAATCTAAAATCAGGTGGTTATTATTTGTTTGGTGATATGGCAGATAGTCCAATTACAAAACAAAAATATGGATTAGTAAATATAATCGGCCTATCATATGTTTTTTAAAAAATTATGAAAATAAATATTAAATACTTTTTATTTATATCTATATTTATATTAAATGGGTGTGTTGTTGGCCCTGGTTGGTATAAGGAAGGTATAAGTTATGAAAATTCTCAAAATATATTAGCAAAATGTAAGTATGATATTGGTATTGCCAAAGTAAGTTCAAATGAAAAGCCAGAGCTAATAGCTGAGTGTATGAAATCCCAAGGATACAGATACAAAAATTATTCACATAGTTATTAGTTAAATGTTTTTTTTAATAAAAATAGGCGTTAGTTTATAGCACCTTTTCCATGTTTATAAATAGTGATATTTAATGATTGCCTATTTTCTATAAATTGAATGAAAATCAGTCCATATAAATTAAAGCGGTTTGTATCGAGGTAGATACAAACCGCTTAATTATAGATAAGGATACGATAAAAAATTAATACATATATTTAATACCAAATACTGCTTGTGTATCGTTATAGCCAAAATCCCCGATCTGTTGAGAGACGTTCCTCCATAAATTTAGGTTTTTATTGATCTGACCTTCAATATCAATTTTCACTTCCCCAACATTACGGTTTCCGGTAACATTAAACTGTTTACCGTCTATTTTCACGCCATATTGCTTACTGTTATAAATCCAGTTTGTTTCCACAAAAGGCTCGAAGTTACGATCTTTACCTTCATCGATAGTATTATGACCATATAGGTACGCCCTTAATTCCAAGCGTGTGCGGATATTATTTTCTCCACTGCTACTTATCTGGGTTCCGTTGGCTTCGGTATGATCATTGGTGGTGGCGTATTCCCCTATCTTAATGGTATAGCCAGATTCAACAGAAGCCGTAACACCTCGTGATTTGTATTTCTCGGTAGCAAGCTGATGGCTATTAACCTCATGATTAAGATTGAATTTTTTATTATTGAAGGTTCTGTAGTAAAGTTGTTCCAACGTAAATCTAGCTTGGTGAGTTGTGTTAAATTAATCATGCTCTCTGGTAATGTCGAAAGCGGATTTTTCACGTAAATCAATATATTGTATTGAGAATTTTTCTCCTATTAAATAAATTATAAATGATGATTAAATTTATAACTTATCTCTTCGTTAAAATATTTTCGATTATGTAGATGGCTGAAATTAAAATTACGTAATTTATAGTATTTACTAAACGTTATTTATTTTTAGGATTTAGTTATATGGCGTGCTTAGATTAAATGACTAGTATGTTATAGATGGGTATTCACTTATAAGATTAATAATTTTTTGCTTTGAATAAAAGGATGTTCTCTATGTTTAAAAGATACAATATAAAATTAAATATGGTTAGATTAGTAAGTGTTTCACTTATTTGTTCTATGCTATCAGGTTGTTTCTCATTTGGTTTATTATATACTACTGGCCGAGATCCGGAATATCAGAAATCTAATTGGGGTTCAGATACTATTATTGCTCTTTCGTTAGCGAATGATGTTAATGGAAATACTGGGTGGGTATTTGTTGGGGAAAATTTTGACTACTTACTGAGTAGTGGCGGTGATAATATCGTAAGTATGTTGAAAGATCCGGTTATATTCCGAGACAGAATTATCGTTGAACAACAAGCTCAATTTGTTATTGATCCAAAAAGAAAAGAGTTTTCAGGAAGAATGGAACTTAATTATAGATGGGCTGAAGAAAAGGATAAAATAGCAATCACAAAATACGGTTTTTCATGTAATGATAATACAAAGATGTGCTCAGCATTGATACAAAATTTAGTCGGTACTATACATAAAAAAAATAAAGAGCAAGATATAACCTATTTAATGCAATTCTATCATCCATTCAAAGTTGAGTTTTACCAATATAAGCAGGATTTTTTTGGTCCAAGATCTGCTCGAGTATTACTGCCAGTAACATTAGCGTTAGATATCGTGACATTACCTTTGCAGTTTCTTTTTGTAGGGCATAGAAGGTAATTGATTAACTATTGTTGTAGTGGGAGCTTGCACCAACCTATAACGAGTTGAATTTGCAATTGAGTAATATCAGCATATTTTTTGCTATAGGTTGAATCAGAAAGAAAAAAGAAAGCTGATTGTTGTACCTTAGTTTTAATATAAATATTCAATGTTTAACCCTCTATTTTTTGCTCTTTAAAAATCACAATGAAAACATATGGTTATATTTTGGCATTTTTAATAAGGTAAAAATGGTTAAATGTAGCTAACAGCTTGCTTTAGCTCATTTTTTCGTGATAATGCTATTGTTCACTGCCGCATAGGCAGCTTAGAAACAAGAACTTTAGATGATACTGATATAGCGAAAGTTCACTGCCGCATAGGCAGCTTAGAAATGACGGTGTAAAGAAATGACAGTGCCATATCCGTTCACTGCCGCATAGGCAGCTTAGAAAAACTATTGCGTTAAGCCAGCTATCTCGTGATGGTTCACTGCCGCATAGGCAGCTTAGAAAGACAACTTTTGCCATATCGTCAGCACCACCAAGTTCACTGCCGCATAGGCAGCTTAGAAAATTCATTAATTTCACTTTCAATAAAAGCAACAGTTCACTGCCGCATAGGCAGCTTAGAAAACGTTAGAACGTGTTAAATCATTTTATGTAGAGTTCACTGCCGCATAGGCAGCTTAGAAATCATGAACAGGATGATATTGATAGCTTCGCGTGTTCACTGCCGCATAGGCAGCTTAGAAAGCCCACGGACGAGTTACAAACACACCTGCAGTGTTCACTGCCGCATAGGCAGCTTAGAAATCATATGCATCTTGACTGGCGCCACCAGCCAAGTTCACTGCCGCATAGGCAGCTTAGAAATCTTGCTCTCGCTGTTGCCGATGTGTTTCTTGGTTCACTGCCGCATAGGCAGCTTAGAAATGTTGCCGTCCACAAAACAGGTGCTAAAGGTAGTTCACTGCCGCATAGGCAGCTTAGAAAATTGTTAGCGAGATGAGGCTAATTTCTGTTGAGTTCACTGCCGCATAGGCAGCTTAGAAATGCAAGATAAACAACTTGGCAGAAAGATTGACGTTCACTGCCGCATAGGCAGCTTAGAAAAATAGAGCGCGTGACCACTGATGCTCTACCTGGTTCACTGCCGCATAGGCAGCTTAGAAAATAGCAGAAAGAGATGCTGCAGCAGTTCTTGCGTTCACTGCCGCATAGGCAGCTTAGAAAATACGATTAAGGCGCTGCTCTAACTGCTGTTGGTTCACTGCCGCATAGGCAGCTTAGAAAGGTTAAGCCAGATGCGTGTTTGACTTGCAAAGGTTCACTGCCGCATAGGCAGCTTAGAAAAGTTGCCACTTTATCCATATATTCAGGAAAGCGTTCACTGCCGCATAGGCAGCTTAGAAATACACTAAGAGAGTATCGGGCACAACGTCCAAGTTCACTGCCGCATAGGCAGCTTAGAAATTCGCCATCCCCTCTCTCCTTGATATTATCAAGTTCACTGCCGCATAGGCAGCTTAGAAAACAAGAATGGCCTGGCTTGGAGGCTGTATGATGTTCACTGCCGCATAGGCAGCTTAGAAATTGTAACGGAACCGCTTTTTCTTGATATGAAAGTTCACTGCCGCGTAGGCAGCTTAGAAATACCGATTATGAGTCGGGTGCTCTAACCAACTGTTCACTGCCGCATAGGCAGTTTTAATATTTTTAATAATTAAATTTTCCTTAACAGTTCACATATATGCAATTTGCTTATGTCATGCTTACTTCTTAATTGATATTGTTTGGAGGTGACTAAAAGAGGCTAAAGTAATGGAAGATTTATCCCCCTCCGATTTGAAAACCATTCTTCATTCTAAAAGAGCCAATATGTATTACTTGGAATACTGCCGAGTGATGCAAAAAGATGGTCGTGTTTTATATCTCACAGAGTCGAAAAAAGAGAATCTCTACTTCAATATCCCTATTGCTAATACTACAGTCTTATTACTTGGTAATGGCACATCAATTACTCAAGCCGCAATGCGTATGCTTTCACAAGCCGGTGTGTTGGTAGGTTTTTGTGGTGGAGGTGGTACGCCACTGCATATGGCGACTGAGGTAGAGTGGTTTACTCCGCAAAGTGAGTATCGTCCGACTGAATATCTACAAGGCTGGCTTTCTTTTTGGTTTGATGATGAAAAACGGCTTGGAGTTGCTAAGCAATTTCAAAGAGCTCGGATTGGCTATTTACAAACAGTATGGTCAAAAGATCGAGAGTTAAAAAATCAAGGATTTATTTTTAAGGATGAACTGATACAACAAGCATTATCCACTTTTTATGAACGTACTGATAAAGCAGCTAAAAGCACAGATTTACTACTCACAGAAGCGCAACTGACCAAAACTCTTTATAAATATGCGGCCAACAATACCAACCTTAAAAATTTTACTCGTCAACACGACTCTACAACCTTAGCTAATGATTTTTTGAATCATGGTAATTATTTAGCTTATGGCTTGGCTGCCAGTTGCTTATGGGTACTTGGCATTCCACATGGTTTTGCTGTTATGCACGGCAAAACTCGTCGTGGAGCATTAGTGTTTGATGTTGCAGATTTAATCAAAGATGCTGTTGTCTTGCCATGGGCTTTTGTATGCGCTAAAGAAAACGCTACTGAACAAGAGTTTCGTCAACAAGTGTTGCAGGCTTTTATTGAACATAAATCGATGGAATTTATGTTTAATACAATTAAAGCAATTGCTTTGAATGAACCTTCCATTGATAACGGAGGTTCCGAGCCATGATGGTGACTTTTGTTTCTGAGTGCGAAAAGAACGCTCTCAAGAAAACTCGACGTGTTTTAGATGCTTTCGCTGATCGAATTGGCAATAACACTTGGCAAACATTAATCACTGAAGATGGATTACAGACAGTCAAAAAAATGTTACGAAAAACCGCTAGTCGAAGTACAGCGGTAAGCTGTCATTGGATCCGAAGTCGTTCACGTAGCCAGTTGCTTTGGGTGGTGGGCAATCGGTCTAAATTTAATTTTGAAGGTATCGTTCCTGTTAATCGAACTTCGCTTAATCTTGAACATCGAGAGTGGGAGTCTGGCTGGTATTTAAACGAAATAATAGTACTAGCCAGCGCATTAGCGGGTTTATTTCATGATATTGGTAAATCTAATGCGCTATTTCAAAAAAAGTTACAAGGAAAAACACAATCGAAAGGTGAGCCTTATCGGCATGAATGGATCTCACTTCGTTTGTTTGAAGCTTTTACTAAAGGAAAATCAGACCAAGATTGGATAAAGCAACTTGCTGAGTTAACTGATGAAAAGGTAGCAAAAAAGTGGAATACTCGACTTACACAAACAATCTTTATTGATGCTCCTAATAAACACCAAAATCCGTTTTCTGATTTAGCGCCATTTGCCAAACTTATTGCGTGGTTAGTGGTGTCACATCACCGTTTACCTAAAAATAATGATCTGAATAAACCAGTTAATATTTCTAACATGAATTTATGGCTCTCTCATTGTTTTGATTGTCATTGGAATTCCCCTAATGCACTGGATATGTCTAAATATTCACAGCAAGCACTAAAAGACAATTGGTTATTTCCTAGAGGAACACCATTTTTAAGCCACACTTGGCGGAGAAAAGCCGTAAAATTAGCGGTTCGTGCACTGAATACGCCATTGCTTGTAAATAGCTCCATTTCTTGGTTTGAACAGCGATTTGTCAGTCATATGGCACGTTTATCACTTATGTTGGCGGATCATTACTACTCTTCTCTTCGTTTGGATGAAGGTCAATTTGTTTGGCGTGATCCTGATTATGGAGCTATTGCAAATACCGATCGGCAATCAGTTCAAGGTACAAGTACTGTACCGAAACAGCAATTAGATGAACACAATATTGGTGTTTCAGTTAATGCTCAGCACTTTGCGAGTAACTTACCCGTTTTAAAATATACTTTGCCTGCTATTACACAACATAGGCTCTTTTCGAAAAGTTCAGGAATTGAAAAATATTACTGGCAGGATAAAGCGTATACACAGGCTAAAGCCATTAGCAAATTAACAGAAAAACAAGGTTTTTTTGGCGTTAATATGGCGTCTACTGGATGTGGTAAAACCATTGCTAATGCACGTATTATGTATGGTTTAGCCGATGAACGAGAAGGCTGCCGTTTTTCTGTTGCATTAGGGTTACGTACATTAACGTTACAAACGGGTGATGCATATCGTAATTTACTCAAGTTAGGCGACGATGAATTAGCGGTGTTAATTGGTTCACAAGCAGTAAAAGCCTTGTATGAACTCAATGGTTCAGAATCAAATCACGGTAGTGAATCTTCGGAAGATTGGTTTGAACAACTGTTTGTTAGTTATGAAGGGCAAATATACGATGGTCGATTAAAACACTGGTTGAGTGCAAGTCCGAAACTTGAACAATTAGTCAGCGCACCAGTTTTGGTCAGTACAATTGATCACTTAATGCCAGCGACAGAAAGTCAATCAGGTGGTAAACAAATTGCACCGATGCTTCGATTACTTACATCTGATTTAGTGCTTGATGAACCGGATGATTTTGGCTTAGAAGATATGCCTGCGCTATGTCGTTTAGTGAATTGGGCGGGAATGCTCGGGTCGCGAGTATTGTTATCATCAGCAACGTTGCCACCATCCTTGATTAAAAACTTATTCGATGCTTATAAAACTGGGCGTGAACATTTTAATAAATCGCAATTTGTACAGCAAAATGAACTGCCAATTTTGTGTGCTTGGATTGATGAATTCACAACACAAACCCAAGAAATCTCTCAAATTACCGATTTTATAATCACACACCGCCAGTTTGTTGATAAACGAGTCACTGAACTGAGTAAAAACGATAAGCCACTTCGCCAAGGCGCAATTATTCATGTTGAAGAGACACAATTAGCAGACTCTTTGAGTCGAACAGCACACCAACAAGCAATTTATCAAAGTGTAGCCAAGACTTTTCATCAACAAATTCATCGATTACATCAAGTTCATAGTATTGAGTCACCTTGTGGTAAACATGTGTCGCTAGGGGTGATCCGTATGGCGAACATCAATCCTATGGTTGCGGTAGCAACGGCATTAACTCAATTATCGCCACAGGCTGGGTACCGGATTTGCTACTGTGTTTACCATTCTCAATTCCCATTGGCGATGCGCTCTAATAAAGAGCACAAATTAGACCGACTGTTAGAGCGTCATGCGCCTGATGCATTGTGGCGACAACCAGAAATTATGCAGGTCTTAGATAAATCACCTGAACAGAACATCGTATTTGTGGTGTTGGGTACATCTGTGGTTGAAGTTGGGCGTGACCATGATTATGACTGGGCAATTGCAGAACCAAGCTCAATGCGCTCATTAATTCAGTTAGCAGGGCGAATTCAACGTCATCGACAACAAGTTCCAACTCAATTTAATTTGATTGTGCTCAATAAAAATATTCGAGCACTTAAAGGAGAGCTGGTGGCGTATTGCCATCCTGGTTTTGAAAGTAAGGCATTACCGTTAGCTACGCATGATATTGCCCAACTTTTAGGAACAGAATTACAACATATTTCGGCGATCACGCGCGTTAAAGAACCCAAGCTAGATAGTAAAGATTTTTTATTCGATCCCAAAACTCTAGGGCAAAGTGCTTATCCAGTGCAAAATTTTTTAGTGCAGGAACATCGCGCATTAAGATTTGCGTTAGAGGCGATGCCAAAGCCTGAATTCTATCATAACGATAAAGAAGCTAACCGCTGGTGGGCGAATGAAATTGGTTTGCATGCAAGTTGGAATGCGGAGTTTATTCAACAAACTGAATTTCGTAAATCAGAAAGGCAAGAAGCCTTTGTTTTACGGTGTGATGAGGATGAGCAATTAGAATGGAGTCAGTTAGACACTACAAGTAAGCCTTACCAGTACGTACCTAAATCGTCGCGATTTCAGATGATTGAGATGGAATTAGCTGAGGGATGCCAATGGTGGTTTGATGCATCACCTATCCACATATATGAGCAGTTTGCTAAACAACTTGGTCAATCATTAACAAGAACCAGTGATCGATTAGGTGAAATACAGTTACGAGCAGAAAAAAAGAAGACCAAATCATTGAGTGGGTATGGCATAACCAACTCGGTGTGTTTCAACAAGAAAATAATTAAGGAAAGCGAATGGACGGAACATTAAGTGCCGCGATCGCGGAATATATAGAACAGCGAAAGCAGGAGAAGTTAGAACCACTGCAAAAAAAACTCAATAGAACATTAGAGAAAAGTAGCGATCCTGTCGAAATTGCACAGGCGAAAGTGGAATACAATGACAATGCTACGCCGATAGAATTGAAGTTTGAACCTAAAAATTGGTTATCAAATAAAGCTAAATTAGCAAAGCAAATCACTATTGCTACACATGCGCCGAAATATCTAAATGGTGATGCTAAGGCGAGTGGAATATATTTGGATAAGTTTGAAATATTAAATAGTCGATATCTCGTTACTCAACATATTTCTAATAAGAGTATTGATTTTATTGGAAATGCTGCAGCTTTAGATATTGCAACGCTTTTAAAGATCGAGGTGAGAGGTGAATCATTAATCGATCAATTAAAGGCAAATCATATCAATGCACTTAAAATTTTTACTGATGAGCTAGACTTATTAGATTTATGGAAAAATGGATTCAAGCAAGCGCTTTATGACGAAAATATCTCGGCCCATACGTTAAGTAAACAGGTCTATTTTCCAATTAATAAAGAGAAAAAAGAGTATCATTTGTTGTGTCCGCTTTATTCTTCGGCATTATCTCAAGAGCTATATTTTAAAATCCGCCAATCTCGATATGGTGATTCAAAAGAGATCCGCGATGCCTACAAGAAAGGGTTATATGACGAACGGTTGAATATCTATTTCCCTGAAACTGCAGTGCAGATGTTTGGTGGTTCAAAACCTCAAAATATCTCTCAGTTAAATAGTGAGCGTCACGGACAAGGTTTCTTGCTCAATTGTGCACCACCTACATACCTAGCACAAACCAAACCACCTTTACACTATT
Source organism: Proteus sp. ZN5 (assembly GCF_011046025.1). Classification (GTDB taxonomy): domain Bacteria; phylum Pseudomonadota; class Gammaproteobacteria; order Enterobacterales; family Enterobacteriaceae; genus Proteus. The sequence continues at coordinate 1,970,598 of NZ_CP047639.1, forward strand.
TATCCATTTTTAACCGACAACTTTCGTTCCAAACTAACGCTTTGATTCGTGAATTTAAGGCGTTTTTAGCTGGTTTAACAGAGAAAGATCGCAACTTTAAAACACGTTATCAACGTGATTATCACTATGTTAAACCACTGATAGATAGCTTGTTGAATTTTATTGCTGAAATTCAATCTATTCCTAATAGTGCGGGGTGGACTAACTCTCCTGAGTGCAAAATGAAGCGTGCTCATCAGCTGTTATTAGATATTGATAACCCCGATCTCGCATTTCAACGTGAAAGAGAACAAGGTGATTGGTTGGAAATTGTTGCTAATGATTTTTCACATTGGTTATTGCACAAATTAGAAAATAAACAAGCCTATGTGCTGGGGGATGTTGAGCATCGTTATTTTAAAAAACTGTGTTTAAACGAATTGCGTACTTTCGAACGCATCTCTATGACATTCGAGGAGAATAACGCATGAAGCATTATCTCTTATTAAAAAAAATAGATGTGCAAAATGCTAATGCTATTGCTGGCCTAACTTACGGTTTCCCCGCAATAACCAATTTCTTAGGTTTTGCTCACGCTTTATCACGTAAGTTATCACCAATACTGCCTGTGAGTTTAGGCGGTGTTGCTGTTGTTAGCCATAAAAATGATGTTCATGTGCGTCGACCTAGCGGGATGGGAGACTATGTATTTGCTTTGACACGTAATCCTCTGACACCACAAGGTAACACTGCCCCAATTAATGAAGAAGGGCGCATGTGGATGCAAATTTCACTATTAATTGAAGTTGATGGCATTGTTGGTGGTGATAAGCAGACGGAACAGAACTTATTATCCAACATAAGCAGATTAGTTCCAGCGATGCGACTTGCTGGAGGGCAAATAACGAATATTGAAAGTATTCAACTTCTTACTAGCGAAAAAGAGCAACAATATGCATTACGCCGATTGATGCCTGGTTTTGTACTGGTCGATCGCTGTGATTACTTAGCAGCACATTTTCAGCATTTACAACAACAAAATATATCCAGTACTTTAATGGATGCATGGTGTGATTTTGCCACATTGAAATTCAGGGCTATCTCACAAGAAGATGAAAATACTACTGAAAATGGAGAAACCAGAAGAAAAGCAAATTGGGAGTATCAACCGAAACCCAACAGCGGGTATTTGGTTCCTATTGCTACTGGCTACTGTGCCATTTCAGAATGTTACGCACCTGGTCAAGTCGCTAATGTTAGGGATCCTTCTATTCCAGCTACATTCGCTGAAACCGCTTACTCTGTTGGTGAATGGCTCAGTGTGCATCGTTTAGTCAATATCCAGCAAGGTATCTGGCGTTATCACCACGAGTATCCATGGTATTTGGCAAAAGGATTAGCGGTTCAAGAAGATATTCCTGAACCTGATACGATTAAAGAAGCAGCAGAATTAACTGACTTTGACCCTGACTTTATATAATTTAAAAGGATTGAAATAATGGCTAATAAAAAATTAGAAACTCCATCCGTACTCGCTTTTGAAGCTAAATTGATCCCATCCGATGCACTAATGTTTGCAGGTAACTGGGGTAAAAATGAATGGTCACCGATCATGATTGGCGAAAAAACAGTACGAGGTACTATTTCCAATCGTCTTAAATCCGCGTTGGCTAATGATCCTGTAAAATTAGATGCTGAGGTATCAAAAGCAAATATACAAACAATAGATACAGCCGCGTTATCTCATGATACCGATACATTAAAAGTTGTTTTCTCATTACGGATATTGGGTGGTTTGGATGTACCATCTACCTGTAATTCCCCAGATTATCAACAAGCCTTAGCAGAAAAAATCCAAGCTTACCAAGATGAAACTAAGTTTAAAGAGCTGGCACAACGTTATGCGATAAATATTGCTAATGGTCGGTTCTTATGGCGTAACCGTGTGGGTGCAAAAAATGTGAGTGTGGAAGTGAATGTAGCAGATAAAAAGTTCATATTTGAAAGCTACGATTACAATTTGCATGAGTTTAAAAGCAATAAGCAAGTGGATGAGTTAGCTGAGTTGATCCAACAAGGTTTGCAGGGCGAAGCCATGTTTTTGAATATCATTGCTTACTCGCAGCTTGGTGAAGGTCAGCAAGTCTTTCCATCTCAAGAACTGGTAATGGGTGGAGGTAAAGGCGATAAAAGCAAGTTTCTTTATCAGTTGAGTGGGCAAGCAGCAATGCACTCGCAAAAAATCGGTAATGCCCTTCGAACTATTGATACTTGGCATTCAGCCGTTGAAGAAGTCGGTCCAATTGCGATTGAACCTTATGGTTCTGTCACAAATCGAGGTGCAGCGTATCGTCAACCTAAAGATAAAATGGACTTTTATAAGTTGCTGGATGGTTGGATGTTGAAAGACCAATTACCAACAATAGAGCAACAACATTACATTATGGCGATGCTGATCCGTGGTGGTGTCTTTGGTGAATAAGGGCGGGAAATGAAGTATTATCAAGATATTACACTACTTCCTGCAGCTGAGATTTCGTTAGGCTTTATCTGGGAGAAAGTGTATCAACAAATACATTTGATGTTGGTAGAGCATAAGTTAGACACGAATGTATCAGAAGTTGGGCTGAGTTTTCCTGCTTATGGCGATAAAACTTTCCCATTAGGGGATCAATTGCGTTTATTCACAGAAACCGAAGTGTCACTTTCGCGTTTAGATGTGGCGAAATGGTTGCAGCGATTGAGTGATTATGTACGTATTGAACCAGTGAAACCAGTACCGAGTGATGTTGAGGAATATGCCTGTTTTACGCGCCATAATCCTAAATCTCAACAGCGTCGCTTAAAGCAACTGGAACGCCGAACTTCCTACTTAGCACAAAAACATGGTGTTGATGAAGATACTATGCGAGTGGAACTTTTAGCATCAATTGAGCAAAAATCGGGTGAAAGTAAATTGCCATATATTAATGTACAAAGTTTATCAACACCTACTGAACCTCAATTGCGTCATAAATTTATGCTTTTTATTCAATGTAATAAGTCAAATTCGCAATTGGGTAATAGCAACACATTTTCTTGTTATGGGTTGAGCCAAAAAGAAAAAGGGAAGCAGACTTTTGTACCTTGGTTTTAGTCTAAGTAATCAATGGTGAAACCCTTTATTTTTTGCTCTTTAAAAATCGCAATAAAAACAACAAGCTATATGCAGGCATTTTTAATAAGGTAAAAAAGGTTAAACATTGCTAACGCCTTGCTGTAGCTTGTTTTTTCGTGATAATGCTATTGTTCACTGCCGCATAGGCAGCTTAGAAAATACGAAAAAGTAAGACCTGAGTTTTTATCTAGTTCACTGCCGCATAGGCAGCTTAGAAAGTCTTGGATGAACAAGGGCGAACCCGCAAAACGTTCACTGCCGCATAGGCAGCTTAGAAATTTGATGCACACAAATTATTCTGCAAATGGTTGTTCACTGCCGCATAGGCAGCTTAGAAACATCGGGTTATCTAAAATCTGTTCTGTATGCGGTTCACTGCCGCATAGGCAGCTTAGAAATAGGAGCATTCCCTGTAGTTTCAAGTGCAATGGTTCACTGCCGCATAGGCAGCTTAGAAAAGAAGATTGGCAAGTATTAATCACCGATGTATTGTTCACTGCCGCATAGGCAGCTTAGAAAGTTGATGCCTTGTAGTCAATCATTTCCTTTATGTTCACTGCCGCATAGGCAGCTTAGAAATGCATGAATAATATCTTTCGCACCCTCAATTAGTTCACTGCCGCATAGGCAGCTTAGAAAAAAACACCAATGTACGTGGGTAAAGGTGGTAAGTTCACTGCCGCATAGGCAGCTTAGAAAATCCAACATCATTTTTATCTTTTGCTCTTCTTGTTCACTGCCGCATAGGCAGCTTAGAAACACCAGCTCATCACGTCTTACATACAATTCAGAGTTCACTGCCGCATAGGCAGCTTAGAAACTCTGCCGACACATCCCCATTCACATAACCATGTTCACTGCCGCATAGGCAGCTTAGAAAAGTAAGGAAAATTCTATTAATGGATTTATACTGTTCACTGCCGCATAGGCAGCTTAGAAATGTTGATGGAACAAAACGAAAAATAGGTTCTAGTTCACTGCCGCATAGGCAGCTTAGAAAAAGCACTATTCTTCGATACACTTCACTAAAGTGTTCACTGCCGCATAGGCAGCTTAGAAAGCAACCCGGTTACATCATCGCTGTTGCTGATGGTTCACTGCCGCATAGGCAGCTTAGAAATGCACCCCTCGCACTCGTCCGACTATCTTAGAGTTCACTGCCGCATAGGCAGCTTAGAAAAAAGTAATGAGCTGGCTCGTTCTGGTGCTAATGTTCACTGCCGCATAGGCAGCTTAGAAAATTAGTATTGTTCTCAATTGGCGGTGCATACTGTTCACTGCCGCATAGGCAGCTTAGAAAATTATAAAATAGCATATACTCGATAAAATCAGGTTCACTGCCGCATAGGCAGCTTAGAAAATATCAGGTATCCACTGTAGCTAGTGCCCTTTGTTCACTGCCGCATAGGCAGCTTAGAAAAACGGACGAGCATTTGCCCCATATCGGCAATTGTTCACTGCCGCATAGGCAGCTTAGAAATAACAGCGTTATAGTGATTGAAATGTAACTTTGTTCACTGCCGCATAGGCAGCTTAGAAAGATTCCACATCACCAAAGCGTGGCGCCCATGAGTTCACTGCCGCATAGGCAGCTTAGAAACGAACGCTGTCGCTGTGCCGACTGCTGTAATTGTTCACTGCCGCATAGGCAGCTTAGAAAAAGTGTACCGGCGTTTATATACCTCTCATGATGTTCACTGCCGCATAGGCAGCTTAGAAATCAAGAGCTTTATCTCTTGCTCTTGAGCTTTCGTTCACTGCCGCATAGGCAGCTTAGAAAATTTATTAACTACGCTGTTAGAATGGATAGTTGTTCACTGCCGCATAGGCAGCTTAGAAAATATAGTGTAGATAGTGAAGACGTTGTATTACGTTCACTGCCGCATAGGCAGCTTAGAAAATTGGCAAATGTAAGTAAGGTTTCGACAAATGGTTCACTGCCGCATAGGCAGCTTAGAAATAGTTAAAGATGTTGCAAATGAATTAGGTTCTGTTCACTGCCGCATAGGCAGCTTAGAAAGTAACAGTTGTTCACATCAAGCATAATTAGTGGTTCACTGCCGCATAGGCAGCTTAGAAAAACTAAATTCTGTGGCTAGCTCAGTATTAGGTGTTCACTGCCGCATAGGCAGCTTAGAAATTCAAGCGGAACACGAGCCGCAAGTGATAAGGGTTCACTGCCGCATAGGCAGCTTAGAAAAAAAACGCCGCAAGCAATGCACAGACTGCGGCGTTCACTGCCGCATAGGCAGCTTAGAAAACGGTATTTAGTGCGCCAACTACGATTTTCAAGTTCACTGCCGCATAGGCAGCTTAGAAAATTCTTCCGCTTATATTGCTCATGATCATCGCGTTCACTGCCGCATAGGCAGCTTAGAAATCTCTCGCATTTCAGGCGTCATGCGTAGAGGGGTTCACTGCCGCATAGGCAGCTTAGAAAAACAGATTCACGTTTATTTAAACAGTGAACAACTTACTGATACTCTTGTTTCTTTTGAGTATTTTCTAATCTGCTTAACGAGGTGCCTATCAAGGTGCCTAAGATGATTGGATTTAATTAGGTGACATCAGATTGCGCAGGACATAAAAAAGCCCGCAACTCATTGAGTTAGCGGGCTTTTCAGTCTTCTTTGGACGTCCTTAGAAGATAATTTGGTGGAGCTGGCGGGAGTTGAACCCGCGTCCGAAATTTCTACATCCTCGGTACTACATGCTTAGTCTATCTTTAATTTCACTTACCCACTGCGGACAGACGCGCCATGAATAAGCTAGCTTGATTAAGTTTAACGCTTTGACCCCAAGCTAGGTCTCCACGCGATCTCTTTTGGGTTTGACCTCTCTTGATCCCCGTCTTAAGAGCGGAAGCTAGGGAGAGAGGGCTCTAAGCAGGTTATTAAGCTGCTAGTGCTTCGTACTGATTGTCGTTTGCGACTATCTTTTTTGCGGCTTTTTACGAGGCCAACCGCCCCTCGGCATGCACCTTGGGTTTCGCAAATCCCGTCGAATCCAGAATCAGCCCCAAGTTGTTGAAAGCGAGTATATCAGAAAAATACTTGTAATTGCTAGTACTTAACGCAATTTAGCGGTTAGCATTTTTCATGATACGTGCTTTGTCTAATTTCCACTCACGATCTTTAATGGTATCGCGTTTATCGTGATCTTTCTTACCCTTTGCAACGCCAATTTTGATTTTGCACCAAGCGTTTTTCCAATAAAGAGAAAGAGCAACAACGGTGTAACCATCACGGTTGATTTGACCGTAAAGTGAATCTAATTCGCGTTGCTTTAATAATAGTTTACGGGTACGAGTCGGGTCACAAACGACATGGCTTGATGCAACATTTAAAGGAGTAATGGTTGCACCAAAAAGATAAGCTTCGCCATCACGCATGATAACATAGCTATCACTGATGTTTGCTTTACCGGCACGCAGTGATTTAACTTCCCAGCCTTGGAGCGCCAAGCCCGCTTCTATCTCATCTTCGATGAAATATTCATGGCGAGCACGTTTGTTTAACGCAATGGTCGCAGAACCAGGTTTGTGTGATTTTTTCTTTGTCATAATGTCCACATTATACTGTATGAGCAATAGAAAGAAATCATTTAACCGACTGTTTTCTTTTCAATTGCATAAAACTTAAGCTATATTCCATTAGATTTTTAATTAGTCACTGTTCAATGATATGATCACACACAGTGTTGTCGTACAGGAATAACTATGCCTCAGATTAGTCGATCTGCTCTTGTCCCTTTTAGCACAGAGCAAATGTTTAAACTGGTTAATGATGTTCTTACTTATCCTGATTTTCTACCAGGATGCGTTGGAAGTAAACTGATCAAAAGCACACCAGAAGAAATGATTGCATCAATAAATGTCTCTAAAGCGGGAATTAGTAAAACATTTACTACCCATAACTTTTTAAAGACTAATGAACGTGTTGATATGCGTCTTGTTGATGGCCCCTTTCGTAAATTAACTGGGGGGTGGGTGTTTACCGCACTCGATGATAATGCGTGTAAGATAGAATTTCAGCTAGACTTTGAATTCACTAATAAATTAATTGAGTTGGCTTTTGGACGTATTTTTAAAGATTTAACGAACAATATGGTTCAGGCGTTTACTCACAGAGCGAAAGAGATCTATCGTGACTAAAATATGGGTAGAGGTAACCTATGCGTTGCCCGATAAGCAGTATCTTATCCCTGTTGAACTAACGTTAGGGGACACGGTTGAACAAGCTATTATTGCTTCAAATATCTTAACGATTTGTAATGATATTGATTTGACTAAGAATAAAGTGGGTATTTATAGTCGACCAACAAAATTAAGCGATAATGTGCGAGATGGCGATAGAATTGAAATTTATCGACCTTTAATTGCTGATCCTAAAGAAATGCGTCGTAAACGCGCTGAAAAAGCACAACAAAAAGCGGATTGATATTATGCTTTCTGCCTAATAGGCGGGAGTTTTATATACTGCATTGATAGGTCATTTGATTACAGACAGATACAAGAAAAGACAACACTGTTATAAAGCATTTTCTCCTTATAAAAACACACCCCAACGTCAGATTTAACGTATGGGGTGCAATTCGTTTTTGCCAATCTTATACAAAACTAAGTTTTCTTAGCACTGCAATCGCATTACGATTTTGTTGCAGGTGCTGAGAAGTTAGGCATATTGCCTTGCTTATCAATCTTAGTCAGTATGCCATTGCTATCAAAAGTCAGAGTGAGAGTCTCTTGACGTACTTCTTGATGACCAGGCTCTTCGCGGAAAACATAATACCAAGTCTGGCTTCCGAAAGGATCTTTAAGCATTGGCGTACCAAGGGCAAATTGAACTTGCTGCTGTGTCATTCCTTGCTGAACTTTTGCGACTTCGGCTGGCGTTAAATAATTTCCCTGATTGATATCTGGGTGATAAACCAGTCTCTCGAACATAGAGCAACCTGAAGTCATTACGACTAAAGATAAGGCGGCAACTTTTAACAGTTTAAAACGCATGGTTATTACATTCCTTTTAGGGTCATAGTGACGATGATAATCGACAACGCAGCAATTGAAAACCTTTCACGCTCTGCCTATGACCTTAAATATCAATAAAAGTTTGTTAATCGTTATGCAGCCAACAAATCTTTTGCATTTGCTAAGGTATTTTTAGTGACTTCACTACCTGCTAATAAACGAGCTAGCTCTTGTAAGCGTTCTTTTTTCGATAACAATTTCATGGTCGTTTCAGTTTCTTCACCATTTGTCTCTTTGTTGACGAAATAGTGTTGGTGACCACAACCTGCAACTTGAGGTAAGTGAGTGACACACATAACTTGAGTTGACTCACCTAACTCACGTAGTAATTTACCTACAATAGCCGCCGTTGGACCACTGATACCCACATCAACTTCATCAAAAATAAGTGCTGGAGTATCCATTTTTTTAGCTGTGATCACTTGGATTGCGAGTGCAATACGTGATAACTCACCCCCTGAAGCTACTTTAGAAAGTGCTTGATGAGGTTGCCCCGGATTTGTGGTGACATTAAATTCAACTTTTGTAGCACCATCGATTTGTAGTGAGCTGTCATCAAAATGGGTATCAACAGTAAAATAACCATGTGGCATTGATAACTGATGCATACTGTTAGTAATAAGTTGGCTTAATTCACTCGCATATTGTTGGCGAACTTGGTGCAATTGTTTTGCGACATCTAATGCAATTAAGTGGTCAGCTTTGACTTGTTCTATTAAAGCCTCACAATCATCATTTTGACGAAGTAGAGCATTTTTCTCTTCAATTAATTGCTGATGAAGATCATAGAGTTCCTCAGGCGCGACACGATGTTTACGTGACAAACTAATATACTTAGACATGCGTTTTTCTACTTCAAATAAGCGATTAGGATCCATCTCTAAGCGATCGCTATAGTGACGAAGTTCATCGCTTACTTCACTAATTTGGATAGTGGCTTCTTCTAGCATCTCTAATAATGAATTGAACTGACTTTCCATTGAGGTTAGTTCAGTAATTTCATGCTTAGCCACATTGAGCATACTTAAAACATTTTGCTCTTCGTTGTCACTTAAAATTTGTAAACTATTTTGGCTTAGCGTTAAAAACTGACCACAGTTAGAAAGGCGTTTATATTCTTGATCTAATTCTGGGTACTCACCTTGCACTGGTTGAAATTCATTGAGCTCTTTTAAGTGGTAATCAACCAATTGCTGTCTTGCTTCTCGTTCTAAAGAGAGTTGTTGAAAAGCAGCTAAAGTTTGGCAACTTTGATGCCATGTTTGATAAGCCGACTTCATGTTTTTTAATAAAGCAGGCTCATGGGCATAGATATCAAGCAGTTGTTTTTGATAACGAGGTTCTAAAAGTTGCTGATGAGCATGTTGCCCATGAATTTGAATAAGTAATGAACCAAGCTCTCTTAATTGTGAAAGTGGTACGGAAGTACCGTTGATAAAACCACGAGAACGCCCATCAGTAGAGATAGTTCTTCTTAATAGGCATTCGTTATGATCATCAAGATGATGTTCTTCAAGCCAGTGTTGTGCTGATGGCGTATCAGAGAGTGAGAATCGTGCACATAAATCGGCTCTAGTTGCACCTGGGCGCACCATATTGGCATCACCACGGTTACCTAAGCATAAACCTAGAGCATCAATTGCAATAGACTTACCTGCGCCAGTTTCGCCTGTAATGGTGGTCATGCCACCAGAAAAATCGATTTCAAGTTCACGGACTATGGCAAAATGACTAATGGTTAATTGAGTCAGCATAGTGCCTCTCCTGTGTATAAAAACATATCTGTAATTACATACAGTATAAACTGGTTTTTTATACAGTAAAGTAGGGAGGCACAAAAATTAGAACATTTTTTTCGACCAACCTAATTTTGAGCTGAGTGTATTAAAATAGTTGTAATCAGTAGGGTGAACTAAATTGAGTTTTTGGCGACTTCTCTTAATAATAACTTCATCACCTTCTTTAATAGGTAACACTAATTGGCTATCGCAACTAACTTCATAATCGATATTTGTTTGTGAGAATTTTAAGCGAATTTGGCTATCACTGCTGATAACTAAAGGACGTGCTGATAAGGTATGTGGAAACATAGGCACAAGCGCAATAGCATCAAGATTTGGCGTTAAAATAGGGCCCCCCGCAGAAAGTGAGTAGGCGGTTGATCCCGTTGGTGTTGCGATAATTAAGCCATCAGAACGTTGAGAGAAAGCAAAGCGATCATCAATATAAACTTCAAACTCAATCATATGAGCGACTTTGCCGGGATGAAGCACGACTTCATTGATTGCTGTACCAATGCGTGTTCTTTGACCTTCAGCACAGACTCGAGCTTCAAGTAAGAACCGTTTTTCTTCGCGATAATGCCCCGCTAATACGTTAGTTAATTGCTGTAAAGCATTATCAGGGTCAAGATCAGTAAGAAAACCTAAATTACCCCGGTTAACACCAATCACTTTGATATTATAACGAGATAAAACACGCGCAGCGCCAAGCATATTGCCATCACCACCAACAACAATGACAAGATCGGCAACTTTGCCAACTTGTGTTAAATCACCAGTTTGTGCATTTTCTAGTTTTAATTCTTGAGCAACTTGTGTGTCAATAATAACGTCATAGCCTTGAGCCAATAGCCAATGATAGAGCATTTCATGAGTTGAAATTGCTTCAGGGTGGCGTGGATGACCAACAATGCCAATGCATTTAAAGTGTTTTTCTTCCGTTACGGTATTGTCTGGCATTTTTTTACCCTCGTTTTGCGCCAATTCCTTGAAACCCGTTTATTGATCCCCATAATAAACTAAATATGAAGATGAATACTAAAACTACGCGGAGATGTTCATGAGTAGTAAAGAACAAAATGTACATGAAGAGCAAGCCTCAAAAGAAAAAGAAGGAATGGGATCTGCAATGAATGAGTCTCAAGAGCCAGCAATGACCGAAGAAGCACAAGCGGACTTTAATGCTCAAGCTGAATTAGTGGAAGCATTAGCGCGTGTTGATTCTCTCGAAAAACAGCTTGAGCAATCACAAAAAACAGAACGTGAAGCTATGGCTCGTGCTTTAGCTGAAGTTGAAAATGTGCGTCGTCGTACTCAACAAGATATTGAGAAAGCACATAAATTTGCACTTGAGAAATTTTCTAATGAGTTATTGCCTGTACTCGATAATTTAGAGCGTGCTTTATCTGCGGCTGATCATGAAAATGAGGCATTAAAGCCAATGATTGAAGGGTTAGAATTAACGCTGAAATCATTCTTAGATGCAGTTCGTAAATTTGGTATCGAAGTGGTTGAAGAAAAAAATGTGGTATTCAACCCTGAAATTCACCAAGCGATGACTTTAATTGATAGCCCTGAACATGAATCCAATCATGTGGTCGATGTTATGCAAAAAGGTTATACCTTAAATGGTCGTTTATTACGCCCAGCTATGGTTATCGTTTCTAAATAATATCGATAAAGCATCTGTTATCACATCTGTTATTACATGTAGATAAAGTAAACCGCACAATACGAAGATTATTTAATATTCTTGTTATTGTGCGGTTTTATGTTTTAAAAGGCGATATTATTCAATAGGATCAAGATGCCAATTGATCGGTGTGCGACCTTGCTGCTGTAAAATATCATTGGCTTGTTTGAAATGGCCACAACCTAAAAAGCCTCTATGGGCAGAGAGTGGTGATGGATGAGGTGCTTTTAAAATAACGTGTTTATTGGTATCAATAAAACGGCCTTTTTTCTGAGCATGGGCGCCCCAAAGTAAAAAAATAACCCCTTCTCTACGTTGATTGATCTGCTCAATCACTGCATCAGTAAAGATTTCCCAACCATAGTTAGCGTGAGAATGAGCTTGGCCTTTCTCTACGGTCAATACGGTATTAAGTAATAAAACACCTTGTTTTGCCCAGCTTTCTAAATAGCCGTGGTTGGGGCGTTTAAAATCAGGGTATTCTTTTTCAAGCTCTTTATACATATTGACTAACGAAGGAGGCGCAGGCACGCCTGGTCGTACTGAAAAAGAAAGGCCATGTGCTTGATTAGGGCCATGATAAGGATCTTGCCCTAAAATAACTACATTCACATTATCAAAAGGCGTAAAACGAAAGGCATTAAAAATATCTTCTTGAGGTGGATAAACGATTTTACCTGCTGCTCTTTGTTGTGCGACTTGAGACATAATTTGATGAAAGTAAGGCTTTTCTTTTTCAGTGCCTATCACATCATGCCAAGTTAATGGTGTAGTCATAACCTAAAATCCTTGTTGATATCTTATGGTGTCTAAGCTTACCGATTTCATCAGGGGAATGAAAATATTACGACCTAAAAATAAGAATTAATTGATTTCTCAACTTTTATTTGAAAATTTACAAAAAAAATTGCAAATCAGTCATGAGTGATTATTGATTTAAAACAACACTTTGCACCCTGTGAGCTAAAGTGCTTATGAATTTTATTGATATTTATCAAGGAATGACGCCATTTATACTGGTATATAAGTAGACAGAAACATTGGTTAGACCAAATACCCAAGTTCTGATATGAGATCAGAATTTGATTTTGTGCCCACATTGGAGGTCGAAATGATTACTGGTATCCAAATTACTAAAGCTGATAACGACGATTTATTACATTCTTTCTGGTTATTAGATGATGAAAACGGCGAAGCTCGTTGCATCTGTGCTAAAAAAGGCTTTGAAGAAGGTCAAGTAATTAACCGTAAAGAGTTAGGCAATATCGAATACCGTGAAGTGCCTGTAGAATCTAAACCGGTTGTTCGTGTAGAAGGTGGTCAACACCTTAACGTTAACGTATTAAGCCGTGAAACACTGGAAGATGCTGTTAACAATCCTGAGAAATATCCTCAATTAACTATTCGTGTTTCTGGCTATGCAGTGCGTTTTAACTCACTGACTCCAGAACAACAACGTGATGTTATTACTCGTACTTTCACAGAAAGCCTGTAATTTTCACTAAAGTAATAAGTTAATAATAAGCTCGATATGAAAATATCGGGCTTTTTTCTTTTTTTCTACTTTTCTATATAAAATAAGAAAAAAGAGAGAATAACAAAAAAACCGTAACTAAGTTATATAGCTACGGTTTTTTTATAAGATCAAAAAGAGTACAGATTATTCGTTATCAGTATTCGTTTCTTTTGCTGGTGTAGTAGGAGCCACTTTCTTTTCTGTATGCTCAGCAACTGCTTTGCGACGTTTACCGATATTTTTACGATCGCGAGTCCGCACTTTTTCTTTAACCGCTTTTTTCTCTTCTTCTTTTTTCGCTTTGCGTTTAGCTAGCACTTTTTTAGAAGGTTTGAATGTTGCTTTCAGGCTTGGTGCTTTGGTTTCTGGACGTAGTTCAGCAACAACACGATATTTAATAGGCTCTTGAACGTAACGACCAATTTTCCCTAATAATGGATGATCGTGAGCTTCAACTAATGAAATAGCGATACCTTTACGACCTGCGCGTCCTGTACGACCAATACGGTGCAAGTAAACATCTGCAGTACGAGGTAAGTCAAAGTTGAAAACGTGTGTGATGTCATCTAGATCAAGGCCACGAGAAGCAACGTCTGTGGCAACAAGTACATTCATTTTGCCTGATTCTAAACGTTTGATCGCATCGTTACGCTGTGTTTGCGCCATTTCACCTTCAAGGTAGCTACATTTAATACCTTGTTTTTCTAGCGCAGTGACAAGCTCTCTTACACGCTCTCTTTTGCGAACAAAGACAATCGATTTTTTAACATCGTCTTGCTTCAATAGTGCAGCAAGCAACGCTGTTTTATGTTCGAGATTATCAGCATGATAATAGAACTGCTGAATTTTTTTACGTTCACGGCGAGATGGATCAGCATTAAGCTCAACTGGTTCGTTGAGGATGCGCTGTGCAAAATCAATAACCGCATTACCTTCTAGTGTTGCGGAGAACAGTAATGTCTGTTTGCGCCAGCGAGTTTCGCCTGCAATTGTTTCGATATCGTTAGCAAAACCCATATCTAACATGCGGTCTGCTTCGTCTAAAATCAGCATTTCCACAGCACGGCAGTCAAAGTTTTCTTCTTTGATGTACTGTAATAAACGACCTGTTGTTGCAACAACGATATCTTGGTTCTCGCTGAAGACTTCAGCGTGATTCATATAAGCAACACCGCCTGTGATAGTGGCGATATCTAAATGTGTATGCGCACATAATTCTTTTGCCTGCTCTGCAACTTGCATAGCAAGTTCGCGAGTTGGTGTCAGGATAAGAATACGTGGCGGGCCTGATTTTTTACGTGGATAATCAAGCAAGTGTTGAATTGCCGGAAGCAAAAAAGCCGCAGTTTTCCCTGTGCCTGTTGGCGCAGAGCCTAAAATATCGCGTCCATCCATTGCGGCAGGAATTGCATCTGCTTGAATAGCAGTAGGACGTTGATATCCTTTTTCTTCTAATGCGGTCAATAAACTTTCATCAAGTTCAAGACTGGAAAATGTCGTGGCTGTCATTGTATACCTCTGTTTAGGGCGCGGATTTTGACATTATCCCCCGCTAAAAGCCAGAGGATTTACCGCTATCACATTATATATTACCGATAGACGAAGGTATTCGTTGTTTTTAGGCTTAATCTAAATAAGCGTGCATCGTATACAAATAGTTTAATGTTAAGATAGGGGTTGCAGAAGCGTTATCATACCATATATCTCTTTTTCAATGACATGAATGATAAGTAATAAAAAAGAGATAGTAATACGAATCAATAGAGCCAATAAATGAATCAAAAGAAAGTGAAAAAAGCAGGATTACGCAAAGGCGGTTTTACATTTAAACAATTTTTTGTTGCTCATGATAAGTGTGAAATGAAAGTGGGTACAGATGGTGTTTTATTAGGGGCTTGGGCACCTATCGATAATGTAAAAAGAGCGCTTGATATCGGTACTGGGAGTGGATTAATCGCATTAATGCTGGCTCAACGAGCGAACCAAATTGAGCGCATAGATGGTATTGAACTTGATGAAAAAGCAGCATCACAAGCTGCGGAAAATGCTCAAGAGTCACAATGGCGCTCACTTATTCATATCCATCATGATGATATTTATCATTATGCTGAACAAGTGCAAAACAAGTATGATTTGATTGTAAGTAATCCTCCTTATTTTGAACCCGCAATTGCTTGTCGTAATGATGTTCGTGAGCAAGCGCGTTATACCAAAACCTTAACGCATGAGGGATTGCTGGATAGTGCGCAATCACTTATCACCGAAGATGGTTTGTTCTGTGTGGTATTACCTTACTCTATTGGTGAGCAATTTATTGAAATTGCAGAAAAAAAGGAGTGGAATACTGCAAAACGCGTTAATATTAAAGATAGTGCAGATAAACCTTATCATCGAATTTTGTTAGCATTTCAAAGACAAAATCAAAGCAGTGTTGAATGTAGTATAGATGAACTTATTATTCGTAATAATGAAGGGCATTATACTGATAAGTTTCGCTCTTGGGTGACTGACTTTTATTTATATTATTAAATCTATATTTAATAATACATTGTTTAAGATAATATATATTGTTGTAAGTAATCGTATATATTTAAATAATATCATTGTGTTATCGTTTTTTTATTGGCAAATTGCATTTTGGTTGGGTGATCACCATGATGATTTTTTGTGATTCATCTCTTAAAATAATGATTGAATTGAACTTCATACTATTTTTGCACTCCAAGTCTAGTAGCTCATAAAACGAGAAGGAATAACGAGAGTAAATATGACGGAGTCATTTAAAAATAGTGCGAAGCTTGACTTCGGGAGAGTCCATCTCTAATGAGCGAGCAGTTAACGGACCAAATGTTGGTTGAAAAGGTACAAAATGGTGACCAGAAAGCCTTTAATTTGCTGGTTATCCGCTATCAACACAAGGTAGCAAGCCTGATTTCCCGTTATGTACCACAGGGCGATGTGCCAGATGTTTCGCAAGAAGCCTTTATTAAAGCTTATCGTGCCATCGGTTCTTTCCGTGGAGATAGTGCTTTTTATACATGGCTTTATCGCATTGCTGTGAATACAGCAAAAAATTATCTGGTTGCACAGGGGCGGCGTCCGCCTTCGAATGATTTAGATGCGAGTGATGTTGAAAACTTCGAATCACCAAATGCACTAAAAGAAATTTCGAACCCTGAGAATTTAATGTTGTCTGAAGAGTTACGGAGAGTGGTTTTTCACACCATAGAGTCATTACCTGAAGATTTAAGGGTTGCTATTACACTTCGGGAACTTGACGGACTAAGCTATGAAGAGATAGCGGTCATTATGGATTGCCCTGTCGGAACAGTACGTTCACGTATTTTTAGGGCGCGAGAAGCTATTGATAATAAGGTTCAACCATTAATACAAGAGTTTTAATTGTGGGTGAACCATCATTGACTGAAGGGTACTTTTATATGCAAAAAGAAAAACTTTCTGCATTTATGGATGGCGAAGTTCTTGATAAAGAATTAATGGGTACAATTGCTCGTGATGACTCTATGAAAGAGACATGGCAACGCTACCATTTAATTCGTGACACAATGCGTGGTGATGTTGGTGAAGTAGTCCACTTCGATATCGCAAGTCGCGTTGCGCTCGCTTTAGAGAATGAACCTGTTCGCATAAGTCCTGAACAACAACGAGAGCAGCAACCTGCGCCATCGCAATGGCGTCAGCACTCTTTCTTACAAACGTTACGTCCTTGGGCAAGTCAGTTAACTCAAATCGGTGTCGCGGCTTGTGTTTCATTAGCTGTTATTGTTGGTGTTCAGCAATATAATGGAAAAAGTGGTTCTGAAGATTTCCAAGTAGATACACCTGTATTTAATACTCAACCTATTATGGGTTCAGGTTCGCCTGTAAGTTTAAATCTTCAAAACGATACTTTAGGTAAAGACCAGCAAACACGTTTACAAGAGCGTAATCAGCGCCTTGGATTAATGTTGCAACAGTATGAGTTAGATCGTCGTATCTATAATGCACCACAAAATGAAGCGCCAATCAGCGCTCAAGGTGACACTCAACCTGTAGTAGCACAGTAATAATAGATGTGAATGTATAAATAACGTGTGGGAATGAAACAGTCGTAATGAAAAAATCATGGTTATCCACCTTATTGCTGGTGGGCAGCCTGTCAATGCCGATACAAGCCTTGGCGCAACCTCAAACAGGTAGTGTCGAGGCTTTGTTGCAAAAGATGGGTCAGACAAGTCAAAGCTCTACCTATGAATTATCTTTTATCAATATCAATTCTCAAGGTATTGTTCCTATTCGCTACCGTCACACTCTTATTGATGGCAAACCACTTGCACAATTAATGCAAATGGATAGCACTCGGCGTGAAATTGTTCAGCGTGGCGATGAAATCAGCTATTTTGAACCCGGTTTAGATGCCTTCAGCTTAAGAAATGATCATATCGTCGATTATATTCCTTCTATTATTTATCAAGATTTCAATGAATTATCGGGTTATTATAATTTTATTGATGCAGGTAGAACGCATATTGGTGATATTCCAAGCCGAGTTGTTCGTGTGCTATCGAAAAACAATGACCGCTACGATTATGTCTTGTTTATTGATGAAGAAAGATATCTGCCTTTAAGAGTCGATCTGTTAGATAAGAATAATGACATTATTGAACAATTTAGAGTGATCACGGTTAATGAAGGAAGTGAAGTCGGAACTAAGCTTAATTCGTTACGTACCGTCAATATGCCTCCTTTATTACTTGTACCAAAAGCTAAGCCATTGGTTTATAACTGGTCAGTTAGTAAATTACCTGAAGGTTTTAAAGAGGTAAAACGCAGTAACCATCAGATCTCTGAAACTGAGTTTAGTCAGTCGATTTTATTTAGCGATGGTTTATTTGACTTCTCTATTTATGTTAATAAAGGTGGTCAACAGGTTAATTCGCCCGAACGTGATAAAATGTTAAGGTATGGTCGTAATACAATTTATACCTATGACAAAGAAGGTAATGAAATTACCTTTATTGGTCAGTTACCGTTTCCTACGGCACAAGCAATAGTTAATAGTGTTGTATTTACGAAAAAGTAAAAGGGTATAAGTTATGGTTAAAGAGTGGGCAACAGTTATACATTGGCATGAAGGACGTGCTTTATTACGCTACGGCTCTTCTTCTGGCTGTGGTAGTTGCCAAGCTCGCGCTGCCTGTGGCTCTTATTTATTAAATAAAATAGGGCCAGAGACAGTTCATCAACTCGAACTTCCCGTTGCACAGCCCTTAGTCGAAGGGCAAAAAGTGGAAGTGGGTATTCCTGAAAATAATCTACTTCTTTCCGCAATGCTGGTGTATTTAACACCACTTATTGGCTTATTTATCGTTGCAGGCATTGCGAGCCTTTGGCTTTCGAGTGAGTTTGCTATTTTTTGCAGTGGACTTGTGGGCGGTGCTCTTGGTTTTTTATTTGCCAAAAAAGTAGCGACTTGGTGGAGTAAAGATGAAGGCTTTGAACCTATTGTGTTGCAAATAGGGCTTCCACCTCATGAACTTAAAGTTCAATTTCAAGAATAATGAGTTGATTAAAGAGATGGGGCATTTGCTCCATTATTTTTATCATGCCGCTTTTGTAATAATACTCATCTTAAATTAACGCATTTCTTTATCTAGAAAATACTCGCAAAAAATTACAAATAAATGCAAGTCTTAGCATAAATGTTTGTGTTTGATGAACGTTTCTTTGAGTATAATGTCTCTAGTGTGTAGAATGCGTCATCAATAATAACTCCTGCAATATAGAGTTTTCGCTTTGTGTCCATGAATGACTCCAAAGCCAGATTTATAGAGCAAAGCAATAGAGAAAAATAATTTCAGAATGAAAAACATACGTAACTTTTCCATTATCGCACATATTGACCACGGTAAATCGACGTTATCAGATCGAATTATTCAAATTTGTGGTGGCTTATCAGATCGTGAAATGGCTGCGCAGGTTCTTGATTCTATGGATCTTGAGCGTGAACGTGGTATTACAATCAAAGCGCAAAGCGTAACCTTGAATTACACCGCTGATGACGGTGAAGTTTATCAGCTTAACTTTATCGATACCCCTGGACACGTTGACTTCTCTTATGAAGTATCTCGTTCACTCGCTGCGTGTGAAGGTGCCTTATTGGTCGTAGATGCTGGGCAAGGGGTTGAAGCGCAAACATTAGCTAACTGCTATACAGCGATGGATATGGATCTCACCGTCGTTCCTGTTTTAAATAAAATAGATTTACCAGCAGCAGAGCCTGAGCGTGTTGCTGAAGAGATTGAAGACATTGTGGGGATTGATGCCACAGATGCAGTGCGTTGTTCTGCAAAAACAGGTATTGGCGTTAAAGAAGTTATCGAACGCCTTGTTAAAGAAATTCCAGCACCTGAAGGTGATGCAGACGCTCCATTACAAGCACTGATTATTGACTCTTGGTTTGATAACTACCTTGGTGTTGTTTCACTGATCCGTATTAAAAACGGTAAAGTCAGCAAAGGCGATAAAATCAAGGTAATGAGCACTGGTCAGATTTATAACATTGACCGTATTGGTATTTTTACACCAAAACAAATTGATACGACATCATTAAATTGTGGTGAAGTAGGTTGGGTTGTTTGTGGTATTAAAGATATTTTAGGTGCGCCAGTTGGGGATACCTTAACAGCAGCCCAAAAACCAGCAGATAAACCACTACCTGGCTTTAAAAAAGTTAAGCCGCAGGTTTATGCCGGTTTATTCCCAATTAGCTCTGACGACTATGAATCATTCCGTGATGCATTAGGTAAATTAAGCCTAAATGATGCTTCATTATTCTATGAGCCAGAAAGCTCAACCGCGTTAGGTTTTGGTTTCCGTTGTGGTTTCTTGGGTCTTCTGCACATGGAGATCATTCAAGAACGTTTAGAACGTGAATATGACCTTGATCTGATTACAACGGCTCCAACCGTAGTTTATGAAGTTGAAATGACTAACGGTGATATTGTATTAGTGGATAGCCCGTCTAAATTGCCACCACTGAATAATATTGAAGAAATCAGAGAGCCTATTGCTGAATGTCATATGTTATTACCGCAAGAATACTTAGGTAATGTAATTACTTTATGTATCGAAAAACGCGGCGTTCAAACCAATATGGTCTATCATGGTAATCAGGTTTCATTGACTTATGAAATTCCGATGGCTGAAGTGGTATTAGATTTCTTTGACCGTTTAAAATCAACATCACGCGGTTATGCTTCTTTAGACTATAACTTTATCCGCTTCCAAGGCTCTAACATGGTACGTGTAGATGTCTTGATTAATGGTGAGCGTGTTGATGCTTTAGCATTGATTACACATAACGATAATGCACCTTATCGTGGCCGTGAGTTAGTGGAAAAAATGAAAGAATTTATTCCACGTCAACAGTTTGATATCGCCATCCAAGCGGCAATTGGTAACCACATTATTGCTCGTTCAACTGTTAAACAGTTACGTAAAAACGTATTAGCCAAATGTTATGGCGGTGACGTTAGCCGTAAGAAGAAACTGTTACAGAAACAGAAAGATGGTAAAAAACGTATGAAGCAAATTGGTAACGTAGAGCTACCACAAGAAGCGTTTTTAGCCATCCTTCATGTTGGTAAAGATAAATAATTTAAGGAGAAAACATGGCTAACACGTTTGCCTTGATCCTAACGCTGGCAACGCTAATAACGGGAGTTTTTTGGGGAATTGAGCGCTTTAAGCTCAAGCCTGCCCGAAAAGCAAAACTAAAGCGTCTTCAAGAGATGACGCAAGGGACCGAGGATCAGCAAGAGTTAGCAAAATCAATTAATAAGCCAAGCTGGGCGGAGACATTAGGCTCTTTATTCCCAGTCTTGATTATTGTTTTGGTTCTGCGTTCATTTGTGTATGAGCCGTTTCAAATACCTTCTCGCTCCATGATGCCAACCTTGTTGGTTGGCGATTTTATCTTGGTTGAAAAGTTTGCTTATGGATTAAAAGATCCAATTACACAGACAACGTTAATTAATACAGGGAAGCCAAAAAGAGGCGATATCGCAGTATTTAAATATCCTCGAGATCCTTCTACTGATTTTATTAAACGTGTTATTGGATTACCGGGCGATAAAATCGTTTATGATATGATGTCGAAAAAACTTCATGTCTATCCAAATTGTGATAAAGCCATTTGCAATGAAGAAATTTCAGTAACTTACGGTACTGCGTACCCAAGTGAATGGACGTTGTTATTACAAAATGTGCCGGGTGGTCAGCGTATTAATGGTATGAAATCTATTCCAATTGAGGAGCCTATTTCAACAGCAACTCAATTACGTGAAGAAGAAAGAGTAGAAACTATTGATAAAGTCTCTCATCGTATTATGACAATACCCGGTGATATGACGATGCCAGAGTTTATTCAACCCGGATTACCTGTTGGTACGTGGATTGTTCCTGAAGGTCATTACTTTATGATGGGTGATAATCGAGACGGTAGCTCTGATAGTCGTTTCTGGGGCTTTGTTCCAGAGCAGAACTTAGTCGGTAAAGCGACAACAATCTGGATGAGCTTTGAAAAAGTAGAGAATGAATGGCCAACAGGCGTTCGTTTTAGCCGTATCGGTGGCATTAAGTAATAATTAACAAAATAGCGACAGCATTCCTGCTTATCTAAGTGTAGAATATGTCGCTTCTTTAAATATGATTGGCTCCTGTTATTGACAGGAGCCAGTGCAAACGCAACAGTTCTGTTATCCAACTCGATAATTTCTCGTTGTCTTAAACAGATTTGTTGCGTGTGCTTCAAATTAAGTTATGGAAATTGATCGCACATGAATACTTTATTAGTAAACCAGTTACAAAAGAAACTGGGCTATACTTTTACGCAAAATGAATTATTACTACAGGCTTTAACGCATCGTAGTGCCAGCAGTAAACATAATGAACGTTTGGAATTTTTAGGTGATTCAATTCTAAGCTATGTAATTGCTAACGCACTTTATCATCGCTTTCCTCGTGTTGATGAAGGTGATATGAGTCGAATGAGAGCAACGCTTGTTCGTGGAAATACTCTCGCTGAATTAGCGCGTGAATTTGAACTAGGCGAATGTCTACGTTTAGGTCCTGGAGAATTAAAAAGCGGCGGTTTTCGTCGGGAATCAATTTTAGCGGATACGGTGGAAGCTTTAATTGGTGCCATTTTCCTCGATAGTGATATTCAAAATATCGAAAAAATTATTTTAAATTGGTATGAGAATCGTTTGGCTGAAATCAGTCCAGGCGATAAGCAAAAAGATCCTAAAACTCGTTTGCAAGAGTATTTGCAAGGCCGTCATTTACCATTACCTTCTTATATTGTGGTACAGGTTCGTGGCGAAGCCCATGATCAAGAGTTTACGATCCATTGTCAGATAAGCGGTATCGAACAACCTGTCAAAGGGATGGGTACAAGCCGTCGTAAAGCTGAACAGGCCGCTGCTGAACAGGCATTAATACAACTGGAGCTTGAATGAGCGAAGAACAAACCTATTGCGGATTTATTGCGATAGTCGGTCGCCCAAATGTGGGAAAATCAACACTACTGAACCAATTACTGGGACAGAAAGTTTCTATTACATCACGTAAACCGCAAACTACACGTCACCGTATCATGGGTATTGATACAGATGGCGCTTACCAAGCGATTTATGTGGATACACCGGGCTTGCATATTGAAGAAAAGCGAGCCATCAATAGACTGATGAACCGTGCAGCAAGCAGTTCAATTGGTGATGTTGAATTGGTTATTTTCGTTGTTGAAGGCACCAACTGGACGCCTGACGACGAAATGGTATTAAATAAATTAAAATCATTACGTTGCCCTGTTTTATTAGCAATTAATAAAGTGGATAACGTGATTGATAAAACCAAGTTACTTCCACACATTGGCTTTTTAAGTCAACAAATGGATTTTCTTGATGTTGTACCAATCAGTGCTGAAAAAGACATGAATATCGATACGATCGCGAAAATCGTACGTAAATGTTTACCAGAAGCGACTCATCATTTCCCTGAAGATTATATTACTGATCGCTCTCAGCGTTTTATGGCGTCAGAAATTATTCGTGAGAAACTGATGCGCTTTTTAGGTGAAGAATTGCCTTATTCTGTCACGGTTGAAATCGAACAATTCGTTACCAATGAGCGTGGTGGTTATGATATCCACGGATTAATTCTGGTTGAGCGTGAAGGCCAGAAGAAAATGGTTATTGGTAATAAAGGTGTGAAAATCAAGAAAATTGGTACTGAAGCCCGTATGGATATGGAAGACTTATTTGAAAACAAAGTTCACTTAGAACTTTGGGTGAAAGTCAAAGCGGGTTGGGCTGATGATGAACGTGCTTTACGTAGCCTTGGCTATGTGGACGATTTAAAGTAGGTAACTGAAGTGGATGGCTGGCAACGTGCATTTGTTATCCATGCTCGACCTTACAGTGAAACGAGTTTGTTACTCGATTTTTTCACTGAAAATGAAGGGCGAGTACGCATATTGTCAAAAGGTGCGCGAGGCCGTCGTTCACCCTTAAAAGGGGCACTTCAACCTTTTACTCCTTTGCTCATTCGTTGGAGTGGGCGAGGAGAAGTTAAAACACTTCGTGATGCTGAACCTATCTCTTTAGCATTACCTCTGACAGGCTCTGTACTATACAGTGGCTTGTATCTTAATGAGTTATTGTCTCGTGTTTTAGAAAATGGTACGTCTTATAGTGTACTTTTTTTTGAATACCTTTCCTGTTTGCAAATTCTTGCTGCTAGCGATACTACACCTGAAGCTGCACTGAGACGCTTTGAACTCGCGTTATTAACACAACTTGGCTATGGCTTAGATTTTCTGCATTGTGCGGGAAGTGGAGAGCCAGTTTCAGATTCGATGACTTATCGTTATCGAGAAGAAAAAGGCTTTATTGCGAGTTTAGTGGTTGATCATAATAGTTTTACTGGATTTGAATTAAAATCCTTAGCCAGTCGCGAATTTCCTACTGTTGAAACATTAAAAGCGGCGAAAAGGTTTACTCGAATGGCATTGAAGCCCTATTTAGGCGGAAAACCATTAAAAAGTAGAGAACTTTTTAGACAATTTGCCATTAAAAAAGCCCCAAAGAAAAGAGCATTGATGGCAGAACAGTAATATTGTCTTTTTCTTCTCTATGGAATGTGTAAACTAAGGTAATGCAACGTTATTTTTCAGGAGAAGAGCATGTCTGATATTCTACTTGGCGTTAATATTGACCATATCGCCACCCTTCGTAATGCCCGTGGCACAACTTATCCCGATCCGGTTCAAGCGGCTTTTATTGCAGAACAAGCTGGTGCTGATGGTATTACTATCCATTTACGTGAAGATAGACGTCATATCACTGATCGTGACTTAATGCTGATAAGCCAAACAGTTCAGACAAGATTAAATTTGGAAATGGCTGTCACTGAAGAGATGATCGAGATTGCTTGTCAAACTCAGCCTGATTTTTGCTGTTTAGTACCTGAAAAACGCCAAGAAGTAACCACAGAAGGTGGATTAGACGTTGTTGGCAATGAAGCAAAAGTTGCTGATGCAATTAAACGCTTATCTTTAGCGGGTATCAAAGTTTCTCTATTTATTGATCCTGACCATGAGCAAATTAACGCAGCTGACCGTGTTGGTGCGCCTTTTATTGAGATCCACACTGGCGCTTATGCTGACGCTGAAGATGAAATGGCTCAAGAAAAAGAGTTTGTCCGTATTCGAGATGCAGTCACTTATGCCGCATCTAAAGGTTTAAAAGTGAATGCAGGACATGGTCTGCACTATCATAACGTGCAACGTATTGCTGCATTACCTGAATTGTATGAACTGAATATTGGTCACGCTATTATTGGTAGAGCTGTATTTAGTGGATTAGCGCCAGCGGTTGAAGAAATGAAACGCTTAATGCGAGAAGCGCGTCGCTAATGGCTATTGTTGGTTTAGGTATGGATATTGTCGAGATATCACGTATCGAAGAGATTATAGGGCGTTCTGGTGAACGCCTTGCTCGTCGCATTCTTACTGATACTGAATGGGAAATTTATCAATCTCATAAACAGCCAATACGTTTTTTAGCTAAGCGGTTTGCAGTAAAAGAGGCCGCGGCAAAAGCATTAGGAACGGGTATTCGTTTAGGATTGGCTTTCAATCATTTTGAAGTGCGTAATGATGAGTTAGGCAAACCCACATTGCATTTTTTAGCTGTTGCAAAAGAGATGGCAGAGAAAGCGGGGATAAACTCTATTCACGTAACACTTGCTGATGAACAGCGTTATGCTTGTGCGACAGTTATTTTAGAAAAATAGCTCTCTTAGATTTATCACCCACAAAATCATCGATTAAGGTTTAGATCTTATCTGCGTGGTGGATCAACACAAACTTTTCCCATAATTCATCTTGAGATTCAGTATGAGCAGGATCAGTGATGATCGTGTTAGTAATCGGACAAACCGATTGGCAAGTTGGTTTATCGTAATGTCCTACACATTCAGTGCAAAGATCAGGATTAATTTCATAAATTTCATCCCCCATTGAAATCGCATCATTTGGACACTCTGGTTCACACATATCACAGTTGATGCATTTCTTCGTAATTAATAAAGCCATATCAGTCACTTAATATATAAATTATTAAATTTCAGTAACTTATATCTTGCACTTATATGTTACCATCTATCAGTTTTGTGTCGCTATATCCGATAAAGTAGTGTTTTATCATTCAAATAGGAATATTACCCCAATCTTTTTGCTTAATAGGCACTAAGTAAGGGGGGGAGTAAGGTTACCATTTATAGGGAATTTCCTAAAGTGGCATCGCTCAAATGGTTTATTAGAATGTATAAATAAAATATTAAATACTTGCTAATGAAGAGAAATGAAAGCCAATTGCACTAATAACATTTCGCAATGTTTTTAATGTTGGGTTTCCTGTTGGTGATAATGTTCGATAAAGCGTTTCTCGAGATACTCCTGCTTTTTTGGCAATTTTTGCCATACCGCCCCGAGCTTCTACGACATGGCGTAATGCCATAAGAAAAGCTTCTTGCCCACCATCTTCATCAATATCAAGGAAGGCTTGGTGTAAATATGCTTTTGCAAAACTAGGATCTTCACGCAAAAGCTCAATCATTGCGTCATCGTGTAAACGAGATTTTGGCATAATCTACCTCTTTAAATAATCTTTTAGACATAGGATGGCTTTATTGATGTCAGCATCCTGAGTTCGTTTATCTCCTGCTAGAAGTAGCAATATAATTTCGCCATTGATTAAACTATAGTAGACGCGATAACCCACACCTTGATCAATTCGTAGCTCCCAAATGCTTTCACGACAAGGTTTATGATCACCAAAACACGCACTTGCCATTCTATTTACTCTCGATGCAATTTTGGCTTTAGCAACAGGATCACGTATCTTTCTGAAGTAGTCGGCATATAAGTCTTTGCCATCTATTGTTAGATAATGTTTGATAGTTTTCATTGGCAAAATGTAGCTTATAAGCTACGTTAACACAACTATTTTTGTAGCTTATAAGCTACGGAAATATATCAGTAATATATATTTAAAGCAAAACTATCTAATTAAAAAACAAAAACGAATAACAAAAAATAGTATTTTTTGTGGTATCCCGCACACCTAACACTCTGTTATTGATGTTAAATAATACGATAAATAAGGGGTATACTATGCCAACACTGTTCAATATGTGGACATTTGCGCTTTTGTCCTTGGGTTTGGTATTAACGCCAGGCCCTAATATGATTTACCTGATTTCACGCTCAATTTCTCAAGGGAAAAAGGCCGGATTTATTTCATTAATCGGTGTGGCTGTTGGCTATATTTTTTATATGTTACTAGCTGTATTTGGTATTACGGCTATTTTTATGGCGGTACCTTATGCTTACGATACATTAAAAATTTGTGGTGCTATTTACCTTTTTTATATCGCTTGGCAATCTATTAAACCCGGTGGGCGTTCTATCTTTCATCCCAAAAAATTACTTTCAGGTAATACAACAAAACTCTTTGTCATGGGCTTTGTTACTAATCTGCTCAATCCTAAAATCGCATTAATGTACTTGTCACTGTTACCTCAATTCATTAGCCTTCAAAATGGCAGTGTTTTAAATCAATCATTAGTGCTAGGTAGTATTCAAATTATTATTAGCATTGCAGTAAATGCATTGATTGTTATTGCCGCGGGCTCTATTGCTGGGTTCTTTATGCAAAGGCCTCGTTGGGCATTGGTTCAACGTTGGTTTATGGCGACAATCTTAGGGGGGTTAGCTATCAAATTAGCCACTGAAGCGCGTGTAAACTAAAGTTTTATCTTGCTATCTTTGTCATAAACAATTCAAGACAATCTCTTTAGTTATCAATAGAAAACAGGGTACAATATCCCGCTATATGATAATGAAGAGATATCCTTGTGAATAAAATTAAAGATGATATTTATTGGATGCATAAAGCGATTGAGCAAGCGAAAAAGGCACAAGAAATTGGTGAAATACCAGTGGGCGCTGTATTAGTCGTTGATAATAAAATCATTGCTAAAGGATGGAATCATTCAATTATCGATAACGATCCCACTGCACACGCAGAGATTATGGCGTTACGCAAAGGGGGAAAGCATTTACAAAATTATCGTCTACTCGATGCGACTCTTTATATTACCCTTGAACCTTGTGTGATGTGTGCTGGAGCGATTGTGCATAGTCGGGTAAAACGCGTGGTTTATGGTGCCTCTGATTTAAAAACAGGAGCGGCGGGTTCATTTATTGATATCTTGCAGCATCCCGGAATGAATCATAAAGTTGAGATAACTTCGGGTGTATTAGGTGAAGAGTGTTCACAGCTTTTAAGTCAGTTTTTTAAAATGAGAAGGGCTGAAAAGAAACAGCTTAAAAACCAAAAAGCCAGTCCAGCCATAATCAATACTGAACCCGCAGTAAAAGAATAATATTTACTGATAATTAAGGGTATACGTTGCTTGGGCTTGGAAAGGGCCGGTTAGCAAAGTTTGATTTTTTAGTGCAGAAGGCGATGCTTCAACATACGTCATAAAATTAAATTGAATACGCTTATTATTAAGAAGTCGAGTTGAACTCGGCTTTTTTAATTGGATAACATTGCGTTGAACATCTGTAAATACAATTCCGATGCTTTTAGGATCTTCAGATCCGGTGCTGACAACAGCAAGGTGATTGGGCATTGTAGGATGCTCTTTTCCATCTAGCGTAATCGTAACGCTTTTATAAATATCCTGACTACAGTTTTCTAAACTGATACTAAAAGCAACGGGATCACTTTTTTGAAAAGAATAGAGGTCGCTTGCTGATATCTGCTTGAAATCGATGACTTTATTTTCATCACCAGCAACAATGGTACAACCATGTGCAACCACAACACCTTTAAATTCCATATCGCCACCAATAAGCTCTGTCACAGCAAAGGCAGAA
Source organism: Proteus sp. ZN5 (assembly GCF_011046025.1). Lineage (GTDB taxonomy): Bacteria > Pseudomonadota > Gammaproteobacteria > Enterobacterales > Enterobacteriaceae > Proteus. The sequence continues at coordinate 1,999,264 of NZ_CP047639.1, forward strand.
GGTGAAAGTAATAATAAAAGAGAAATAGCCGATTTTATTATTGGGTTTTTCATTACATAAACTCCGCAACTAATGTGGCATGTGCTGAAAACTCGCCTTCAGGAATTTTACTGCCTTCTTTGGCTATTGGTGCCGCTGTTACTTCCCAGTTACCTTTAAAATTGCTTAGTTTACCGACAGAAAAATATTGATTAGGTGCTACAACTGTTCCTGATTTATCTTTTAAAACAATACCTAAGTTGCTTCTATCGACAGATCCCGTTGTACCAAGGTAATTTGGATTAAAATTTGCCACACCAGAACTTCCGGTTTGAATTTTAAACATTATTCTACTGTTTGGATTTGTAAAACTTCCGCCTTCACATTGAATTGGAATATTACGAGTAATTTTATAATTCTGACCATTTAGATAGTCAGAAGTATTACCCACATTACCAAAATCAAAGGTAATTGGAGCACCATTATTGAATGTGCATTTATCTTCGGTGGTTAATATGCCTGAACTAATAACTAACTTAGAAATTGGCTCAGGGCCATAGACTTCATATAAACCATTACCCACACGAGCATACATCTGAGCCACAGAATGGCCTGTTAATGAGACACCATTGACGATAGGTTTTTTGAGTCTAAAAACCAAAACACCACTTCCCCCAGAATACATATTAGGTTTGGGGGATTCAGGAACTCGACACCCTTGTTGCCAGTTCACATGGTTAGGTTTTTCGATAAAAGGTACAGTAGGAAGAGAATCAGGCCCCCAAATCGAGAACTTAATTTGTACATCAACATACTCATTTAATTCGTAATAGTTACGTCCTAAATAGCGAAGGTCAGAGGTTGCTTTGAAATAGGTTCTTGATTGAGGAACTAAAGGATCTTTAGGACAATAAACGGTTGCTACATAAAGATCAGGTAAAGAGAATTTTACAGTTGCTGTTTCACCTGCTCGATTACGAGGAAACATGGTGGTATCTAAGTCAACTCTAAAGATATTAGGGCCACCAACGGTACGAACCTCACCATGAATGTATGCGGAAGCAACAATTGGAGTACATAACATTGCGCCAGTAAAAAGTAATTTTAGCGTATTGAAATAAAAATTTGCTGTTGTTAATTTCATTTTATTCCTACCGGCGTCAAGTTAATTAATATTTTGGTTGTTGTTCTTTCGGTGCAGCTGTACAGCTATTTTGTTGACAAACAAATTTTAATTCTGGATGTCCACCGTAGTCATTTACATACATCATGTAAAATTGATTGACACCATTGGTTTTAACTGGAATTTCCAGTGATGATTTAGGTGCAACCATTAAACCAGGGAATGTGGTTAACTTATCGCTATCTTCACCATTCAATTTATTGGAAAGACCAATAATGGTGATGTAGTAAGGTGTTGGGTTTTCAGCAATAAATTGATTGCCTTGTTTTTTAAATACCAACTGATCTTGCCAAATCATGCCCGGCTTTTCAGGAATAATGGCAATCGGGCGGTAGAATAATTTAATACGAGACTGCATTGCCATTTGTAACACGTTAGCTTGTTTTGGTGCTGGTGGAATTTCACGCACATTTAAATAGAATAGTGATTCTCTATCTTGTGGTAAAAGTCCAACTTCTGCTGTTTTGGTTATTCTAACAACTCCTTTTTGGTCACCATCAAGACGCTGTAAAGGTGGCAATGCTACTAAAGGAGAGGCAATTTTTTGGCCATGTTCATTTTCAACCCATGATTGAGCTAAAAAAGGAATGTCAGGGCTAGTATTTTTTAGATTTACGCTAGCTGAATTATCGTTGCCTGTTAATACAATACGAGTTCTATCTAATGACACGCCCGCTTGAGTTGTACTCACTATGCTGAGTGCAATTAATGAGCCACAAAAAAGCGTTTTGAGTGTGTTGAATGAGTTCATACAATTATCTCTAGTAATTCATTTTGTTCATTAAAATCCCTGACATAATAACAACTCACGTTTTAGTGGATCGTTAATTGCCGCTGGAATTGTAATCGTACACTGGGTTTTACCACCCCAGATCACGTTTAATGATTCATTAAGGTTAACACCGGCGATATAAACTAAACCATCTTCCATCACCATTCCCATATTTTCACCGTTTTTATTGGTGACTTCGGCACCAAATGGTGGATATTTTTGATCGACAGTTTGTAAGATAGCCATTAGGCGCTCACCTTGGCGAACAGGGAATTTATAGTAGCCAATCGCACCTTCAGTTAATGTTGCAGAAGTAATGGCTTTGTGTGTTTCAATGTCTGAATCCATTTTATCAACATCAATACGAGCATCAACATTGTTATAACTAGTTAAGTCAGTTAATACCCCAATACCAAATAGATTTGTAGTCGTACTTTGGTTATTAAATGGTACGCCTGCAACTCCGTCTGTATCAACCATCATGCGGGCAGTACTTGATGTCATGCTACTACTATGCAATGCAGCACCATGGCGCGTTGCAGTAAATCCGCCTTTAACTGTTGCTCCCACTGCAACGTAATTATCTTGTTGATAGCTTGCATTGGCGTTAATTTCTGCATATTGCGAACGATGCTGATAATAACCATCAGTATTGGCTTTATTGTCTGAGCTTAAACCTGCACGGACACGCCATAGATTATTATAATTGCTATTATCAGAATAAGAGGCCATTTGGTTCACTTTACCGTTACTGTCTTGCAAGCTATAACCAATGCTTTTACCGCTTCCTAATGGAACTGAAATATTGAAAGAAATACTGTCATCAGTATTTCCCTTATGCTGAGTACGGAATGCAGATAAGTTAGTATTAATCTGCTCTATACCCATAATAGAAAAATTACGGCTTACCGTAACACCATATTGCTCTTGTGTATTTTTATCCCAATAATTTTGGTGTCGATAAGAGAGATAAAGTGTTGTCGATTTTTCAATATCATCAGCCCAAAAAGTTTTGTTACCTGTAATGGTATACATCTCTTTTTCATAACCATTGTTATTAATATCGTTATAACGCTCATCTATATATTGAGAAAAAGATCGGAATGTTTTCTCTGAAAAACGGTAGCCAGCAAAAGTAATAGTACTATGGTATTCATCGAAAGTTTTAGCGTAATTCAGTTTGAATGACATCCCATTGATATTTTCATTATCATAAGTTTTGCTATAAGACTGAGTAATATCACCTGAGAGTGTACCTAAACGACCCATATCGTGACCTAAACCTAATGACCACGCGTTGTAATCTTTAGCCGTCAACAAAACCCCGCCATACAGTGACCATGTGTTGTTCATACCCCATGAAAAATCACCTTGATAAAAAATAGGGCCTTGCATTTTATGGTTGTTGAGCGATGACTGACCCATTGATGTGTTATAACGCACAGAGCCAGGACGCGTCATATAAGGTAGATTGGCGGTCTGTACTTGGAATTCGTTTACCTTACCGTTTTGCTCTTCGACTCTAACATTTAATTGACCTTGTACTGTGTCTTGTAAATGTTTAATAGCAAAAGGGCCCGCAGGTACTGTGGTTTCATAAATTAAGCGGCCATTTTGCGTTACTGTCACTTTAGCATTGGTGTTTGCGATGCCGTGGATTTCAGGTGCATAACCTTGTAAAGAAGGTGGCAACATTCTTTCATCACTTTGTATATTGGCACCGGTAAAACGGAAACTATCAAAAACTTGAGAGTTTAAATAAGTTTCACCCAGCGTTAGTTTTGCTGCTTGGTTAGGTAATGGTTTATAGGCGTAAATCTGATTCCAATCAAAGCTATTATTTGATGAATATTCAGATGAATAGTTTCCTTGATATTCAGCACGTAGTCGCCATTCACCAAAGTTAATTCCAGCCTGTCCATAACCTGTTAATGAGTTGTTATTATTGCCTTTATTCGGACGAGTTGATGTACCCGTTAAGGTATAGTCAACTAATAACCCAGATACACCTGGATCCCACAATTCAGGGGGTGTCCAATCGGTATCTTCATATTTCATTAATGAACGAGGCATAACAATATCAAGAATACCGCCATCATTTTTGATGGAGATACCCGGTAATTGACTAATATCGAAACAATCTGGCGAGATTTCTTCGATAAATTTTTGATTTTCTTCGTTAACTGTTAACTTTTTTAGAAGAGTAGGGTCAATACAGGCAATGGAGTAATTGGGTTTAACTTCAATATAATTAATGTTTTGGCGAGGAAAGTCACGGTCATTTATACGGATATCTAAGTAGTACATACCCGGAATAATGTAATTAGAGGTTGCAAAACGAGATAAATCGACATTATCTCTGTCTTCGGCATCTAGCATATGAATGTTAAATTCCACAGAATCATCTTGCTCGGCTTGAGCGAAAAACGCTAAGCACAATAGCAAAATGGCACAAATGTTTTTCCATATTGTGCTGTGAAAAAAAGAAATTAACATGAATAAACGCCTAATTATTAATTAAATAAAAACTAATTAAATAATGAATATTTATTTAATTACTTTTTATTTTATTCTTATTAAATTGAAGTGTTTTATCAAATTTAACGCAGAGGAAGTCCTCTGCGTTAATGCAGTAATTAATCTATTATTTAATTAATTTAAATAAATAAAACGATTACTGATAATCAACTTGGAAGTTGATGACGGCTTGGAATTCACCTGGAGTTACAGTAGCGTCTGCTGATTCAGCTTGAACATAAGCAACGAATGGGATCTTAGAAACACCATTAACTAATTGTACAGGTGTTGTTGCTGTGTTCCATTTTACTGACTTGCTGCCTGCATCCATTAAGCCAATACCTGCTCCAGAAGCTGAGCCAGATACGAAAGATGCTAAGTCTTTATTTGTTGCATTAACAACGCTTGGTGTATAGCTAACAGTAGCTGTTTTTGCTACGGTAGTATCACAATCTTGTAATTCGATATCTTTTTTAACGTTACCTGCTTTCTGCATATTTGCTAATGCAGAAGTTGGGATTTCACTGAAATCAACAATAACAGGACTTGAAGAAGCTGCTAATCCACAAGCTGAATTAACAATTTCACCTTTTAATTGAATTTCGCCTTTAGTTGCGCCAACTTTTGGTGCAGAAGTTTCAGCAGTTGCAACAGAATTAATACCAAATACTAAAGCAGCAGCTAAAGCAATTTTACTCAGTTTCATTATAGATAATCCCTTGAAGATCGTGCGTATTATTATTTATAGAAAAATAATATTAATGTCGGAATATAAAAATTGATTTGCATTATATTTCGAGTTGTTTCGAATAATGACTGGTTTATATGATATCAACAAAGGCGCTCTATTTGATATAACATTTTGTTGATTTCCTCAATTTTCATATTTAATCTTGCCTATTCCATATTAATAGAGTTATATGTAGATTTATTCTTTTTATTACTCAATTTATGGGTGAAAAAGTTTATCAGGCAGATAAATTTAATAGACAATATAATTAACATTACTTTAACTTGACAAAAAGTAATGTTATTAACATTAGGTTAAGAAAATTAATAAAATCAATTATAGATTATCATAATATATATAATTCAATAAGTTAGATGTTAACAAAGACCCATTTAGGTTAATTCTTATTGCAAAAAAAGTTTCTCCAAAAATAATAATCATAAAATGAATAATAACTAATGAGATAATTCCTACGTATTTAAGTTAATCTTTTCTTATATTTCACTTATTCTGATAGTCTTAAAATGACTAGTTGGATCATTTTAAATACAATTTACTCATTAGGTGAGTGTTTTAGCTAATGAGTGTTACATTTTTTAACACATGTGTTTTTCCTATTTTGGATAAAAAGTAGGATGAAAAAATGTAACAATTTTTAATATTAAGAAAATATTAATTTGGGGGTTGCTTTAATGGTTGGAGCGATTTTTTTGAATAGTAGAAAGAAAATAAATAAGCCTCTGTAAAAGAGGCTAGGTTGTTTAATAGACTGTTTTTAATTACAAAAATTATTGATAAGCCATATCTTGAGTTAATGACAATGATGATCTTTCTTGTTCTTCATCGTTATCACTCTCTTTATCTTTAGATAATATTTTGTTTTTGCTCTCTTTAGCTTGAAGGTAACCGACAAGGCTGAGCTGATATCGTCGAATGTTTTCAACGTAGCGATAAGCCTCATGGCCTCTGGCATAGCCGTAAGGGAGGTCAGCATAATATTTCTTTTGGCTAAGTAGAGGTAATCTTGACTTTACATCTAGCCAACTGTCAGGATCGGCATTTTGTTGCTCAGTAAGCCTTCTGGCATCAAGCATATGGCCAAATCCCATATTATATGCTGCTAATGCAAACCAAATTCTTTCATCTTCAGGGATAGAATCCGGTAAGCGCGAAAGAAGATGTTTAAGATATTGCGCTCCTCCCCGCACACTTTCTTCAGGATCAAGCCTGTCAGTAACCCCCATACTTGATGCAGTAGGGCGAGTCAACATCATCAATCCTCTAACACCCGTTGGTGATGTAGCATGAGGATCCCAATGTGATTCTTGCCATGCCATCGCTGCCAATAAGCGCCAATCGAAGGTATCTGCATACTTTTCAAAAAGAGGCTGATAATTTGGTAAAATAGAATCTATCGCTGTAATAAAAGAGATAGTATCAAAGTAATCAAACGAACCTACATGGCCAAAATACTTTTCTTCAAGTCTTGCTAATACATCTTCTTGAGATAATTGATTAAAGTAGTCTAGCATCGCTGCATATAAGCTATTATCTTCACCATCTGGCAGATACCATGTTAGTGGGCGGCTTTCAGTGACTTCAAATCCTACGGCAACATTAGGATGAATACGCTGTTGTACAGCAACACTGATTGAGTCTGCTAAAACATAGGTTATTTTGCCTTCCGATAATGCTTCTAGCAGTTGTGAGGTTGTCTGGTTATCTGATTCTTCCCATTCAAGCTCGGGATATTGCGTCTCTTTTAATGTTCGCAATAAACTTGCATGAGCAGAGCCAGCAGTGACAACAAGACGCCCGTCTAGCGCATCAAAGCTGCGTGGTCTTAAAGTCCCTTTACGGTAAATAAGCTGTTGAGAAACTGAAAAGTAAGCAGGGCCACTGCGTGTCGTTTCTAATCTTTCTTTGTTGTAAAGTAATCCGGCGGCGATAAAGTCAGCTTTATTATTCTCCAGATCATCAAACATTTGGTTGATATTTGTCCGCATATTAACGACAAGTTTCACGCCTAAATAATCTGCAAAGCGTTTCACTAATTCATAATCGAAACCTACGGGGTCCTTTTTATCGTTCATCGTTATCAATGGTGAAGGTATCGTACTAATTCTTAACTCTCCACGAGATAAAATCTTATTTATCTGCGCTTTTTGCCTATCCGGCCATGTAATATTCAACGCGATAATAGCCGCTGAAAAGAGCGCTATGATAACGATAACGAAATAGTTTATCCTTATATTATTCAATAGGTTGGTTCTCGTTAACGTTGTTTATTGTAGTGTGTAATATCGTCATTTTAACATGGATAAATTTCCAGTAATCGAGCATTTTGCTTAACATATTGGCAAGACGCAACTTGATTACACCAATTAATCATTAAAACACTCTAAGTTAAATGCCGTTATTTTGTTCACGCAAACGGTTTCGTCTGAGCGGTTATTCTATTATACTAGGCGCGTTTCCCCTGAATGATTGATCAGGCTAGCTGCTAAAAGAGAGAACTCAATACTATGGAAATCCTGCGTGGCTCCCCCGCTTTATCCGCGTTTCGTATTAATAAATTACTCACTCTATGTCAGGAAAATGATCTTCCTGTACAAGGTATATACGCGGAATTTGTCCATTTCGCGAAAGTGGAAGGGCAGTTATCTGAAGATGATCAAATTAAATTACGTCAACTACTGCATTATGGGCCTTCATTAACAGAACATGAGCCTGTTGGGGAAATGCGAGTTGTTACGCCTCGCCCTGGAACAATTTCACCTTGGTCTTCTAAAGCGACAGATATTGCACATAACTGTGGTTTAGCCAAGGTTGTTAGAATTGAACGTGGTATCGCCTACTTTATTGAATGCGGTACGATGACAGACACTCAGTGGCAACAACTTTATGGTTTTATTCATGATCGAATGATGGAAACCATCTTCTTAAATTATCAAGATGTAAATACCCTTTTTGCTGAGCAAACTCCAGCGCCACTAAAAACTATTGATGTGCTTGTAAAAGGCAAAGATGCATTAGTCAAAGCAAATATTGAAATGGGGTTAGCACTTGCAGACGATGAAGTTGATTACTTAGTCGATGCGTTTAACCACTTACAACGTAATCCAACAGATGTTGAGCTTTACATGTTTGCACAAGCTAACTCTGAACACTGTCGCCACAAAATATTTAATGCTGATTGGATTATTGATGGTAAGGCTCAAGATAAATCATTATTTAAAATGATTAAAAATACGTTTGAGCAAACACCTGATTATGTCATGTCAGCTTATAAAGATAATGCAGCGGTAATGGAAGGCTCTGTAGCGGGTCGTTTTTATCCTGATACAGAAAAGGGGCATTATCACTATCACCAAGAACCTGTACATATCTTGATGAAAGTAGAAACACACAACCATCCAACGGCTATTTCACCTTGGCCAGGTGCGGCAACAGGTTCTGGTGGTGAAATTCGAGATGAAGGTGCAACTGGACGTGGTGCAAAACCTAAAGCAGGTCTAGTTGGATTTTCAGTTTCTAACCTGCGTATTCCCGGATTTGAGCAGCCTTGGGAAGAAGATTTTGGTAAGCCAGAGCGCATTGTTAATGCATTAGACATTATGACTGAAGGCCCATTAGGTGGTGCTGCATTTAATAATGAGTTTGGTCGCCCTGCATTACTAGGCTATTTCAGAACCTATGAAGAACAAGTTAATAGCCACAATGGTGTTGAAATTCGCGGTTACCATAAACCAATTATGCTTGCAGGTGGTATTGGTAATATTCGTGAAGATCACGTACAAAAAGGTGAAATCACGGTTGGCGCTAAGTTGATTGTACTTGGCGGGCCTTCAATGAACATCGGTCTAGGAGGTGGTGCTGCTTCTTCTATGACATCAGGTCAATCAGATGCGGATTTAGATTTCGCCTCTGTTCAGCGTGATAACCCAGAGATGGAACGCCGTTGCCAAGAAGTTATCGACCGTTGTTGGCAATTAGGTGACGATAACCCGATCTTATTTATTCATGACGTTGGTGCTGGTGGTCTTTCTAATGCTATGCCCGAATTAGTCAATGATGGTGGTCGTGGTGGTCGTTTTGAATTACGTGATGTTCTTAATGATGAGCCGGGTATGAGCCCACTTGAGATCTGGTGTAATGAATCTCAAGAACGTTATGTGTTAGCGGTATCGCCAGAAAAAATGCCTCTATTTGATGCATTGTGCCAGCGTGAAAGAGCGCCTTATGCTGTTATTGGTGAAGCAACGCAAGAGCGTGAATTAGTCTTAAACGATACACATTTTGATAATAAACCGATTGATATGCCATTAGACATATTATTAGGTAAAGCACCTAAAATGTTGCGTGATGTAAAATCACTGAAAACAGAAGGTGAGTATCTCTCTCGTAAAGATATCGATTTAAAAGATGCAGTTTATCGTGTTCTTCATTTACCTGCCGTTGCTGAAAAAACCTTCTTAATTACTATTGGTGACCGTACTGTAACGGGTATGGTCGCGCGTGATCAGATGGTTGGGCCTTGGCAAATTCCTGTTGCTAACTGTGCTGTTACCACTGCAACATTAGATAGCTATTATGGCGAAGCGATGTCCATTGGTGAACGAGCACCGATCGCACTGTTAGATTTTGCAGCATCTGCACGTATGGCTGTTGGTGAAGCACTAACGAATATGGCAGGTTGTGATGTAGAAGCGCTTAATCGCATTAAGCTTTCCGCTAACTGGATGTCAGCAGCTGGTCATCCTGGTGAAGATGCGGGTTTATATGACGCAGTAAAAGCCATTGGTGAAGAGTTATGCCCAGAGTTAGGCATTACTATCCCTGTGGGCAAAGATTCGATGTCAATGAAGACGCGTTGGCAAGATAAGGATGGAAAAACTAAAGAGGTTACTTCTCCGTTGTCTTTAGTTATTACGGCATTCTCTCGTGTTGAAGATGTGCGTAAAACAGTAACACCAGAATTATCAACACAAGCAGGAAACCGCTTGTATTTGATTGATTTGGGCAATGGTCATAACGCATTAGGTGCGACGGCACTAGCACAAGTTTATCGTCAATTAGGCCAAAAAGCAGCAGATCTTCGTGATGTTGAGCAGTTGAAACAGTTCTTCAATGTGATGCAACAATTAGTTAATGATGGCAAATTGTTGGCCTATCACGATCGCTCTGATGGTGGATTATTTGTCACACTCGCTGAAATGGCATTTACAGGTCATTGCGGCTTACACGTTGATATTAGTGCTTATGACGAAGATATTTTAGCAGGACTCTTTAATGAAGAGTTAGGTGGTGTGATCCAAATTAGTGCTGAACATCAAGAGGCTGTAGAAGCATTATTTGCTGAATATGGTTTATCGGATTGTTTACATTATTTAGGCCAAGCAACAGAAAATGACGCCATTATTATCCAAAGCCGTGAAACCGAAGTTTACAATGAAAAGCGTAGCACATTACGTCTTTGGTGGGCTGAAACAACATGGCAAATGCAACGCTTACGTGATAATCCAGAGTGTGCAGATGAAGAGCATCAGGCAAAACAAGATCTCAACGATCCAGGCTTAAATGTGAATTTAACCTTTGATCCAAATGAAGATATTGCAGCTCCTTATATTGCAACAGGAAGTCGCCCTCGTATTGCAGTATTAAGAGAGCAAGGTGTTAACTCTCATGTTGAAATGGCGGCTGCTTTTGACAGAGCAGGGTTTGATGCTATCGACGTTCATATGAGCGATTTGCATTCCGCTAGACGTTCATTGAGTGATTTTGATGTGTTGGTGGCTTGTGGTGGATTCTCTTATGGTGACGTATTAGGTGCCGGCGAAGGTTGGGCGAAATCTATTTTATTTAATTCTCGTTTACGTGATGAATTCGCTCAATTTTTTGAACGCCAAGATACCTTATCTCTTGGTGTCTGTAATGGTTGTCAAATGATGTCAACATTATCAGAGCTTATTCCGGGGGCAGATTTATGGCCTCGTTTTGTTCGCAACCGCTCTGAACGTTTTGAAGCGCGCTTTAGTTTAGTGAAAGTGACAGAAAGTCCATCGTTGTTGTTACAAGGTATGGTGGGTTCACAAATGCCTATCGCTGTTTCTCATGGTGAAGGTTTCGCTGAATTTCGTAATGCTGAACAATTAGCGCAATTAGAAGCTCAAAATTTAGTGGGATTACGTTTTGTGGATCACTACGGTGATCCAACAGAACGATATCCATTAAATCCTAATGGCTCTGTAAAAGGGATCACTGCTGTCACTACAAAAGATGGTCGTTCAACTATTATGATGCCTCACCCAGAACGTGTGTTTAGAACTGTTAGTAATTCTTGGCATCCAAAGAGCTGGGGTGAAGACAGCCCTTGGATGCGTTTATTCCGCAATGCAAGAAAACAATTTGATTAATCAAATGTAAAACTATCTTAGTGATAAACACATAAAGCCTCTACATTGTTAGAGGCTTTATTTTATTGATAATAAAGGAGTTATTTTTTATTGTGTAAAAATAACGACACTTGCTATTTTAACTGTCTCTTAATGGCGACATTTAATTTATTGAAATATAAGTAGTTATTAAATTTAGGGTAACTCTGTCTGGATATGGAGACAGCTTGGTTGTTTTATAACTAGATAAAAAAGAGTCATAAATAAAATATTAGATGTGTATTTTTATTTTTCGTTATTTTTCAATTCGTTATATTTATTTTTTAAAAGTTGGCACGCCTTGTGCATTATATAAATCAGTTGCTCATTCAACTTTTTATGTCGGTCCACAATATGGGTGGGAACATACCACATAAGCCAGGAATGACGCCAGAGTAAGGTGCCTACCGTCCAACATCATGATACTCGTCTTCGGACCTTATCAAACACAGGGCGACACGTGGAGTGAGGCACCACCTTCATTCTCTTTTAGAGAAAAAAGAGATGAAATATTGACGAGCGGAATATCTCAATAAGATATTCCGCTCTCCCACTTCTAGAGCCTGTCAAATTTCCTCGTTTGTGTTTGTTCTCTATGCCTGATTTTCCCAATGTCGGACTTTTTTCTTGTTATCAAGTCATGTAGCATCGCATTACTCTAATAGGTGTTGAGATGATTTCATTGAAAAAGTGGCGTATTTTCCCTCGTTCTTTAAGACAGCTCGTGATAATGGCATTTTGGATGGTGCTATTACCTTTGCTTGTACTTGCTTATCAGGCTTATCAAAGTCTTGATCAACTAAGTAATCAGGCGGCTATTACTAACAAAAATGCACTTGCAGATACTGAGCGCAGTGAAGTGATGCGAAATCTAGCGATTGAAATGGAAGGAAACTATCGTCGATATTGTGTTTTACGGGATAAAACCGATGATGATATGTATCAGCAACGCTACCAGCAATACACCAAACTCTTCTCAACATTACAACAAACCATTATTTCTCTTTCTGCCTCTAAAGAAGCGAATGTGCTTAATACTTCTCTTGAAAAATTAAAATCCATTCAATGCGAAAGTAGCGAACCTACAAAAGAGATGCAACAAGCCCTAGAGCAGTTTTCTTATGCCAATAACCGTATTGTTGCATTAACTAAAGAGATTATTTTTAGCCGTGGCGAACAACTCCAGATGGCAATCGCTGAGAAAGGTCGTTATTTCGGTTGGCAAAGTCTTATCGTTTTTGTTTTTAGCCTGATCCTCATTGCGTTATTTACTCGAATGATTATCGGCCCTGTTAAAGGGATTGAAAAGATGATTAATCGATTAGGTGAAGGTCGAACACTTAGTAATAACTTAGATACTTTCCAAGGGCCACGAGAACTACGTTCATTAGCACAACGTATTATTTGGTTAAGTGAGCGTTTAGCATGGCTTGAATCACAGCGGCATGAATTTTTACGTCATATTTCTCATGAGTTGAAAACACCGTTAGCCAGTATGCGAGAAGGTACGGAATTATTAGCTGATGAAGTTGCAGGTCCTTTAACTCTAGATCAAAAAGAAGTTGTTTCAATTCTCGATAATAGCAGTAAGCAGTTACAGTTATTAATTGAACAACTACTTGATTATAATCGTAAACTTTCTGAGGTTCCTCAACAAATCGAAGAAATTAACTTGACTCAATTAGTGAATGATGTGGTATTAGCCCACAGTTTACCTGCGAGAGCTAAAGATATTAAAACGATAATTTCACTTAATCTAACCACTTGTCGAGCAGAGGCAACATTATTATCACGAGTTATCGACAATCTCTACTCGAATGCGGTGCACTATGGTGCTGAATCAGGTAATATCTGGATCTCTAGTTATCAAGTTGAACAGAAAATAGTTATTGATATAGCCAATAAAGGAACACCTATCCCCGAATCTGAACAAAAAATGATTTTTGAACCCTTTTTCCAAGGATCTTTGCTACGCAAAGGAGCTGTAAAAGGAAGTGGTTTAGGTTTAAGTATTGCTCATGACTGTATCAAGAGAATGGAAGGTGAATTAAGTGTTGTTCCTTCTGACTATGCCGATGTCTGTTTTCGTATTGAATTACCGCTACTTTCTGAGATTAAATAATGCAAATCAGGTCACAAAAACAAGCATCTCCTCATCATGAGTATAAAAAAATAAATAAGAAGATGCTTGGTATTGAATTGTTATCTATGGCCCCTGCATCAACTAGAAAAATCGCATTAAATTGGAAGCAGTGTTTCTTGTTTATTATGTTTCCACTGGTTCTTTCAGGGTGTACACCAAAGTCGCTAACTGAGGCACAAGAGCTAGAGCCAGAAATCCCCGTTGTTAAACAAAAAACGATTGATTATCGTTGGGCTGAATGTAAAACATTAAGCTCGTTTTATGATGAAGGCATCAATAACGCACTTTATTGGTTACGCGCCATTGAATGTACAAACCGCATAATGACGACAGAAGCACAACGCCAAGCAAACAGTGTTGTTGTTACTGGGTGGGATGATGCATTTTATAAAAGTATTTTATTAGAGCGCGCTGGAATGACGATTGCCGATCGTCGAACACAATTAGTGTTATTAGAAAGCTATAAATTACAATTTCCGAGTTCTATGCGAGTTCTATTATCGACATGGATTGAGAACCAAACGCTCATTCTCTCTTTAGCGGAAGAAAAGAATCGTTATCGTCGTTTAACCACAGAAACAGATAATAGAATTGATGTGCTAAGAAAAGAGAATAGTGCGTTACAGCATGAGCTAAATGTCACACTGAAAAAACTTGAAAGCCTTACCCAAATTGAACGGCAGTTATCGAATAGAAAACAGAGTGGCTCTGTTGACTCGCTATCGCAAAATGAAGGTTTAGCGGAAAGCGCAACAGCAGCATCTGCGGAAACAGAAAAAGTGAATGCAGAGAAACCTGTTACCGAAAAACCAGCTGAAAAACCCGTTTCGACGCAATCGATAACAGAGAAGCCAAAGGATGAGGAAAAACAACCTTCTGCAACAGCGGTTAAATCAGAGCCTTCAAAACCAGAATCTACGAAACCCGAGGCGGTAAAACCAGAGCCAGTCAAAACTAACACTGACACACCAAGCTCAAAACCGACTGAAGCAGGATCTAAATAAGGAGAATGTGCATGGCTGGCCATAAATCAGCAAATCTTTTACTTGTCGATGATGATCCTGGGTTATTAAAGTTACTTGGTATGCGATTAACAAGTGAAGGTTTTCATATCTTCACCGCTGAAAGTGGACAAGAAGCACTAAAACTTCTCTTAAAAGAAAAAATAGACCTTGTTATCAGTGATCTCCGAATGGATGAAATGGACGGCATGGCGCTGTTCGCTGAGATACAACGCCAACAGCCCGGCATGCCAGTGATCATTCTTACGGCTCATGGCTCTATTCCTGATGCCGTGGCTGCGACGCAGCAAGGTGTATTCAGCTTCTTAACTAAACCCGTTGATAGAGACGCACTTTATAAAGCGATTGATGAAGCGCTAGAACTTGTAACTATTGTTTCAGATGAAGAGTGGTCAAAAGATATCGTGACACGTAGCCCGCAAATGCTACGTTTATTAGAACAAGCAAAGCTAGTTGCTCAATCAGATGTCAGCGTGCTTATCAATGGTCAAAGTGGTACGGGTAAAGAAGTCCTTGCTCAAGCCATTCATCGCGCAAGCCCTAGGGCGAAAAAACCTTTCATTGCCATTAACTGTGGTGCCTTACCTGAGCAACTTTTAGAATCTGAACTATTTGGTCATGCGAAAGGTGCTTTTACAGGAGCTGTGAGTAGTCGTGAAGGATTATTTCAGGCAGCCGAAGGTGGCACACTATTTTTAGATGAAATTGGCGATATGCCAATGGCATTGCAAGTTAAATTATTGCGTGTTTTACAAGAGCGAAAAGTTCGCCCATTAGGCAGTAATCGCGATATTGATATTGATGTACGTATCCTTTCTGCAACACACCGTGATTTACCTAAAGCGATGGAACGTAATGAATTTCGTGAAGATCTATTCTATCGTTTAAATGTGGTTAATTTACGTATTCCGACATTAAGTGAGAGAGCTGAAGATATTCCTATTCTTGCTAATCACTTATTGAGAGAGTCTGCTAAACGCCATAAACCTTTTGTCCGAAGCTTTTCAACCGATGCGATGAAATGCTTAATGACAGCAAGTTGGCCGGGTAATGTGCGTCAATTAGTTAACGTTATTGAGCAATGTGTTGCATTAACAACAGCCCCCGTGATTAGTGAAGCGCTTGTAACACAGGCCTTACAAGGTGAAAATACGGCGCTGCCCACATTTGCAGAAGCAAGAGGTCATTTTGAAATGACCTATTTGAGAAAGCTTTTACAAATGACAAAAGGCAATGTGACTCAAGCTGCACGTATGGCTGGGCGCAATCGAACTGAGTTTTATAAATTGTTATCTCGTCATGAGCTAGATGCGAATGATTTTAAAGAATAACCTTTTCAGATAACGAATATATTTTTAAACTAACTTTCCTTTTATGCGGAAGATAGCGGAGAGACTAATTTTTATGAGTCGTAAACTAAAACTCGCCATGGCTCAACTTAATTGGGTTGTTGGTGATATTGAAGGTAACTGCGAACGCATGTTATCTACCGTTAAAGCACAAGAAGATGCCGATCTGGTTATGTTTTCTGAGCTGGCTTTATGCGGTTACTCTCCTGAAGATCTGCTATTTCGTCCTGATTTCCAACAGCGTTGTGAAACACAACTTACGCGTTTAGAACAAGCAAGCAAAAAAATAGCGATTGTTGTTGGTCATCCTTGGTGGCAAAACGGCAAAATTTATAACGCACTTTCATTTTTCTATAAAGGTGAATTACAAGCGCGTTATTTCAAACAGCAATTACCTAATTATGGTGTGTTTGATGAGAAGCGTTATTTCCAACAAGGAAATGAGCGTTGTGTGGTTCCGTTTAAAGGTTATCACTTAGGTTTGTTAATTTGTGAAGATATCTGGATCAATGAACCTATTGATGCATTAAAACAAGCGGGTGCTGATCTCGTTCTATCTATTAATGCTTCACCTTATAATCGTGAAAAACCGCATGTTCGTACACTGCTCATTAAAGAACATTGCCAAAGAACACACCTTCCAGTGATCTATCTTAACCAAATTGGTGGTCAGGATGAGTTGGTATTTGATGGTTGTTCAAAAGTATTTGATGAACGGGGTGCTATTACACATCGTTTAGCTGCATTTGATGAACAGACTGCTATTGTTGAATTCGACGAATTAAACATTATCCCAATGGCAGATCCTGCTCCAGAACTTTCACCTTTAGCGCAAGTTTATCAAGCATTAGTACTTGCAACGCGTGATTACGTCACTAAGAACGGTTTTAAAGGGGCTATTCTAGGGTTATCTGGTGGTATTGACTCTGGATTAACCGTTGCTATCGCCGCTGATGCTTTAGGCAAAGAGAGTGTTCAGGCTGTTATGATGCCATTTCGTTATACTTCAGAAATGAGTATTCATGACGCTAAAGAGCAAGCAGATTTATTAGGTGTTGAGTTTGATACGGTTTCTATTGAACCTATGTTTGATGCTTTTATGGCGCAGCTTGCACCTATGTTTAAAGATACTGCCGCAGATACTACTGAGGAAAATCTACAAGCACGTTGTCGCGCTGTTATTTTAATGGCAATGTCGAATAAACGCCGTCGTTTAGTATTAACTACAAGCAATAAAAGTGAATCAGCTGTGGGTTATTCCACATTGTATGGTGATATGGCTGGTGGTTTTGATGTACTAAAAGATGTACCTAAAACATTGGTTTTTGAGCTTTCTAAATATCGCAATACGCTTTCGCCAGCTATTCCTCAGCGTGTTATTGATAGACCTCCATCAGCAGAACTTGCACCGGGACAAACAGACCAAGATAATTTGCCTCCTTATGATATTTTGGATGCTATTCTTGAGGGTTATGTTGAGCAAGATAAATCTGTATCTGATTTAGTTGCGGCTGGATTTGATGAAGCGACTGTCCGTAAAGTGATAAAATTAGTCGATATTAATGAATACAAGCGACGTCAAGCCCCTGTTGGGCCACGTATTACAAGTCGTAATTTTGGTAAAGATCGCAGATACCCAATTACAAGCGGTTTTGGTCGCCACAACTGGTAATAGCAGGATAATACGATGAAAAAAATTGAAGCGATAATTAAGCCGTTTAAATTAGATGATGTAAGAGAAGCACTCGGCGAAGTGGGTATCACGGGAATGACCGTAACAGAAGTGAAAGGTTTTGGTCGCCAAAAAGGGCATACTGAGCTTTACCGCGGTGCTGAATACATGGTCGATTTTTTACCTAAAGTGAAGATTGAAATTGTTGTCTCTGATGAAATTGTTGAAACTTGTGTAGATACAATTATGACAACGGCACAAACAGGTAAAATTGGTGATGGTAAGATTTTTGTCTTCGATGTGAGTCGTGTTATTCGTATTCGTACTGGCGAACAAGACGAAGAGGCTATTTAGTTAAGCTATATAGTAATTAAACTTAAGCCAAATATTTATATTATTTATTTTTATTAAAGCCCGATATTTTTAATCAAAATATCGGGCTTTTTCTTTTTATTGCGCATAATTTATTTTTTAATGTTTTGCCTATAATGCTATTTATACCTTATATAAGTCTATTGATGACGCTTAGTGATTTATTTTACTATTTTTTATTAACTTTAAGGCACAAAATGTTATTCAATAACTTTTAAGGAAAGTTATTATCATCAACATTAAAAAATCATTAAGGTATGGGCAAAATAGTGTTTAATTATTTATTAAAGCGTCTCGCTTTATTTTTATGTGCAGCAGTGTTAATCGCTATCACGACGGGATTTATTTTTCTTGATATTTTAATTCTTGATAATGGTATTTCTGAAACATCAGTAACTGAATTAGGCCAAGAAATTATCGTCGCTATCATTTGCTTATTCTTTTTTGTTAAAGCGTGCCAAGATAGTGAACAGCGGGGAGCGTTCACGCTTATTATGGGTTTTTTCTTGTGTATTCTAATTCGTGAGTTAGATGGTGTATTTGATCAGATCGCACACGGCTCTTGGGTTTGGTTTGCCTTAACGGTGACGTTTATTTGTATTGCCATTGCAATTAGAGAAGGTAAGAGAACATTAAAAGGCTTAATTCACTTTATTACTCATCCAAGCCATGGAATGTTAGTTGCTGGCTTATTATGTATTTTGCTGTTCTCTCGCTTATTTGGTATGGGAATACTTTGGCATAAGTTATTAGGTGAAGATTATAACCGTGCCGTTAAAAATATGGTGGAAGAGGGCAGTGAATTATTTGGTTATACGCTCTGTTTAATTAGTGTTATTTGGTACGGTTTTTCTGCTAAATATCATGTTATTCCCGCTGCGATGGAAAATAAATATCGACCATAAAAAGGCAGTGGGATAATTAAGTAAAGCGCTGATAGCTATAATGCTATCAGCGCTTTTTTATTCAATTTAATATTGAACGTTAATGATGGTATTTTTTATTGTAAGCCTTGTGTAATAACAGCATGAGGACCAAAACATTCATAATGAAGTTTCTCACTATGAATACCTAGTTCAATAAGTTGTTTAGCAACAGATTGCATAAAAGGTAATGGGCCACAAAAATAGAAATGCATATCAGGAATAGCTAACCAATCTTCAACTTGTTTTAATGTCATTAAGCCTTCGAATTGATAATCTTTGTTTTGTACATCTTCGGTGCGTGGTGTGCGATACCATATCGCTTGTTGATAGTGTGAAAGTTGATTGCCGACTTGATTAACTTCATCTTTAAACGCATGGACACCACCATGCTCGGCAGCATGTAACCAATTAATATTAGCTTGATGAGCTGAAAGCGTGTGTAGCATAGATAGCATTGGCGTTAAACCCACACCTGCTGAAATTAAGGTTACTGGTGTTGTTGGTGATACATCTAAATAGAAATCGCCCCCTGGTGCGGCAACTTGTAAAGTATCACCTTCTTGAATATGGTCATGAAGAAAATTCGATAAAATACCTTTATCTTCACGCTTTACAGCGATGCGATAGGTTTTATTATTTGATGACTGAGTTAATGAATATTGACGTATTTCTTGATTTTCAAGGTGCTTATCACGGATATAAAGGCTTAGATATTGCCCTGCTTGATAAGGAGTAACAGCAAGTCCATCTTCAGGCTCTAATTCAAAACTGGTAATGACATCACTTTGTTTTATTTTATGTTTAACTTTAAAGTTCCGTAATCCTCTCCAGCCCCCGCTTGTTTGTTCTTTTTGCTGATAAATTTGTTCTTCTCGATTGATAAAGACATCGGCCAATACTTGATAAGCGGCTCCCCAAGCATCTAGCACTTCTTGCCCAGGACTAAACATCTCATCAATTGTTGCTAATAAATTCTCACCGACGATGGGGTAGTGTTCAGGAAGAATATTTAAACTGACATGTTTTTGTGCAATTTTCTCAACAGCAGGCAAAATGGTGGCTAAGTTTTCAATGTTTGCCGCATAAGCGCATATCGCATTAAATAAGGCTTCGCGTTGTGCACCACTGCTTTGATGGCTCATGGTGAAAATATCTTTTAACTCTGGATGGCGAGAAAACATTCGGTCATAAAAGTGGGCTGTTAATGCTGGACCTGTTTTAGCAATGAGGGGAATGGTGGATTTAATTGTCGCGATAGTTTGTGCATCTAACATAATTGCTCCTGAAAATTTTTCAGTTTATTGTGAATTTTTATAAATTGCATTTTATATGCAACTTATCTCTTTTTGATTATTTTGTAAATCTCTGTTTTTATTTTTTAACAAAAAATCTCAATTCTTAGAGAATGATGCGGGGTGTTTGCAAAATAAGGCGAGATGTGCCTCAAAAAGGGGAATAAGCACAGGATAAAATGGGGTTGTTAAAAAGTAATAATGTGCTGTTATAGTTGGATGGCAAACGATTGCGTATTTTTTCATTAGGGGCTATCTCAATGAAGAAAAAGAGTTTACACTGTATGTCATTCTTTCTCCCGCATGGGAGTTTGTCTTTAGTGAAGTTAGCTGAGTCAGGAGATGTGAATGTTAAAACGTGAAATGAATATTGCTGATTACGATCCAGAATTATGGAATGCAATGGAAGGTGAAGTGACTCGTCAAGAAGAGCACATCGAACTTATTGCTTCTGAAAACTATACCAGCCCTCGTGTTATGCAGGCGCAGGGATCTCAGCTGACAAATAAATATGCTGAAGGCTATCCGGGTAAACGTTACTACGGTGGTTGTGAGTATGTGGATGTTGTAGAGCAACTGGCTATCGATCGTGCAAAAGCATTATTTGGTGCAGATTACGCTAACGTACAGCCTCACTCAGGCTCACAAGCGAATGCCGCTGTTTATATGGCATTATTAAAACCAGGTGATACAGTTTTAGGTATGAACCTAGCACAAGGCGGTCACTTAACTCATGGTTCACCAGTTAACTTCTCTGGTAAACTGTATAACATCGTACCTTATGGTATTGATGAATCAGGTAAAATTGATTACGAAGATATCGCTATTCAAGCTAAAAAACATCAACCAAAAATGATCATTGGCGGATTCTCTGCTTATTCTGGTCTGGTTGATTGGGCTAAAATGCGCGAAATCGCAGACAGCATTGGTGCATTCTTATTTGTTGATATGGCACACGTAGCAGGTATGATTGCAGCAGGTGTTTATCCTAACCCAGTTCCTCATGCACATGTTGTTACAACAACAACCCATAAAACCTTAGCAGGCCCACGCGGCGGTCTTATTCTTGCTAAAGGTGGCGATGAAGAGTTTTATAAAAAACTGAACTCTGCTGTATTCCCTGGCTCTCAAGGTGGCCCTTTAATGCATGTTATTGCAGGTAAAGCGGTTGCATTAAAAGAAGCTATGGAACCAGAATTTAAAGTTTATCAGCAACAAGTTGCTAAAAACGCGAAAGCAATGGTAGACGTTTTCTTAGATCGCGGTTATAAAGTAGTGTCTGGCGGAACTGAAAACCACCTGTTTTTATTAGATTTAGTAGATAAAGATATTACAGGTAAAGACGCTGATGCTGCACTGGGTCGTGCAAATATTACTGTTAATAAAAACAGCGTACCAAATGATCCACGTAGCCCATTTGTAACTTCTGGTGTTCGTATCGGTTCTCCAGCGATTACACGTCGTGGTTTTAAAGAAGCGGAAGCTCGTGAATTAGCCGGTTGGATGTGTGATGTCCTTGATAATATCAATGATGAAGCGAACATTGAGAAAGTGAAACAAAAAGTCTTGGATATCTGCGCTAAATTTCCAGTTTACGCATAAGTTTGTAACGATATAATAGAACCCGTTGTACAAGCCCGCTTCGAGAACTTGTTCTTGGCGGGTTTTTTTGCATCTTAAAAATGGGGGATTGGATGGTTATTCCATCAACATTGTGGCTTGCCTTAGATTATTTTACCTATTTCTTTTCATACGGCATCTTTTTACCCTTTTGGTCCATATGGCTAAAAGGAGAGGGCGTCGATCCTGCAATGATAGGTCTGTTATTAGGCGTAGGTTTAACCGCACGTTTTGTTGGTAGCCTAATTTTAACGCCTGCGGTAAAGGATCCGTCAAAACTTATCACTGCATTGAGATTGTTTGCTTTTCTCTCATTACTTTTTACTGTTGCATTTATGATGGGTAGCCATTGGGCATGGTTATTCTTTGTGATGACAGGATTTAACGTTTTCTTTTCACCGATGGTGCCTTTAGGGGATTCTCTAGCTGGAACGTGGCAAAAACAGTTTCCTTTTGACTATGGGAAAATCCGCGTTTGGGGCTCAATCGCTTTTATTATTAGCTCATCATTGCTAGGTGTTTTAATTGATGCTTTTGGACATCCCATTATCCTTTATGGATTGATTGCTAGTACTCTTGCACTATTCTTGACATCTATGCTCCGCCCTAAAGTTATGCCACAGGGTAAAGTAAAAAAAGCTGAACACAGTAATGTGTCCTTTATGAAACTGATTTCAGATGGACCAGTTTGGCGTTTTCTTCTATGTGTTTCTTTGCTACAAGGTGCACATGCTGCTTATTATGGTTTTAGTGCACTTTATTGGGAAAAAGCAGGGTATGACACCGCAACAATCGGCTACCTTTGGTCGTTAGGTGTGGTTTCAGAGGTGGTTGTTTTTATGTTGAGCCATCGTTTATTCCGCCGCTGGAGCGCAAGAAATCTACTCTTACTTTCTGCTTTTGCTGGGCTTTTACGTTGGGGATTAATGGGGAGTTTTACCGCATTACCCGCGCTTATTGTTGTTCAAATCTTACATAGTGGTACGTTTACGGTATGCCATTTAGCGGCAATGCGCTTTATTAGTGCACGTCAAGAGCACGAAATTATTCGTCTACAAGCGGTGTATTCTGCTTTAGCGATGGGCGGAAGTATTGCGATTATGACTATTGTTTCTGGTTGGTTGTATGAAAAACTTCCTAATCAAGAGTCGTTGATCTTCTGGTTAATGGCAGCATTAACGATCCCTGCTATGTTTATCAGACCAAGAGTACAGCCTCAAAATACCTAATTCTTCTATTTTATAAAAATTAAGATCTGTAATGTCTTTTGATATTGCAGATCTTTTTCTTTTCTCCTTGAAAAAGCGCATTTTTTGATCAAGCGAATAATTGATCATTTTAAATATTAGGGTTAGATTTAATTCATTCAAATGAATGAATGTGAAAAAGGTATTATTATGAACAATAAATCGGTGATCCCAGCCAGTTTTTCTTTACAAGAAAGAGACAGACGCTGGCAGTTAGCTAGAGATATTATGAAAGATAATCAGCTAGATACATTGATTATCTATGGTGATAGAGAATCCGCCGCACCGGCACCATTTTGTATTGACCACTATTTTACAAATGACCGACTAGGATCGGTTGTTATTTTTCATGAAAATAAAAAACCATTGATAGTCACTTTTGCACCAATGATGATTGCCGATCATATGCAGGCAAAACTACGTGGTGATTTGCAGTGGATTGATGAAGACAATCTTGTTGTAGGAAAAACAGGGCGTAATATTGCTCAATTACTGAAAGAAATGGGTGTGCAACAAAATGCACATATTGGTGTTATTGGCTTAGAGCCTTATCCTCCATTTTATTTTGATGGTGCAATGCCATTTAATACTCTAAACGGTATTAAGGATGCATTTCCTTATGCGAAATTTAGCTGTGTTTATCGTGATTTCTTTAAACGTGCATCCGTTAAAAGTGAAGAAGAACTGACACATGTGAGATATGCCGCTGCTATTGGTGAAGCAATGAGTGAAGCAATGCGCGTAACAACCAGACCAGGGGCGACAGAAGCTGATCTTGCAGCCGCTATTACTGCAACTTGCTTATCCAGAGGTGGGTTTACGGCTGAAATTCTAATGGGATCAGGTTCTGAATATATTGGTTGGGGTCCTCCAGCTTGGCAATATCGCTCACAAGCGCCACGTGAAATTCAAATGGGCGACATTGTGTTATCAGAAATTTTCGCTTTATATGGAATGTATGAAACACAACACCAAGCCGCTGTTGCAGTGGGTAAAATTCATGAGAATTTAGAAAAAGCCGCTTTGGTTGCTCGAGAATGTTATGAAATAGGTGTTGAGCATTTAAAAGCGGGCGTTACTTTTGGTGAAGTGGTTGATTTAATGGAAAAACCATTATTACAATCAGGAGGATGGCATGTGCATCCACTTATCCATAGCATCAATCCTTATGGGCCTATTGGTTTTGGTACTGCTCCGGGTATCGAATCATTACCATTGGCGAGTCGTTATAAACAAATTGAAAGATTACCAAATCCAGGTCGAGAGCTTGTATTACAAGAAGGTATGACGTTTGCGTTTGAGCCTAACTGTGGCTTTGGTCATCACTTATGTAACTTAGGTGGTACAGTTGTAGTTGGTAAAAGTAAAGGGATTGAGTTAAATTCAAACTCAACACAATTAATGCGGGCTGATTTATAAGCCTAATAATAAATAGTTAATAAATAATGAAAAACACCAGTAAAACCGCGATAAGTACAGAACAGACTCAAGAAAAGTTAGTACAAGAAGGTATTAAACTTTTTGCACTACACGGAATTAGTGGGTTGAGAACGAGACAACTTGCGCAGGATGCTGGTGTTAATCAATCAGCAATTCCTTATCATTTTGGTGGAAAACTAGGCGTTTATACCGCCGTTATTCAATATATTGCGACAGAATTAGCGTCAGAAATTCATTTTGACCAATTTGATCATAAGCTTCAGTTTTTATTAAAAGAAAATAAGTTAGATCGTGAATTACTTGCTTCTCTGATCCCTTTATTAGTCACGGGATTAACGCGCGCTTTATTAGCACCTGAACGTCATTATTACAGTCAGTTGATTTTACGTGAGCAACTGGAACCAACTGAAAATTATGAGTTAATTTATCGTAATTTAATAGAGCCTTTTCATTTACGGCTATCTCATCTCATCGAATTAATTGATAAAAAGAGTGATACGTTAACGACTACTATTCGTGCTCATGCCGTTATTGGGCAAATACTTGGGTTTGTGATTGCGAGAAAAGCGTTTTTATTACGTATTGATAAACAAGAAATGACATCGCAACTATTAGATAAAATAGCTCAAGAAATTAGCCAATTATCAGTAAATGCACTATTAACAATAAATTAGTAGGCAATAAAAAAGACCATAATATTATGGTCTTTTTCTTTGTATATATTTTATTCGTATCAATGAAATTAACGTTTTAATGCGTCTGTTAATTCACTACGAATTTCAGCTAATAATGCTCTGACAACACGTGGGTTACCTGCAACAATATTACCTGTTTGTAGGTAGCCATGATTACCGGTAAAGTCAGAAACGATAGCACCTGCTTCACGAGCGATTAATTCGCCACCTAAGAAATCCCAAGGTTTTAAGCCAATCTCAAAGAAACCATCAACACGGCCTGCTGCAACATAAGCTAAATCTAATGCAGCTGAACCCGTGCGACGGAAATCAGCACAAGGTACAAACAGTTTGCCTAACATATTCATATAAGCGGCTGAATGTTGCTTGCTTTTGAATGGGAAACCAGTCGCAAGAACAGCTCCGTCTAAATCACGAGCGTTAGAGCCACGTAGACGATAACCATTTAACTGTGCGCCTTGACCACGAACAGCTGAGAATAATTCGTTACGCATAGGATCGTAAACAACAGCCACTTCAGTACGACCTTTAATGCGTACAGCAATAGAAACAGAGAAGTGTGGAAGACGTTTAATGAAGTTAGTAGTGCCATCAAGTGGATCAATAACCCATTGTATGTCGTGATCTTCACCGAGTAACTCGCCACTTTCTTCCGTAATAATGGTGTGTTTTGGATAAGATTTACGGATGATTTCAATGATTGCTTGTTCTGCGTCACGGTCAACGTTAGTGACAAAATCATTGGTACCTTTCTGATTAGTTTCTACAGATTCAGGATTTTCGTAATTTTTGGCGATTAAATTACCAGCCTTACGTGCGGCACGTATGGCAATATTCAGCATCGGATGCATGGTTATCTTCCACAAGATGTTAAAGAACGGGGATAAAAAACGTGCGAGAGTATAACAGGCATTCGTGTTTCTGGCTACAATTGTGATAAAATAGATGGATCATAAAGCAATTAACAAGAAATCAATGTTAGAAAATATTCGCATCATCCTTGTAGAAACCTCGCATACAGGCAATATGGGCTCTACAGCTCGCGCTATGAAAACCATGGGATTAACCAATCTTTATTTTGTTAATCCAAAAGAAAAACCAGATTCACATTCTATTGCCCTATCCGCAGGTGCAAGTGATGTTATTGGCAATGCACATATTGTTAATAGTATCGATGAAGCGATTGAAGGCTGTGGTTTAGTCATAGGAACAAGTGCCCGTAGCCGTACACTTTCTTGGCCAATGCTTGCACCTCGTGAATGTGGTGAGCGTTGTGTTATGGAAGCTAAAAATAAGCCTGTTGCTGTTATTTTTGGTCGCGAACGCACAGGTTTAACCAATGAAGAATTACAAAAATGTGATTTTCATCTGTATGTTCCTACTAATCCAGAATATGGTTCTTTAAATTTAGCGATGGCTGTTCAACTTGTTAGTTATGAAATTCGTATGGCAGCACTTGCCCAAGAAGAAAAACAAGAGGAAAATAGCCCATCAGAGATTGATTATCCACCAGCAGACGATATAGAACGTTTTTACGTTCACTTAGAGCAGGTGCTTAATGAATCTGGCTTTATTCGTCCTAAACATCCGGGGCAAGTGATGAGCCGTTTACGCCGTCTATTTACGCGTGCACGTCCAGAAACACAAGAGCTTCATATCTTACGTGGTATCCTAACGTCAGTTGAGAAATGGGCTAAGAAATAGAGGGTAAAGTTGATTAACTTAAGTCAACTTTTGGCTGAGTATAATACTTGACTAAAACACTCGGATAAATAGTTGACTAAATTACTCGGGAATGACACAATTTGATTATTGTTCACCACGGAGTATTTGTTATGAGACTGACATCAAAAGGGCGTTACGCAGTTACTGCAATGCTTGATGTTGCATTGCATTCACAGCAAGGCCCTGTCCCCCTCGCTGATATTTCAGAGCGTCAAGGGATTTCCCTTTCTTATCTTGAGCAGCTTTTCTCACGTTTGCGCAAAAATGAATTAGTCGCAAGTGTTCGTGGTCCTGGAGGCGGTTATTTATTAGGCCGCGATGCAGGGCAAATTTTTGTTGCTCAAGTTATTTCTGCGGTTGATGAATCTGTCGATGCTACCCGTTGTCAGGGTAACAAAGAAGGTTGTCAAGGTGGCGATCGTTGCCTGACTCATACTTTGTGGCGTGATTTAAGTGATCGTATAACCAGTTTCCTAAGCAGTATCAGCCTTGAAGAGTTAGTAAATAACGAAGAGGTTATGGATGTCGCCGATCGTCAAGACAATGAAAAACGCCATGCTATCAATGGTCGTTTACAAGAAACCATTGTTAATATGCGAGTTTAACGGCGATCTCTAGGTAGGCAAAAACAAAATTATTAAAGAAGATCCGTCGTCTTTGGAGTTAGTGAGCAATGAAATTACCCATTTATCTAGATTATTCAGCAACCACTCCTGTTGATCCACGAGTTGCTGAAAAAATGATGCAATGCCTGACTATTGATGGCATTTTTGGTAACCCAGCCTCTCGTTCACACCGTTTTGGTTGGCAAGCAGAAGAAGCTATTGATATTGCACGTAATCAGATCGCTGATTTAATCGGTGCAGATCCTCGTGAAATCGTATTCACATCAGGCGCAACTGAAGCTGATAACCTCGCACTAAAAGGTGTTGCTAACTTTTACCAGAAAAAAGGTAAGCACATCATCACTTCAAAAACCGAACATAAAGCCATTTTAGACACTTGTCGTCAACTTGAGCGTGAAGGTTTTGAAGTCACTTATTTAGCACCAAAAAGTGATGGTCTAATTGACCTGAAAGAGCTTGAAGAAGCGATGCGTGAAGACACTATTTTAGTTTCTATCATGCATGTAAATAACGAAATTGGTGTTGTACAAGATATTGCTGCTATCGGTGAATTATGCCGTAGCAAAGGTATTATTTACCATGTAGACGCAACACAAAGCGTTGGTAAATTACCGATTGATCTTTCTAAGTTAAAAGTTGATTTACTTTCTCTTTCTGCGCATAAAGTTTACGGTCCTATGGGTATCGGTGCACTTTATGTTCGTCGTAAACCACGTATTCGTTTAGAAGCACAAATGCATGGTGGCGGACATGAGCGTGGTATGCGTTCAGGTACATTAGCCGTTCATCAAATTGTGGGTATGGGCGAAGCTTACCGTATTTTGAAAGAAGAAATGGCTGATGAAACTAAACGCTTAAACGAATTACGTTTACGTTTATGGAATGGCATTAAAGATATCGAAGAAGTTTATATCAACGGTTCTTTAGAACACACTGCGCCAAACATTCTTAATGTGAGCTTCAACTATGTTGAAGGTGAATCATTAATGATGGCACTAAAAGATCTTGCTGTCTCTTCAGGCTCAGCCTGTACTTCAGCAAGTTTAGAACCTTCTTATGTACTGCGTGCATTAGGTTTAACTGATGAACTTGCACACAGTTCTATTCGCTTCTCTCTGGGTCGTTTCACCACAGAAGAAGAAATAGATTATGCAATTGAACAAATCCACAGTGCAATTGGTCGCTTACGTGATCTTTCTCCACTTTGGGATATGCATAAACAAGGTGTTGATATCAACAGTATCGAATGGTCTCACCATTAATCAGACGTTTTCAGGAGTTAAATCATGGCTTATAGCGATAAAGTAATTGATCATTATGAAAACCCTCGTAATGTGGGATCATTTGATAATAATGACCCTACTGTAGGGAGTGGTATGGTTGGCGCACCTGCTTGTGGTGACGTTATGAAACTGCAAATCAAAGTTGACGATAATGGCGTAATTGAAGATGCGCGTTTTAAAACTTATGGTTGTGGTTCAGCAATTGCATCAAGTTCACTGGTAACAGAATGGATGAAAGGCAAAACATTAGATGAAGCCGAATCTATTAAGAACACAGCAATTGCAGAAGAATTAGAATTACCACCAGTGAAAATTCACTGTTCAATTCTTGCAGAAGATGCAATAAAAGCAGCGATTGCAGACTATAAAAGCAAACGCCAAGGCAAGTAATTGTCTTTTATAATAAAAAAATAAAATATTGGCGGATGCTGAAACTTTTTTTCAGTATCCGCTTTCGTTCTTTATGAGTGAGGTGTGCCATGTCAATTTCCCTTACAGAATCCGCCGCTAATCGTGTTCGCTCTTTCCTATCTAACCGTGGAAAAGGTGAAGGTTTACGTTTAGGCGTAAGAACATCCGGTTGTTCTGGAATGGCTTATGTTCTTGAATTTGCTGATGTCATCAATGACGAAGATACTGTTTTTGAAGACAAAGGTGTGAAAGTTATCGTTGATGGTAAAAGCATGGTCTATTTAGATGGAACAGAGCTTGATTTCGTCAAAGAAGGATTAAACGAAGGCTTTAAATTTAACAACCCGAACGTATCGAATGAGTGTGGTTGTGGTGAAAGCTTCACTGTGTAATTTGTGTTAAAACACAGTATTAACGTTAATTAATCCAAGAGTAGATGTATGGACTATTTCACACTATTAGGCATGCCTAATCGTTTTGATATTGATAAACAACAACTTGTTATACGTTATCAAGATATGCAGCGTCAATATCACCCAGATCGTTTTGCAGGTCAGTCTGAAAAAGAACAGGCTCAAGCAATCTCGCTTGCTTCAACCATCAATCAGGCTTATCAGACCTTAAAAAATCCACTCTCAAGAGCCGAATACATGCTCTCATTACACGGTATCGATATTGCTAATGAGCAACAAACGATGCACGATACTGCTTTTTTAATGGAGCAACTCACATTACGTGAAGAGCTGGATAACATCGAACACAGTGCTGAAGCCGAAAGTTTGTTAGCCGATTTTTCTGCGCGTTTAGAAAAAATGTACACAGTACGCCATGATGAAATGGTCAAAACGCTAGATAATCAAACTTGGGATGTTGCAGCAGATAATGTGAGAAAATTGCGTTTTCTTGCGAAATTAAAAGAGCAAGTAGAACAACTTGAAGAACGCTTGTTTGATGGTTTTTAAGGGAAATAGTTATGTCATTATTACAAATTAGTGAACCAGGTCAAACGCCTGCACCGCATCAGCGCCGGCTTGCCGCGGGTATTGATTTAGGTACGACACACTCATTAGTTGCCACTGTGCGTAGTGGGCAAGCCGAAGCGCTTTCTGACAGCGAAGGTCGCTATTTATTGCCATCTGTCGTGCAGTATCAAGTTGATAATATCAACGTTGGTTGGAATGCTAAAAAAGACGCAGAAAAAGATCCTGCTAACACGATAAGCTCAATTAAAAGAATGGTGGGTCGCTCACTGAGAGATGTGACAAGCCGTTATCCGAATCTTCCTTATCATTTTCATGAAAATGACAATGGTTTACCGCTGATCAAAACAGCGGCAGGTATTGTTGATCCTATTCAAGTCTCTTCTGACATCTTAAAAGCATTAGCTGAACGTGCAACGCAATCATTAGGTGGAGAACTTGATGGTGTAGTTGTCACTGTACCTGCTTATTTTGATGATGCCCAACGTCAAGGCACAAAAGAAGCCGCTCGCCGTGCTGGTTTACATGTTTTACGTTTATTAAACGAACCTACAGCAGCCGCTATTGCTTATGGTCTAGATTCAGGAAAAGAAGGCACCATTGTTGTTTATGACTTAGGTGGTGGTACTTTTGATATCTCTGTTCTTCGTTTAACTAAAGGTGTTTTTGAAGTCTTAGCGACTGGCGGTGATACTGCTTTAGGTGGCGATGATTTTGATACGATGCTGGCAGATTGGATAAGAGAACGTGCCGGTTTTGGACATCAAAAAGATGCTGTATTACAACGTCAATTACTGGATGTTGCATCAGAAACTAAAATTGCATTGAGTGATAACGATGTTGCAGATATCAACATTAATGGATGGAAAGGTGAGATCACTCGTGCTGAGTTTGAATCATTAATTCAATCATTGGTGAAACGCACATTATTATCTGTTCGTCGCGCATTGAAAGACGCAGATGTTGAAATAGATGAAGTTTTAGAAGTGGTTATGGTTGGTGGTTCAACACGCGTACCATTGGTTCGTCAAATGGTTGGTGATTATTTCAAACGTGAACCTTTAACCTCTATCGATCCCGATAAAGTGGTTGCCATTGGTGCTTCAATCCAAGCTGATATTTTGGTGGGTAATAAACCTGATAGCGAAATGCTATTACTGGATGTTATTCCTCTTTCTCTTGGCCTTGAAACAATGGGGGGATTAGTTGAGAAAGTGATCCCTCGTAATACCACTATTCCTGTTGCTAGAGCACAGGAGTTTACGACATTCAAAGATGGTCAAACCGCAATGAGTGTTCACGTCGTTCAAGGTGAGCGTGAAATGGTGAGCGATTGCCGCTCTCTTGCTCGTTTTACACTGCGTGGAATACCTCCAATGGCTGCTGGTGGCGCACATATTCGTGTCACATTCCAAGTTGATGCTGATGGCTTACTCAGTGTTAGTGCGATGGAAAAATCAACGGGTGTTGAAGCCTCAGTACAGGTCAAGCCTTCTTATGGTCTTAGTGATACTGAAATCGCTAAGATGATCCAATCTTCGATGGAAAATGCCCAAGAAGATTTACAAGCTCGTCGTTTAGCTGAGCAAAAAGTCGAAGCAGCTCGTGTGTTAGAAAGCTTAACCGCAGCATTAGAAGAAGATGCTCATCTGTTAAATGAAGATGAGAAAATGGCTATCGACAAAGTTGTAGATACCTTAATAGAGAGCGTTGA
Organism: Proteus sp. ZN5; assembly: GCF_011046025.1. Classification (GTDB taxonomy): domain Bacteria; phylum Pseudomonadota; class Gammaproteobacteria; order Enterobacterales; family Enterobacteriaceae; genus Proteus. The sequence goes on from NZ_CP047639.1 coordinate 2,031,396, forward strand.
AGGAACAGATCCTGTTGCCATTGAAAACGCGATTAAACTACTGGATAAGCAAACTCAGGATTTTGCAGCGCGTCGTATGGATTCATCTATTCGACAAGCGTTGGCAGGTCATTCTGTGGATGAGATATAACTATGCCTAAAATTGTATTTTTACCCCATAGCACACTGTGCCCTGAAGGTGCTGTTGTTGACGCAACAGAAGGTGAGTCTATTCTAGATGTCGCATTACGCAACGGTATCGAGATTGAACATGCTTGTGAAATGTCTTGTGCATGTACAACTTGTCACTGTGTAGTGCGTGAAGGTTTTGATTCACTTGAAGAGAGCTCAGAGCTTGAAGACGACATGTTAGATAAAGCATGGGGTTTAGAGCCAGAAAGCCGCTTAAGTTGCCAAGCAAAAGTGACTGACGAAGATTTAGTTGTTGAGATCCCTAAATATTCGATTAACCACGCAAGAGAGCATTAATTTTAGGAGTCGAGCATGAAATGGAGTGACACACGTGAAATAGGGGAAGCGTTATTTGATCTTTACCCTGACACTGATCCTAAAACGGTACGCTTTACTGATATGCATCAGTGGATTTGTGATTTAGAAGATTTTGATGATGATCCACAAAAATCCAATGAAAAAATTCTTGAGGCTATTTTACTTGTTTGGCTTGATGAATTTGAATAATTGACGATATCGTAAATTTAAAAGACTGGCTTATTGCCAGTCTTTTTGCATTATGACCTTTTACATTTTACCTTGTCAGTGATTTAAAAATAACCACAAAGTAGGTAGTCGAGATATTTTGTTATGCGATCTTCTTCTAGGAATATCATGTAAATACGGAAGAACACTGGATGATAATGGTGACCCCATGGTTTTTGCAGTAAATTGATCACGCTAAACGGTAAATATCTGGTAGTCTGAATAGGTTAACTGCCACCAGTAATAATAAGTGAGACAATAAATGAATAAACAAATTATGCCTATCATGCTGTCAAATGAACCTGCTGCTGCATGTTGGGGTGAAAAAGCACTAATTAGCACTAGCGAAACCGGCATGACAATCCACTTAACGGAAGAAAACCGTTTAGGCGCTATTCAGCGTGGTGGACGTAAAGTTGATGGTCAAGGCATTCGTAATGTTGCACTTGTTGGCGACGGCTGGGATTTAGAACGTAGTTGGGCTTTCTGGTTAGGTTTTAGAGCACCTAAAGGCGCTCGTTCAATTGAATGGCCACAATTAAATGATGCAGATAAACACGAACTAGAATCACGTATTCGCATTGTTGATTGGGTTAGAGATACCATCAATACACCCGCTGAAGAATTAGGCCCAGAGCAACTGGCACAACGTACGGTTGATCTTTTCTGTGGTCTTGATAAAAAAGATATTAGCTATAAGATCACCAAAGGTGTTGATCTACGCGATCAAAACTATGCAGGTATCTATACAGTAGGGCGAGGCTCTTCTCGTGATCCTGTCTATTTAGCGTTAGATTTCAATCCAACCAAAGATAGCAATGCCCCTGTATTTGCTTGCTTAGTCGGTAAAGGTATTACTTTTGACTCAGGTGGTTATAGCATCAAACCTTCATCATCCATGAATTCAATGAAAGCGGATATGGGGGGTGCAGCAACGTTAGCGGGTGCTTTGGCATTAGCGATTACTCGTGGTTTAAATAAACGAGTGAAACTACTGCTGTGTATTGCAGATAACATGGTTAGCGGTAATGCCTTTAAATTGGGTGATATTATCCGTTACCGTAATGGTAAATCAGTTGAAATCATGAATACCGATGCTGAAGGCCGTTTAGTTTTAGCGGATGGTTTAATTGATGCAAGCAATATTGCACCAGAGTTGATTATCGATGCAGCAACATTAACAGGTGCCGCTAAAGTTGCGGTAGGTAATGATTACCACTCTGTATTGAGCTTTGATGATAAATTAGCAGCAGAGCTACTAACTAGTGCTGAACAAGAAAATGAATTGTTCTGGCGTCTACCATTAGCGGATTTCCATCGTAGCCAATTACCTTCTAGTTTCGCTGATTTAAACAATATCGCCGCACCTTCTCATACTGCGGGTGCAAGTACCGCCGCTGCATTCTTATCGCACTTTGTCACTGACTACAAAAAAGGTTGGGTACATATCGATTGTTCAGCAACGTACAGAAAATCTTCTGTAGAACAATGGGCAGCAGGCGCTACGGGTTACGGTGTACGTTCTATCGCGAATCTGTTATTAGCAAAAGCAAAATAATAAACGTTATTTGATTTGGAGTTTGTAATGGGTGTATCTGAACAATTTGAGACACAAGAAATTGTTTCTGTTGAAGGTTCTTCTTTAAAGTTAAGTGTTCTAGAGCCACAACCTGAAAAATTAACAACCGCACTTAGCGAGTTTTTTGGTGAGCATAAACCGATCCGCCGTGCCTTTATTGTTAATGCTCAGGAGCAAGATAATGAAGAGTCGTTTTATCTTATTGGTTTAGAGATAACAGGTGAAGAAGAGGTAATTGCGCAGATACTCCCACAAGCGGCTGAATCAGCTTTTGAATATTTAGAAGAAGGGCAATCTCTAGATTTTTGCTTTGTGGATAAAGATGAAAAAGGTGTAAGTCATTTTATGATCCACCACGTATCACCTTTTTATCAACGCAAACTTGGGGGATTCTTAAGAAAAGGGATCCCGATAGTTAATCTGGATAGTTAATTCAGTCCTCTAAATTTAGGCGATATCTCATCAGATATCGCCTTTTTTTACCTTATAATAGAAAATTGACTAATTTAGCAAATCGTTTGCATTTTTATATAACGCTTTGTTTTAGATAGGCTTTGTTTTTTAAATAAAAATAAGGCGATTTTGTGTCGTAAATTATTTTGTTTTACGCGATAAAAAATAGCTTATCTCGTTATTTTTTACCTTATTAGAATGAAGAAATACATATATTATCTCTGCCTGCATAAAACATCGCATTATTCAGGGGTTGAATTAAAGGAAATGGATATGAACCAAAACCAGTTTAGACAATATACAGAAAAGAGAGGTTATCGTTGGAGCTCTCTTGCTGTTGTATTGGCATCATCATTAGCGCTTACAGGCTGTGATGATAAAGCGGATGAAAATGTATCATCTGCTGCGGATAAGACGCAAAACACACAAGTTGCCGAGCAAAAAGATACTGCTCAGAGTACATCAGGTACCGCGACTCAAACAAGTGAAAAACCAGCAGTTACAACAAAAACGAATAACGAAACTGCATTAAAAAGCAAAGAAGTTCGTGATGAGTTGGCAATGCGTTTTGCAGGCAAAGAAGTCACTGTATTAGATGCATCAGAGCTACAACGTGATGGTGCGAGTACTATGGTTGTGACTTTCTCTGTGCCGCTTGATCCTGACCAAAAGTTTGATGATGTTATTCATCTTGTTGATACCAAAAAAGGGAAGTTAGAAGGTGCGTGGGAGTTATCTGATAACTTAATGGAACTGCGTTTCCGTCATTTACCACCATCAACAGAATTAAACTTAACGATTGATGAAAAAATCAAAGGTATTAATGAACGTACATTAACGACACCTTTTAGCCAGAAATTAACGACAGAAGAAATTTTCCCATCTGTTGGCTTCACTAGTAAAGGATCGTTATTACCACTTGAAGCGGCTGAAGGCCTACCGATTATTGCGTTAAATGTGGGGCAAGTTGATGTAAACTTTTTCCGCGTTAAAGATGAGCAACTCGCTCAATTTTTAACACAATGGGAAAGCCGTTCCAATATTAACTATTGGGAATCAGATGAGTTTTTATCCCAAGCTGATTTGGTTTATACCGGTCGTTTCGAATTAAACACAGAAACAAATACCCGTGAAAATGTATTACTACCGCTAAAATCGATAGATGCCTTGAAAAAAGAAGGTGCTTACATTGCGGTTATGCAACAAGCGGGTAAATATTCTTATACAGTGCCAGCAACGGTATTTACATTTAGTGATATCGGGCTATCAATGCATAGTTATCTTGATACGTTAGATATCTTCACCCAATCACTTAAAAATGGTTCTGCGTTAGATAAAGTAGAAATTCGTCTGTTAGATGAAAAAGGTGGATTGATTTCTAAAGCGCAAACCGACAGCCAAGGACATGCGACACTTGAGAAAAGTGATAAAGCACGTTTATTAATGGCTATTCGTGATGGGCAAACCAGCATGATTGATTTGCGTAAACCTGCGCTTGATCTTTCTGAGTTTGATATTGGTGGTCCGCAAGGTTATAGCAAACAATTTTTTGCTTTTGGTCCTCGCGATCTCTATCGCCCCGGTGAAACATTAATCGTTAATGCATTGCTACGTGATGGTGATGGTAATCCTATTAAAGAGCAGCCTGTTAAAGTTGATCTACTTAAAACAGACGGGCAAGTTTCTCGTAGTTTTGTTTGGCAACCAGAGAACGGTCTTTATCAATTAAAATTAGTTATTCCTGCGGATGAAAATACCGGTACACGTACCTTACGTTTTGATGTAGGCGATGGCACTCCTCGTTTCTATGAGTTTCAGGTCGAAGATTTTATGCCAGAACGTATGGCATTAGAAATCACGGGTAAGAAAGGAATTATACTAAGTGGTAATGACGCTTATTTTGACATTAAGGGTCGCTATCTTTATGGTGCACCAGCTGCCGATAATCGCTTACAAGGGCAAGTTTTCTTAAAAGCCTCTCGTGAAGCTGTCAGTAAATTACCGGGCTATGAATTTGGTGCTGTAAAGGATGAAAACTTCAGCCGTTTACTGGATGAGTTTGAACTTAATTTAGACTCTGATGGTGAAGGTGGCGTGAATGTTGATAGTGAACGCTATGAAGAACTGAAATCACCTATCAATATTATTTTACAAGCAAGTTTACTTGAAGCAGGCGGACGCCCTGTTACTCGTCGTTACCAACAAGCTGTTTGGCCAGCCACTCATCTTGCGGGTATTCGCCCAGTATTCCCTAAAAAAGAAGTCTATGACTATCGTACGGACAAATATAAATCAGGTTACAGTGTTGATGAAAATTCAATGGCTGAATTTGAAATTGTCTATACAGACCAAGACGGTAAGAAACTACCTGCTAACGATCTTAAAGTGAAATTTATCTATGAACGTCATGATTATTACTGGCGTTGGTCTAGCTCGAATGGCTGGGAATCTGGCTATAACGAAAAAGATCTGCAAATGGATGAGCAAACAATCAAGATTGCAAAAGATGGCACTGCAAAAGTGGCATTCCCTGTTGAATGGGGCTCTTATCGTATTGAAGTTGTCGATCCTAAAACAGAATTAGTCAGTAGCCTACGTTTCTGGGCAGGTTATTCTTGGATGGATAACACCGGTGGAACAGGTGCGGTAAGACCAGACCAAGTTAAGCTTAAACTGGATAAAGAAGGTTATTTACCGGGTGAAAAAGTTAAGTTAAATATCGTTGCACCTCATCCGGGTAAAGGTTATGTGTTACTAGAATCAAGTAATGGGCCTTTATGGTGGCAGGAAATTGATGTGCCAGAAAAAGGGCTTGATGTTGAAGTGCCTATTAATAAAGAATGGGCAAGACACGATCTCTATCTGACTTCTGTTGTCGTAAGACCGGGAGATACGTCAAAACAAGCGACAGTAAAACGTGCTGTGGGTATTTTGCATTTACCATTGCAGGATAAAAACCGTCGTATTGATATTTCACTTGATGCACCTGAAAAAATTCGCCCTAATCAAGATTTAAAAATCCGCATTAAAGCGAATCCAGTTGCAGGTCAGCCATTGCCTGAAAATATTAATGTATTAGTTTCTGCGGTTGATACTGGTGTATTAAACATCACAGAGTATAAAACACCAGATCCTTACGATGCTTTCTTTGGTCGTAAACGTTACAGCATCGACCAATATGATGTTTATGGGCAATTAATTGAAGGGCAAGGGCGGTTAGCTAATTTGCGCTTTGGTGGTGATGGTGGTGAAGCCGCAGCATTATCTCGTGGTGGTAAAAAACCACTAACTGATGTGCAAATCATTGCTCAACAAACGGCTCCAGTAAAATTAAATGCACAAGGTGAAGGTGAGGTTTCTTTACCTATTCCTGAGTTTAATGGCGAAGTTCGTTTAATGGCACAAGCTTGGACTGCGGATAAATTTGGTAGCCAAGAAGGTAAAGTTGTCATTGCTGCACCGTTAGTCACTCAGCTTTCATTACCTCGCTTTATGGCTGGTGGTGATAATGCACTTTTATCTTTAGATTTAACTAATCTAACGGATGATGCGCAATCTATTACCTTAAATTATACCGCTTCAGGTTTGATGGGATTAGGTGGCGCTGAAAGCAAAACTGTCTCGCTAACGAAAGGTGAACGTACTCAAATTCAAATTCCAGTAAAAGCGAAACATGGCTTTGGACAAGGTGAATTCTCACTGTCTATTTATGGTATTAAAGTACCGGGTGAAGAGATTAAACCTTACCATAATACATGGAATATCGGTGTTCGCCCCGCATTCCCAGCAGAAACTATTCACTATGCAAGTACATTGCAAGATGGTGATACTTGGCGTTTACCATCAGAAATTTTAAGTCGTTTTAATAGCTCAACGCTTGAAGGTGAATTATTACTGACAAGTCGTCCTCCGTTGCAGGTGGCGCGTTATGTTAGAGAGCTGTTTGCTTATCCTTATGGTTGTTTAGAACAAACAGTCAGTGGGCTTTATCCTTCACTGTATTCAACAGAAAAAGAGTTGAAACAATTGGGAATTAAAACGCAAACTGATGCTGATAGAAAGGTCGCTATTGAGAAAGGTATTGCTCATCTGCTGACGATGCAAAAATCAGAAGGTGGATTCTCTTTATGGGATCAGGGGGGACGTGAAGAATATTGGTTAACTGCGTATGCAACCGACTTCTTATTCCGTGCATCACAACAAGGTTACTCAGTTCCTGCTGATTCATTAAAACGTGCAAACGATCGTTTATTACGTTATTTACAAGATAAAAACTTAGTTAACTATGAATATGCAGTTAACCAAGATGCAGCGCGATTCTCAGCAAGGGCTTATGCTGCTTTAGTATTAGCAAATCAGCAAAAAGCACCTTTAGGTGAATTACGTCGTCTCTATCTTGAGCGTAATCAAGCAGGAAGTGGCTTAGCTTTAGTTCAGTTAGGTATCGCATTAAAATTAATGGGTGATAGTAGCCGTGCTGAAAGCTTGATTGCTGAAGGTGTGACAACAACACGTAAATATAATTATGGGTTGGGTGATTATGGTAGCACCATTCGTGACCAAGCATTAATTATTGCATTGTTAAGTGAAAATAACCTTGAAACACAATCTCGTGATGCAAGTGTGATTGAACTATCTGATAACTTAACAAGCCGTGAATGGTTCTCAACCCAAGAAAGTAACTCGTTATACCTTGCTGGACGCTTCTTTATTAATATGGCAGAACAGCCTTGGGAAGTTGCTGTTAATCGTCAAATTCCTGCAATCAGTAGCGATCGAGCAGTCAATGAGACATTAACATCAGCACAACTACAAGAAGGCTTAGAGCTAAATAACCGTGGTGGTGCCGCGATTTATTCTCGTATGAATATTGTGGGCTATCCAAAAGTCGCTCCTGCCCCTTATAGTAATGTATTAAATGTCCACCGTAGTTATTATGATTTGAAAGGAAACCGCGTTCATCCTAATCGCTTACAAAGTGGTGAAATGCTGGTGGTTAAACTGGAAGTTTCTGCTGATAGAGACGTGCCTGATGCATTAGTTGTTGATTTATTACCAGCAGGTCTGGAAATCGAAAACCAAAACTTAGCATCAAGTAGCGCAAGCTTAAGTGATAGTGCAGCAGACTTGCAGGAATTTATCGACGATATGGGACAAGCCAATATCAAACATCTCGAATATCGTGATGATAGATTTGTTGCCGCTATCTCTGTTGATAAATATCGCCCAACAACATTGCTCTATTTAGCAAGAGCCGTAACACCGGGTAGCTATCAAGTACCACCACCACAAGTTGAATCTATGTATGTGCCTTATTGGCGTGCAATAGGATCAACCGAAACCAAGATTGACGTTGTTCCTTAAGTCTTGTAGCCCTTTCTTCGGAAAGGGCTTTTTCCTTTGAGTGATTGAATGAAACTAGGATATAAACGGCTTATTGCTGTTATCATTATTTTTTTGCTAGCAACGCCTATTTTAGTCTGGATTGCAGATAAAATTTGGCCCCTCCCTGATCCTGAGCCTCAAATTGCGACTATTGTTACAGCGCAAGATGGCACACCTCTTTGGCGCTTTGCAGATAAAGAAGGGGTATGGCGTTATCATGTCAAACTCACTGATGTCTCTCCTGAATATTTAGAGGCCTTAATTACTTATGAAGACCGCTGGTTTTATCAACATCCTGGTGTTAATCCGATGGCGATATTACGGGCAGCATGGCAAGACTTGAGTTCAGGAAGAATTGTGTCAGGCGGAAGTACGTTATCAATGCAAGTGGCTCGCCTTATTGATCCTCACTCCCGTACTTTAGGGGGAAAAATCAAACAGCTTTGGCGTACCTTGCAATTAGAGTGGTATTACTCAAAAGATGAAATTCTGGAGATTTACCTCAATAGAGCACCCTTTGGCGGTACGTTAGAAGGTATTGGTGCGGCAAGTTGGGCTTATTTAGGTAAGTCACCCGCTGATTTATCTGCGGGAGAAGCGACTTTGATGGCGGTATTACCACAAGCGCCAAGTCGTTTACGACCAGATAGATATCCTGAACGCGCTCAAGCCGCTCGGGATAAAGTATTAGATAGACTGGCCGAATATCAAATATGGCCACAAGAAAAAGTTGATGAAATCAAGGATGAGCAGGTTTTATTAGCACCAAGACAAACACCACAACTAGCTCCCTTGCTGGCTCGTCGTATGTATAACGAAAAGCGAGAGCCTGTTATTACAACAACGATTGATATTAATATTCAACGACAGCTCGAAGATATTGCTAATCAATGGAAATACCAATTAGCAGATAAAACATCCTTAGCTATCTTAGTTGTTGATCATACTGATATGAGTGTGAAAGGGTATGTCGGCTCTGCCGATTTTAATGATAATTCGCGCTTTGGTCATGTCGATATGATCAGTGCATGGCGCTCGCCGGGTTCAACATTAAAGCCATTTATTTATGCACTTGCATTAGATGAAGGGCTCATTCATGCAGAATCACTCTTACAAGATGTTCCTCGTCGATTTGATAATTATCGGCCTGGTAATTTTGACTCTGATTTTAATGGTGCAGTCAGTGCCAGTGAAGCATTAAGTCGTTCTTTAAATTTGCCGGCGGTACAACTTACCGAAGTGTATGGTGCAAAGAAATTTGCGGCAAAATTGCGTCATAATCATCTTGAAATGCGCTTTCCTTATGGCTCAGAGCCAAACTTAGCACTGATTTTAGGAGGAACTGCGACGCGAATGGATGAGCTTGTTTCCGCCTTTAGCGCATTAGCAAGGCAAGGAAAAACAGCACCGTTACGTTTTAAACCGGAACAAATAATAGAAGACCGAGTGTTGATGTCACAAGGAGCAGCATGGATTATTAGACGTATCTTAGCGGGAGAAGCCAGACCTCGCCCAGATAGTGCGATCTCGTCCGTTGTTCCTTTGGCTTGGAAAACTGGTACAAGTTATGGCTATCGTGATGCATGGTCTATTGGTGTGAATGCCCGTTATACCATTGGCGTGTGGGTAGGTAGACCCGATGGAACACCTGTTGCTGGGCAGTTCGGTTTTGCGACTGCAGTCCCTATTATGAATCAGGTTAATAACTTATTAACGGGCTATTTCTATCAAAATAAGCAAAGACCACCAACAGATTTACGCCCTAACAGTGTAACGGCAGCCACTATCTGTTGGCCGACAGGTAAGGCATTACCTAAAGAAGATAGTAACTGTAGAGTCAGTCGTCGAAGCTGGATCTTAGATAACACCATTCCGCCAACTTTGTTAAATGATAGCCAAGAAGGTATTTTGGGGATAAACGAAAAAATTTGGTTAGATAATGAAGGTAAACGCACAGGGCCTAATTGCCCTAATGCAGAGTTAAAAGATATCGCCTTGTGGCCGATAGCATTAGAAGCATGGTTACCTGAAAAAGAGCGCAGAGCAAAACGGCTACCGCCGATTTCTGAAACTTGCCCACCAATTAAAGAAGACATTATTCCTCTGTTTATTTCGGGTATTCGTGCAGGCGATTTATTAAGACCATTACCCGGCGAAACTAATCTTGAAATAACCGTTTCTACGCAAGGTGGAAGTGGTATGCAATGGTGGTTTTTAAATGGTGAGCAAATAGGTAAGACAGAAAACGGGGAAATATTCTCTTATTTATTAGAGAAACGAGGTAAATACCAACTTTCAGTACTTGATCTAAGTGGTCAAACGGATATGGTTAATTTTATATTTCGTTAAACTAAAACGATAAAATAAATGAGAACTGAGTGATTTTTCACTAAATTAGTTTTTTTGATAAAGATAAAGAGGCTATTTATCGTGTTCATTTCGGTTCTTTTTTATTCTTATTTTCAAGTTTGAACATGGAAACTGTCAAAAATGTGATTGGATCGATAATTTATAACTTTTTTGCCACAGTTTTTTAAAAAAAATGGATATTCAATCTGTGCAATTCATTTTTATCCTCCTATAATCGAGCACTATTTTTTGCAGGGAATGCGGTTTTTGATTCGTTTTTCCATGATCTGCGATAAAAGAGATAACAAAAGTTATCATTAATAAAATAATTTAGAGGTAAGACATGGCTATTCAGCGCACATTTTCTATTATCAAACCAAACGCAGTGAAAAAAAATGTTATCGGTGCTATCTATCACCGTTTTGAAAGCGCAGGCTTTAGCATCATTGGTGCTAAAATGCTGCATTTAACGCGCGAACAAGCTGAAGGCTTTTACGAAGAACACAAAGGCCGTCCTTTCTTTGACGGTTTAGTTGAATTTATGACTTCTGGCCCAATTATGGTTCAAGTGTTAGAAGGTGAAAATGCGATCCAACGTCATCGTGATCTGATGGGTGCAACTAATCCAGACAACGCATTAGCGGGTACATTACGTGCTGACTACGCTGATAGCTTTACTGAAAATGCGGTACACGGTTCAGATTCAGAAGCTTCTGCTGCTCGCGAAATCGCATACTTTTTCACTGAAAACGAAGTTTGCGCGCGCTAATTTATTAGCATCTCTACGCGAAAAACAGTACAATGCGACGCCCTGTTTGATAATTAACAGGGCGTTTTTTATTATTGTTTAATTATACAAATATATAAGTATCCCATTAGTATCAATGCTAATGCAGGCCGCATAGTGTAACAACGAGGCAATGTCATGACCCAATCTACCACTCCAGCGCCAAGCGCTTCTGTCGCTGTTTCTAAAGAAAATACTGTGAATCAAAAAACTAAAATTAATCTGTTAGATTTAAATCGTAAACAGATGCGTGAGCTTTTTGTCTCTATGGGCGAAAAACCTTTCCGTGCTGACCAAATTATGAAGTGGATGTACCACTACTGTTATGACGATTTTGATCAAATGACAGATATCAACAAGGTGTTACGCAATAAATTAAAAGAAATTGCTGAAATTAAAGCACCTGAAGTTTCTGAAGAACAACGTTCAACAGATGGCACGATTAAATGGGCAATTAAGGTTGGCGATCAACAAGTAGAAACTGTGTATATCCCAGAAGATGATCGCGCAACATTATGTGTTTCTTCACAAGTTGGTTGTGCTTTAGAGTGCAAGTTCTGTTCAACTGCACAGCAAGGCTTTAACCGTAACTTGAAAGTGTCTGAAATTATTGGGCAAGTTTGGCGTGCAGCTAAAATTATTGGCTCATTAAAGGAGACAGGCCGTCGTCCTATTACTAACGTTGTTATGATGGGAATGGGCGAGCCATTATTGAATTTAAATAATGTTATTCCAGCACTCGAAATCATGATGGATGATTTCGGTTTTGGTCTATCTAAACGTCGTGTCACTGTTTCTACATCAGGTGTTGTACCTGCATTAGATAAATTAGGTGATGCTGTTGATGTGGCTTTAGCCATTTCATTACATGCACCAACTGATGAAATCCGTGACGAGATTGTTCCAATAAACAAGAAATATAATATTGAAATGTTTCTTGAAGGTGTTCGCCGTTACATTGCTAAATCAAATGCGAACCAAGGGCGAGTGACTATTGAGTATGTCATGCTTGATCATATTAATGACAGCACAGATCAAGCTCACCAATTAGCTGAGCTTTTAAAAGACACGCCGTGTAAAATTAACTTAATTCCGTGGAACCCGTTCCCGGGCGCACCATACGGACGTAGTTCTAATAGCCGTATTGATCGTTTCTCAAAAGTATTAATGGAATATGGCTTTACGACAATTGTGCGTAAAACACGTGGTGATGATATTGATGCGGCTTGTGGACAATTGGCGGGTGATGTTATTGACCGTACAAAACGCACACTGAAAAAACACCAACAAGGTGAACTAATTTCAGTAAAAGCAGTCTGATACAGTTAGATATCTCTCTCTTTGTGAAGTGTATTACATAATTGCAATGTAGAGAGAACAAGGATGAATTTATTTAAGGAATATAACGATGATAAGGATATCATCAGTAGTTATAACTATTGGCTTGATGTTATTGACACTCGGTTGTCAATCATCAGCCAATCAAGAGCGTGTTGCAGTATCTACACGTTTACAATTAGGTGATGCTTATTTAGCTGAAAGACAATATCAAATAGCGCAATATCATTTCCAAAAAGTGTTATCGGTGATGCCAAATCACTCCGAAGCAAATTTAGGAATGGCATTAACATCGCAGTTATTGGGAAATTCTATTCAAGCGTTAGATTATTACAAATTAGCGATGAAGTCGAAGCCAGTAAATGTTAATGTATTAAGGCTTTATGGTAATTTCCTTTGTGAACAAAAACTATTAAACAATAATAGTGTGTTAATTGAGGATATACCGCCAGATTATTTGGTCTGTCAGCAAAGTGATAATAAAATATCAAAAAATTCGCGGTGATACGTTAAGGTACTTTGTGCTTTTGCGAGTTCATCAATGTTAAACATCCAATAGCCACAGTGCCTAGATTGCTAATGAATACTGAAAACAAAACCGAAGAAGTGAAATTAACAGCAGGTCAACTTTTACGCCAGGCACGAGAAAAGGTGGGGCTAACACAACAAACTGTTGCTGATCGACTTTGTTTGAAGTTATCAACAGTTCGCGAAATTGAAACAGACTCCGTTTCTTCTGATATTGCACCAACATTTTTACGCGGATATATGCGTTCTTACGCTAAGTTAGTCGGCGTTCCTGAAAATGAGATCCTTGGTTTTATCGACCAACAAGCTCCTGTCAAACAAATTAGAATGACAACCACACAAAATTACTCATTAGGCAAACGTCATAAAAAACGTGAAGGTTGGCTGATGAAACTCACATGGGTTATTCTGATTGTTATGGTTGCTCTTGTAGGTGTTTGGTGGTGGCAAGGTCATCAAGCTGATCAACAAGAATTAGTCTCTATGGCATCTCAAGACATAGGGCAAAATAGTACACAAGAAAACACCAATACGATAGATTCTCCTTTAGCAACCTTAGATAATACGTCAACATCTGAAGGTGATAATTTACAAGTACCTGCGTCGCCATTAGTTGATAATCAGGCGAATAATGTCGCTACATCACCAACAACTGAAACGACATCACCAGCACCAATAGAAGTGAGAACGGTTCCATTACCCGTATCACCTCTGACAACATCAACAACTTCTCGTGCAAATTCAGCACAAGAATCTACCTCATCAGAAGCTCCTGCTATTGCGAATCAATTGGTTCTTATGTTTGATGGTGAATGTTGGTTAGAAGTTCGTAATGCTCAAAATAAAGTCTTATTTAATGGTATTAAGAAAGCGGGTGATCGTTTGGAATTTGATGGTGAGCAACCTTATAAACTAAAAATAGGCGCCCCTTCTGTTACTCGCTTACAGTTTAATGGTGAATCAGTTGATTTAAGCCGTTTTACTGGGAAAATAGCAAAAATAACAGTGCCGAGCGCTTAATCTGACACACATTTGAGCAAGCATGGAAGCATGGGAGAATTAATCAATGCATAAAGAATCACCTATTATTCGCCGCAAATCGACACGAATTTATGTGGGTAATGTACCTATTGGCGATGGCGCTCCTATCGCGGTACAGTCGATGACGAATACACGAACGACAGACGTAGAAGCGACTGTTCGCCAGATAAAGTCTCTGGAACGTGTAGGGGTGGATATTGTTCGTGTTTCTGTACCGACAATGGATGCTGCGGAAGCATTCAAGTTAATTAAGCAGCAAGTTAATGTACCTTTAGTTGCTGATATTCACTTTGATTACCGTATTGCATTAAAAGTCGCTGAATATGGCGTTGATTGTTTACGTATCAATCCGGGGAATATTGGTAGTGAAGAGCGTATTCGCCAAGTTGTTGATTGCGCTCGTCACAACAATATTCCTATTCGTATTGGTGTAAACGGTGGCTCACTTGAAAAAGACATTCAAGAGAAATACGGCGAGCCAACACCAGAAGCATTAGTTGAATCAGCAATGCGCCATGTAGATATCCTTGATAAGCTGAATTTTGAACAGTTTAAAGTCAGTGTAAAAGCCTCTGATGTTTTTCTTGCTGTTGATTCATACCGCTTGTTAGCGAAAAAAATAGATCAACCACTGCATCTTGGGATCACTGAAGCCGGTGGTGCAAGAGCGGGATCGGTTAAATCAGCGATTGGTCTTGGGATCTTATTATCAGAAGGTATTGGCGATACATTAAGGATCTCATTAGCAGCAGATCCGATTGAAGAAGTTAAAGTGGGTTTTGATATTCTTAAATCCTTACGTATTCGCTCTCGCGGAATTAACTTTATTGCTTGTCCAACGTGCTCACGTCAAGAATTTGATGTCATTGGAACAGTCAATGAATTAGAGCAGCGTCTGGAAGATATCATCACACCTATGGATGTTTCTATTATTGGTTGTGTGGTTAATGGACCAGGTGAAGCTGAAGTTTCAACGTTAGGTGTAACGGGCGCTAAAACACGTAGTGGTTTTTATGAAGATGGTGTGAGACAAAAAGAGCGTCTTGATAACGTTAATATGATTGATTTATTAGAAGCGAAAATTCGCGCTAAAGCATCAATGCTTGATGACAGTATGCGTATAAATATAAATCAATTGGACAAATAATACTCAAAAAACTGGCTCGTTGATTAATGAGCCAGTTTTACTATTGATTTCACATTGAATACTGATTGATTTCGCTTCTATAATCAGCCTAACAATCAATTAATAACTATTAGAGAAGAAAAGTGGCACAAAAAATCCAAGCCATTCGTGGTATGAACGACTATCTACCTGCTGACACTCGTGTATGGCAGAAAATTGAAAATACGCTAAAACAAATTTTAGCGGGTTACGGCTTTAGTGAAATCAGAACACCTATCGTAGAGCATACCCCTCTATTTCAGCGAGCAATTGGTGAAGTGACCGATGTTGTTGAAAAAGAAATGTATACTTTTACCGATCGCGGTGAAGATGCCCAAAGCCTGACATTACGCCCAGAAAATACAGCGGGTTGTGTTCGCGCGGGTATCGAGCATGGTTTACTTTATAACCAAGAACAACGTTTATGGTATTTAGGGCCAATGTTTCGCTATGAGCGTCCTCAAAAAGGCCGTTATCGTCAATTCCACCAGTTAGGTGCTGAAGTATTTGGTCTACAAGGCCCAGATATTGATGCGGAATTAATTATGTTAACTGCGCGCTGGTGGAAAGCGTTAGGTATCGCAGAGCACGTAACATTAGAACTTAACTCTATTGGTTCATTAGAAGCCCGCGCGAATTACCGTGAAGCATTAGTAGCTTTCTTAGAGCAGCATGTTGATAAGTTAGATGAAGACTGCAAACGTCGTATGTATTCTAACCCATTACGTGTTTTAGACTCAAAAAATCCAGAAATTCAGACTTTATTGAATGATGCGCCTGAACTTTTCGATTATCTTGATGACGAATCAAGAACGCACTTTGATGGCCTTTGTGCACTACTTGACGCTGTTGGTATTACATACCGTGTTAATCAGCGTTTAGTTCGTGGTTTAGATTATTATAACCGTACTGTTTTTGAGTGGGTTACTAGTGCATTAGGTTCACAAGGAACAGTGTGTGCAGGTGGTCGTTATGATGGTCTAGTGAAGCAACTTGGTGGACATCCAACACCAGCTGTAGGTTTTGCAATGGGTATGGAACGCATGATCTTATTGGTTCAAGCGGTTAACCCTGAATTTGTTGCAGATACCAATGTGGCTGATGTTTATCTTGCTTCATTTGGCGATAAGAGCCAAAGCGCAGCATTAATGCTGGCTGAAGAAATTCGCGATCAATTACCAACATTACGTTTAATGACGAATCACGGTAATGGTAACTTTAAAAAGCAGTTAGGGCGAGCTGATAAACAAGGCGCTAAAATTGCGCTGATTTTAGGCGAAGATGAAATTAATGCTGGCACTGTTGCAGTGAAAGATTTGCGTTCAGGGGAACAAACAATCGTTGCTCGCAATGAGCTCGCTCAGCAATTGACTCTGTTATTAGGTTAAGGAGAGACTTGTGGAAGTTTATAGCACCGAAAACGAACAAGTTGATGCAATTAAACAATTCTTTAAAGACTACGGTTTAACTATCGTTTTAGCCGCTGTTATTGGTTTTGGTGGTGTGTTTGGTTGGAAATATTGGCAATCGCATCAAACAAATCGTCTGCAAGAAAGTGCAGGTGCTTTTGCAACAATTAGTGAGGCACTTGCTAAGCCTACGCCTGAAAATATTGCATTAGCTGAAAAATTTGTTACTGATACAAATGATATTTATGGCGCTTTAGCTTCATTAGAGCTTGCTCAAATCGCTATTGATGCTAATGATTTAGTCAATGGTGAACGTCATCTCACCAATGCTGTGGCAAAAGTAAAAAATGACGCATTTGCAGATATGCTTAATCTTCGTTTAGCTCGCGTACAATTAGCATTAGATAAAACAGATGCTGCTTTAGTTTCGTTAGAGCAAGTGAAAAGCAAAGCATGGAATGGAATGAAAAATTATATCCGTGGTGATGTCTTAGCGAAAAAAGGCGATAACGCAGGTGCAACAACCGCTTATCGTAGCGCATTAACTGATGAAAATGCGGGTGCTATTCGCTCACTGGTTGAACTTAAACTCAATAATTTATCCAATTAAAGGGATCTTCAGACATGCAACTGCGTAAAACTCTCCTGGTTGGTTTACTAGCATCTGCTTTGTTGGCAGGATGCTCTAGTGAACAGGATAATGTGACAATGTCTCCATTACCTGAGGTGCAGAGCCAATTTACACCTAGAGCTGTTTGGGACAAATCAGTTGGAAATGGTATTGGTAAATACTATTCTCACTTGTCACCAACATGGGATGGCGCAGTTGTTTATGTCGCTGATCGCCATGGTTTAGTGAAAGCATTAGATGTAGAAAACGGTAAAGAGCTTTGGTCACAAGATCTCTCTATTAAAACGGGTTTTCTTTCATCTAATGAGTCTGCATTACTTTCTGGTGGATTAACCGTTTCAGGTACACGCGTTTTTGTGGGAACTGAAAAAGCGAAAGTATATGCACTGAACACTGAGGATGGCTCCATTGATTGGGAAACAGATGTTGCTGGCGAAGCCATTTCAAAACCTGTTGTTAGTGATGGTTTAGTACTTATTCATACCAGTAATGGCATGTTGCAAGGGCTAGACTTATTAACGGGTGAGATTACATGGACTATTAACTTAGACACTCCATCATTATCTCTGCGTGGCGAGTCTGCTCCTGCTGTCGCTTATGGCGCAGCTATCATTGGTGCAGACAATGGTCGTGTCAGTGCAGTTGTTCTTTCTCAAGGACAATTAATTTGGCAACAAAATATTTCACAAATTAAAGGCTCTACTGAAATTAGCCGATTAAATGATGTGGATATCACACCGATTATTGATGAAAATACCGTTTATGCAATGGCGTATAACGGTAATTTAGTTAGCCTTGATATGCGTTCTGGACAAATCCTCTGGAAACGCGATTTAGGCTCAGTCAATGATATGGTGCTGTTAGGTGATAATCTTTACCTTGTTGACCAAAATGATCGAGTTTTATCTGTTCGTAAATCTGATGGTGTGACATTATGGACACAAGAAGATTTATTGCATCGTAATTTAACTGCACCGGCTATTTTTGATGGCTATTTAGTGGTTGGTGATGCAGAAGGTTATCTCCATTGGATTGATACCAGCACAGGTAAATTTATTGCACAAAACCAAGTGAACAGTTCAGGCTTATTAAGCCGTCCTCAAGCGGTACAAGATAAACTGATGATCCAAGCTCGTGATGGTAAGCTTTATCTTTATAGTCGGTAATTAATTGCTGACAAATCTATTTATTTTACGGCTCCTTTAAAGGAGCCGTTTCGTCTTTTTAGTAATTACATGTAAAATACAATCAGGTTTGTGATTGTATTTTTATGAGGCATCAAAAAATGATACCCGTTATTGCCTTAGTAGGGCGCCCTAACGTGGGTAAATCCACGTTATTTAATCGACTAACACGCACAAGAGACGCATTAGTTGCTGATTTTCCAGGCCTCACCCGTGACCGTAAATATGGTCGAGCAGAGTTAGAAGGCGAAGAATTTATTATTATTGATACCGGTGGTATTGATGGTGCTGAAGAGGGTGTTGAAACCCATATGGCATCACAATCGCTACAGGCTATTCAAGAAGCTGACATCGTACTGTTTTTGGTTGATGCACGTGCGGGTTTGATGCCAGCAGACCAAGGTATTGCAAAACACCTTCGTGGTGTTGAGAAAAAAACGTATTTAGTTGCGAATAAAACTGACGGTATCGATATTGATACTGCATTAGCTGATTTTTATTCTTTAGGTTTAGGTGAGATCTTCCCTATCGCAGCATCTCATGGTCGTGGTGTTGCTCAATTGATTGAACAAGCACTATTACCAATTACAGGTAAAGTGGTGGAAGAAGAGCTAGAGCTAACTGAAGAAGAAGAGAATGCGGCTTATTGGGCTGCCTTAGAAGCAGAACAAGAAGCACAAGCATTAGAAGAGGAAGAAGACGATTTCGATCCTTCTACATTACCAGTAAAATTAGCGATTGTTGGTCGTCCTAATGTTGGGAAATCAACACTGACAAACCGTATGCTTGGTGAAGATCGTGTGGTTGTTTACGATATGCCGGGTACAACGCGTGATAGTATCTATATCCCAATGGAACGTGATGAGAAAGAATATATCATCATTGATACTGCGGGTGTTCGTAAGCGTGGTAAAGTAAAAGAAACAGTAGAAAAGTTCTCTGTTATCAAAACGCTACAAGCTATTGAAGATTCTAACGTTGCATTACTAGTTATTGATGCTCGTGAAGGTATTTCAGATCAGGATCTTTCATTATTAGGCTATATCCTGAATGCAGGTCGTTCATTAGTTATCGCTGTCAATAAATGGGATGGCATGACACAAGACGATCGCGAACAAGTTAAAGCAATGCTTGATCTTAAACTGGGCTTTGTTGACTTTGCGCGTGTTCACTTTATTTCTGCATTACATGGTAGTGGCGTGGGTAATCTTTTTGAATCTATTCAAGAGGCTTATGTCTGTGCAACGCGTCGCGTAGGGACTTCTATGCTGACTCGTATCATGAAGATGGCAGAAGATGATCATCAGCCACCGATTGTCCGTGGACGCCGTGTAAAAATGAAGTATGCACACGCCGGCGGTTATAATCCACCTGTTGTGGTTATCCATGGTAATCAGGTAACGGATTTACCAGATAGCTATAAGCGCTATTTGATGAACTATTTCCGTCGTACTCTACAAGTCATGGGTACACCAATCCGTATTCAATTTAAAGAGGGTGAAAACCCTTATGCGGACAAGAAAAATAAATTAACCGTTTCTCAAATGCGTAAACGTAAGCGTTTAATGTCACACCTGAAGAAATCGAAATAAGTTAATTTAGTACCAAAATAAAAACTGAGTTCAATTTATAATGAACTCAGTTTTTTTATCTCTAAGCATTATTTTTGGCTACTTTCTTTCTATTATTGACGTGCTAACATCGCTAAGATAATTTAGTCTCTATTACTTATTAAAATATTTATCACTGCCAGCTATAAAACTGGTGTTCCTTTCTTATTTTTGAGAAATATCTATGCTTAGATCTATTCTTCTTTTTATTCTTTTGGGATATCAGCATGTTGCTTTTAGTAGCAATGGTTCGGATGATTTTTCTATTGGACTAGTTTCTAATAAAGAAGATGGATTTTTTTTATACACCGATAAAGCGATACTTGCAGGTCAATCAG
Organism: Proteus sp. ZN5; assembly: GCF_011046025.1. GTDB lineage: Bacteria > Pseudomonadota > Gammaproteobacteria > Enterobacterales > Enterobacteriaceae > Proteus. Next base: position 2,051,889 of record NZ_CP047639.1, read on the forward strand.
TTTATACTTGCTTTAATGATCTTTCAGATAAAAACAACGATCGTTGCTTATCATTAGAAGGTGAAGATTTTACCATTTCAGACAAACACAATGTGGTTTATGATCCTGTTGACGATAAAATAACTTATACATTTATTTATAATAAAAAAACGATGCAACTTGCACATTTTATGGATGAATTGTCAGTATCTGTTATTTATCCTAATAATCCTAAGCAAAAAAATACAGTTAAAATCACAGGTGTTTTAAAGCAAATTGAAATTACCTTTAATGAAAACAAAGTGAATATAGCGAATTGCTATAGCTCTGAGGGAATACATATTTATAATAAAGATAATCTGAAAAAATATCACTTATATTATTATTTAGGCTTTGATATTATTTCAGATTGCCCTGATGAATTATTTGAAGAATAAAAATAGCATCATTTAAATAAAGTGTAACTCCTCACTTGATATTGATTTCATTAATTTTTTTAATTTAATTATCATGTAGCGATATGGTTTTCATAAAAACTTAATTTAATTTTTCAAATAATAATTTAAGATGTAATTGATTCCTATTCGTCTTAATGAGCTATTACTTTGAAAAAAACGATCATCATTGCATCAATTTTTATGCTTTCTGCTTGTGCAACACCTGAAAAATGGGAAGCAAACACCAGTACTCCATCCCCTTTAGATATCGCTAAAAATATGTGTATGCAAGAAGCCAATGCGCGATATCCTGCGAGATATGTGGCTTCAAGTCAGCCTTCTTTTGCACCAATGAAAATAAATGGTAAAGATATTTCAAATTCAGGTGCAGGGACATCTTTTCCTTCAGATGCGAATGAATGGCAGCGTAGGGACTATTTTAATACCTGTATGAGAGGAGAAGGGTGGGAAAATAAAAATAAAGTCACAGGGTTACTGGCTTTTTTGTTTAATTGATTTTAGAAAATATTTATCATTAAGTCTCTAGTTTACTCCAGTAAAGCCACATTTATAATGTGGCTTTATCGTTAATAATTTATTTTCTCTATACCCACTCTTTTTGGATCAAAAAATCACTGTATAACTTTGCTTCTGGGGTATTTGGTTCGGGGGAGTAATCATATTCAAAACGGACTAAAGGTGGCATAGACATTAAGATTGACTCTGTTCTACCGCCGCTTTGCAAGCCAAATAATGTGCCTCTATCCCACACTAAATTGAATTCAACATAACGACCACGGCGGTAGAGTTGGAATTGACGTTCGCGCTCTCCCCAAGGCATTGATTTACGCTTTTCAACAATAGGTAAATAGGCATCAAGATAACCAAGTCCTACATGTTGAACAAACTCGAAACAGTGGTCGAAATCTGGGGTATTTAAATCATCAAAGAAAAGGCCACCTACACCACGAGGTTCATTGCGGTGTTTAATATAAAAATAATCATCACACCATTTTTTATAACGAGGGTAATAATCTTCACTAAAAGGTGTACAAACTAATTTAGCAACCTTATGCCAATGAATAACGTCTTCTTCAAATCCATAATAAGGGGTTAAGTCAAAACCACCACCAAACCACCAAACGGGATCTTCACCGTCTTTTTCAGCAATAAAAAAACGGACATTGGCATGAGAAGTTGGAATATAAGGGTTAAGAGGGTGAATAACTAATGAAACACCCATTGCTTGAAAACGCCGTCCTGCCAATTCAGGGCGATGTGCCGTGGCAGATTTCGGTAATGTGTCGCCATAAACATGCGAAAAATTTACGCCAGCTTGTTCAAAAAGAGCGCCATTGGTTAAAACGCGCGTACGACCGCCACCTCCTTCTTTTCTTTCCCAGTTATCTTGCTGAAAAGTGGCTTTTTGGTCTATGTTTTCAAGAGAGCGACAAATCGTATCTTGTAGTGATAGAAAAAACTCTTTAACACGATGAATATCAGGTAAATTCATAATAACCTACAATTTTTATCATATTTATTAAAAATAGAACTCCATATTGTCTATGTTCTCATTTTCAAGTTGATTCATAAACCAAACAAGCGATAATAAATTCAGATTTATATGACCGATAATGGGCAAAACCATGGAAATACGTGTATTTCGCCAAGATGATTTTGAGGCAATTATTACACTTTGGGAGCGTTGCGATTTGATATCGCCTGATAACGATCCTGAAATTGATATTGAAAGAAAATTAAACCACTCACCCGATTTATTTTTGATAGCAGAAGTGGCTGGTGAGATTGTGGGTACTGTGATGGGAGGCTACGATGGTCATCGTGGCTCTTTATACTATTTAGGCGTTCACCCAGACTTTCGAGGAAGAGGCATTGCGAATGCATTGATTTCTCGATTAGAGAAAAAGCTAATAGCGAAAGGGTGTCCTCAAATTACATTAGTTGTACCAGAAGAAAATGATGCAACAATTTGTATGTTTGAGAAGTTGTTGTATGAAGATCAAAATCAAGAAAGTACAACTTATACTAAGCGATTAATTGTTGATCAGGATTTTGATCTTTAATTGTATTTAAAACCCCTGATATCTTTAGGGGTTATTTCTCTTTTTTTTCTATTTATCTCTTTTTTCTTTGTTTCTATTCTTACCTTTGTACCCCTCATTTTATGCGTAAAATCTGATATTACCTTTTTTGTGGAACAAAATGTTCTGTTAATGGTCGTAACTAGGCTTTCTTTTCATGTGGTTATCTAAGATCAAATCAGTAGATATTTTGTTATGCTGACTTAGTGCGACTGTTTTAGCCTGATGATTGAGGTGATACAAAGAGTAAGATAAGGTGTGCTTAATAACCTCAGTATCTATTTTAATGTGTGACGAAAAAGTTTAACGGAGAAACAAATGATGCCTAAATTTTGGTTACCCTTGTGTTTAAGCGCAAGTGTTTTGCTATTAAGTGGCTGTTCATCCATGGGAGGAATGTCTTTTTCTGCACTAAATCCGATGAATTGGTTTTCAAATAATACGCTAACTGTTTCTGCCAATGGATTAGGTGATATCACTAGCTCGACAAAAATAACAGAAAGTGACATAAAAAATGAGCTAGGTGGCAGCTTCAATTATCGTGAAGGTATGGAGATGCAAGGTAGCGATATTATTGTTGTCGTCCAAGCGCTTGAAAATAAGAACGTTCAAGTGGCTTTCTATGGCAAAGAAAAAGGGACAGTTGAAAAAATAGAAGTCTTTGATACCAAAGCAACGACGGATTGGGGCACAACGATGGGTACACCATTTAAAGATATCTATAAAAAAGCATTTGGTGCATGTAGCAAAGGCCCTAAAGATGAAAAACAGAGAACCATTTTATGCCAATCCGCAGAAGCGAAATCAGTGAGTTATGTCTTTAGTGGTCAATGGGATGGCCCTGATGGATTAATGCCTCCTGATGAAGTTTTAGCTAACTGGACATTAACGCAAATTATTTGGCAGAACAAATCACCTTCACGCTATTCCTTATAAAATAAGGAAGATTTTATAATTAGACTGCCCGATTTTTGTTAAAAGGCAAATCTTCAGGAAAAAATATTCGATATAATCTGCATCATTCTAGGTGTTTTGATTATTGATTAGGAAAGCAATATGTCTCATGCACAAAGTGGCATTTTAGTCGCACATAGTAAATTTGGTCTTTTTATCGAAGCAATGGTCATAGGTGAATTAGAAGCTTTGCGTGAAGGATGCCAGAAATTCATGCAATCATTATCTGATTTACAAAAGCAATTTCCTGATGCATCGCTAGGCGCAGTTGTTGCATTTGGCTCTGATCTTTGGAAAAAACTTTCCGATGAAAATAGCGCACCAGAGTTGAAACCTTTTCGCCCTTTAGGTAAAGGATTAGCGCCTGCAACACAGCGTGATCTTCTTATTCATATTCAATCTATGCGTCATGATGTCAATTTCTCATTAGCACAAGCGGCAATTGCAGCTTTTGGTGATGCAATCAAAGTTGAAGAAGAAATTCATGGTTTCCGTTGGATAGAAGAACGTGATTTAAGTGGTTTTATCGATGGTACAGAAAACCCACAAGATGATGAGCGTTATGGCGTTGCACTGATTAATGATGGTGTTGATGCTGGTGGTAGTTATGTTTTAGTTCAACGTTATGAGCACAACCTGAAGAAATGGGCTCGTTTTAGTGAATCGGACCAAGAAAAAATGATCGGTCGTACTAAAAAAGACAGTGTTGAACTTGATGAATCTGAACGTAATGTCACATCTCACGTTTCTCGTGTTGTGATTGAAGAAGATGGCGAAGAGTTAGCTATTCTACGTCACAGCCTACCTTACGGTACTGCAAGCGGTAAACACGGTTTATATTTCTTAGCTTACTGTGGTCGTTTATATAATATCGAACAACAACTATTGAGTATGTTTGGTGAGTTAGACGGCAAACATGATGATCTCTTACGTATGAGCAAACCTGTAACAGGAAGTTATTATTTCGCACCTTCTTATGAAGTATTAAAAGCACTGTAATCATTATCTCGTGCTAAATAGGTTTTTATTAATGAAATGCCTGCTTTAAATGCAGGCATTTTTGTCTGAATTTTTTTCACGTTAATAACAATCGATGCAAATTTAATTAATTAGCCTGAGTTTTATTCAGTTTTAATAGCTTATAGTTATATCAAATAACAAAAGCTAACTACACTGTTATAAATAAAGTCGATAGAGTAACCATTAGAACAAAACTTACAATGATGGGTACTCTTGATGAAGAAAAACACAATTAGAACCTTTGCATTACAAGCAACCGCAGCATTGTCTTTGGTTGTTAGTAGTTATGCTGGGGCTGCTCAATTACTTAATAGCTCTTACGATATTGCAAGAGAGTTATTCACACAGCTAAATAGTGATTTTAAAACGCAATGGGATGCTCAATATCCTGATGATAAGGTCACCATCAAACAATCACATGCAGGCTCATCGAAGCAGGCACTTGCAATATTACAAGGTCTACCCGCAGATGTAGTGACCTATAACCAAGTTACAGATGTACAAATTTTGCATGATAAAGGCAAATTAATTCCTGCTGATTGGCAACAACGTCTTCCTAATAATAGCTCACCTTATTATTCCACTATGGCGTATTTAGTACGCAAAGGAAATCCAAAGAACATTACTTCATGGGAAGATTTAACACGTGAAGATATCAAAGTGGTTTTCCCTAATCCTAAAACCTCTGGCAATGGTCGCTACACTTATTTAGCGGCGTGGGGTGCTTTCGAAAAAGCTTATGGTAATGATGAGAAGACACAGGAAGCGATGAAGAAATTCCTCAAGAATGTTGAGGTATTTGATACAGGAGGACGTGGTGCCACTACCTCGTTTATCGAACGAGGACTTGGGGATGTTCTGATCAGTTTTGAATCGGAAGTTAATAATATTCGTCAACAATATGGCGAAGATGAATATCAAGTTATTGTGCCACCTGTTGATATTTTAGCTGAGTTTCCTGTCGCTTGGATTGATAAAAATATTCAACGTAATGACACTGAAGCTCTGGCAAAAGCCTATCTAAATTATTTATACAGCCCTAGAGCACAAGAGATCATCACGCAATTTAATTATCGCGTAAATGATAAAGCGGTTATGGCGCAAAAATCCGCACAGTTCCCAGCAACATCATTATTTACGATTGAAGAGGTATTTGGTGACTGGAATAACGTGATGAAAACACATTTCACGACAGATGGCATGCTTGATAAGTTGTTAGCGCAAGGACGTCAATAATGTTTACTACAGCCAGCAAACGGGTATTACCAGGATTTGGATTAAGTTTAGGTGGAACACTATTTTACACCTGCTTGATCTTACTGTTACCAATGAGTGCGCTGGTTGTACAACTTTCTGATATGAGTTGGTCTCAGTATTGGGCGGTGATAACGCATCCCCAAATTGTGGCTGCCTATAAAGTCACATTACTCGCAGCAGGCGTTGCCAGTATTTTTAATGCAGTTTTCGGTATGTTGCTTGCGTGGATCATTACTCGTTACCGTTTTCCGGGTAGACAACTGCTTGATGGTTTAATGGATTTACCTTTTGCTTTGCCTACGGCTGTTGCTGGCCTCACGCTTGCGACGCTTTTTTCAACACAAGGCTGGTACGGTTTTGTATTGGATAAATTTGATATCAAAGTTATTAATACATGGATTGGGATAGCTGTTGCGATGGCTTTTACCAGTTTACCTTTTGTTGTAAGAACCGTTCAGCCAGTGCTTGAAGAATTAGGTCCTGAGTATGAAGAAGCGGCTGAAACGCTAGGGGCAAGTCGTTGGCAAACATTTCGTAAGGTTGTATTACCTGAGTTATCACCAGCACTAATCGCGGGAACAGCGCTCTCTTTTACGCGTAGTCTTGGTGAGTTTGGTGCTGTGATTTTTATTGCTGGCAATATTGCATGGCAAACCGAAGTTGTTTCCTTGATGATTTTTATTCGATTACAAGAATTTGATTATCCTGCGGCAAGTGCGGTTGCTTCTGTGATTTTACTTGTTTCATTAGTCTTACTGTTTTCAATTAATGGATTGCAGAGCCGATTTGGACAACGGTTGAGGGGGCATTGATGTCAGATATTATGCAACAACGCTCTGTTTATCGTCGCCAAATAGATTGGGTGAAGTGGGGATTAATCCTTACAGGCGTTGTGTTATCCATTTTATTTTTAGTTGTGCCTATTGCGTGGATCTTTATGACCGCGTTTTCAAAAGGCGTTGAAATATTTACTGAGAACTTATTAGACAGCGATATGTTGCATGCTGTCTGGTTAACCGTACTCATCGCGTTAATCACTGTACCTGTCAATATGTTGTTTGGTGTCAGTATGGCATGGCTTGTCACACGTTTTCGTTTTCCAGGACGCCAACTGTTAATGACATTGATTGATATTCCATTTGCAGTGTCTCCAGTAGTTGCTGGGCTACTTTATCTGCTTTTTTACGGTAGCAATGGATGGGCAGGGCAGTGGTTATCTCAGTATGATATCCAACTGATGTTCTCATGGCCGGGAATGGTATTAGTTACGGTGTTTGTCACTTGTCCTTTTGTAGTGAGAGAGCTGGTGCCCGTGATGATGAGCCAAGGCAGTCAAGAAGATGAAGCCGCCGTGTTATTAGGGGCGAGTGGTTGGAAGATGTTTTGGCGAGTGACGTTACCAAATATTCGCTGGGCATTGTTATATGGCGTGGTATTAACCAACGCCAGAGCCATTGGTGAATTTGGTGCGGTTTCTGTGGTGTCGGGTGCTATTCGTGGAGAAACCTATTCACTACCGTTACAAGTCGAATTATTGCACCAAGATTATAATACTGTTGGTGCATTTACTGCGGCTGCATTACTCGCGATGATGGCAATTTTCACCTTAATGTTTAAAAGTGCATTGCAATGGCATTTAGCGCGTCAGCAATGACATCATTATTTACACAAAGTAGAGGCAAAATATGAGTATTGAAATTAATAGTGTCACAAAATATTTTGATCGCACTGAAGTGTTACATGATGTCACCCTTGATGTAGCTTCAGGTGAAATGGTGGCGTTGTTAGGGCCATCCGGATCAGGCAAAACAACACTTTTACGTATTATTGCAGGGCTTGAACATCAAACCCAAGGAAGTATTCGTTTTGAAGGGCAGGATGTTAGCCGATTACATGCTAGAGATCGCAAAGTCGGTTTTGTTTTTCAGCACTATGCATTGTTTCGCCATATGACTGTTTTTGAGAATATCGCTTTTGGTCTAACGGTATTGCCTCGACGAGAGCGTCCTAACAAGGAAGCTATCCATAAAAAAGTGCAACAGTTGCTAGAGATGATCCAATTACCTCATTTAGCGCAACGTTATCCAGCACAATTATCTGGTGGGCAAAAGCAGCGTGTCGCTTTAGCAAGAGCTTTGGCTGTTGAACCTCAAATTTTATTACTCGATGAGCCTTTTGGTGCTTTAGATGCCAAAGTAAGGACTGAATTACGTCGCTGGTTACGTGAGTTGCACGAAGAGCTTAAATTCACCAGTGTCTTTGTCACTCATGATCAACAAGAAGCGATGGAAGTGGCTGATCGTATTGTGATTATGGGAAATGGTAAAATAGAGCAAGTAGGAACACCACAAGAAGTATGGCAATCACCAAAAAGTCGTTTTGTCTTAGAGTTTTTAGGTGATGTGAATCATCTGCAAGGCGAAATTAATGGCGCTCAATTACAGATTGGCGGATATCACTTGCCATTATCAGTGACACCGCTTTATCAAGGTTCGGTAGATGTATTTTTGCGTCCTTGGGAAATCGCATTAAGTGTACATGCCAATAGTGTTTGCCGATTGCCTGTTAAGGTTATTGAGGTGTCACCAAAAGGGCATTATTGGCAGTTGATTTTACAGCCATTAGGATGGAGTGAAACACCGATTACCGCAGTTTGGAATGATATTTCTTCGGTGCCAACAAAAGGAAATACTTATTATATGGGAGGTGCTCAAGCCCGTTTATATACGGAAGATACTCCCTTAAATACGGTGTCGTTAGCTTATACCGCTTAATTTTATTATTAATCTATCGTTTTATTTCACGATTTTTCACCCATGCTTATTTTTGGCATGGGTGTTTTAGTTTCTATGAAAACAAAGAGGCTTGTCGAATTACGTTAATATTATTGCGTTAATAAGTTAAATGTGATTTCTTCATTAATACAGACAAACAAATGAGCAGGAACTTATTGTGGCAGGGTTAGAACAATTTATTGGTAATACACCATTAGTAAAACTACAACGACTTACACAAGAGGTGGACGCTGAAATCTGGGTTAAGCTTGAAGGCAATAATCCCGCAGGTTCAGTAAAAGACAGAGCTGCATTATCGATGATTGAACAAGCAGAATTACGCGGTGAAATAAAACCGGGTGATACGTTGATTGAAGCAACCAGTGGTAATACAGGTATTGCCTTGGCGATGATTGCAGCGGTAAAAGGTTACCGTTTAAAGCTGTTAATGCCTGAAAATATGAGTAAAGAGCGTCAAGCATCAATGCAAGCTTATGGCGCAGAGCTGATTTTAGTGAGTCGTGAAGTCGGTATGGAAGGTGCGCGAGATCTTGCACAACAGATGGAACAACGAGGTGAAGGTAAGGTATTAGACCAATTTAATAACCCTGATAACCCAAGAGCCCATTTTATTTCCACTGGCCCTGAAATTTGGCAACAAACACAAGGTCGTATTACGCATTTTGTTTCGAGTATGGGAACAACGGGGACGATCACCGGTGTGGGTAGTTATTTAAAAACACAATCTGACAGCGTGCAAATTATTGGTCTTCAGCCTGAGGAAAAAAGTCAGATCCCAGGTATTCGTCGTTGGTCACCGGCTTATTTGCCGGGCATCTTTAAAAAAGAGCTGGTGGATAGTGTGATAGATATGTCACAAACCGAAGCAGAATCAACGATGCGCCTTTTAGCCAAACAAGAGGGTATCTTCTGTGGAGTAAGCTCTGGAGGAGCTGTTGCTGGTGCTCTGCGCGTTGCAAGAGAGAACCCTGGTGCGGTGATTGTTGCGATTGTTTGTGATAGGGGTGATCGTTATTTGTCTACAGGCGTTTACTCGTCATAATTCAAACTGTAGCGTTACTCGTCATACTTCAAGGTGTAGCGTTGTTGAATGAGTTAGAGTATTTTTGGTCTTTGGTCTTTGGTCTTTGGGTTTTTGGTTTTGAATATAAAAAAACCGCCACATATGGGTGGCGGTTTTAATAGAGAATATTATAGAAGATTATTTTTTAATCTGAATAATAACGGTTTCACCAACAGTAACTGGGCCTGTCATTTTGGTTAAACCTTGGATTTCATCCATATTAGAGATAACAACTGGCGTTAAAACTGATTTTGCTTTTTCTTCTAATACAGCCAAGTCAAATTCTAAAATAGTATCACCGACTTTTACTTGCTGACCTTCTTCAGCGATACGCTTAAACCCTTCACCTTTCAGTTCAACAGTGTCGATACCGAAGTGGACAAATAACTCGATACCGTTGTCAGACTCAATAGAGAAAGCATGGTTAGTCTCGAAAATTTTACCGATAGTACCATCGACTGGCGCAACAATTTTATTACCAGCAGGTTTGATAGCAATACCGTCACCTACGATTTTTTCAGCGAAAACAACATCAGGAACATCTTCGATATTGACGATTTCACCAGAAAGTGGTGCAACAATATCAATCGTGCCACTGCCTTTCTTTTCCTCTGAAACCAGTGATTTTAATTTATCAAACAGACCCATGAATCTTCTCCTAATTATTGTAGTTGGGACCGGGCTCTGGCTAATGTGATTAGCACAGTGTCTTTTCTTTAGTAAAAGTTTCTACTAAGTCCATCAATTCTTTTGCAGTTGGCTGAGCAAGTGCTTGCTCTGCTAGTGCTCTTGCATCATCGTAATTCGCATTACGGATCACTTTTTTGATGCGAGGAATTGAAATAGCACTCATACTAAACTCATCTAATCCCATGCCGAGAAGGAGCAATGTTGCTCGTTCATCTCCAGCAAGTTCACCACACATTCCAGTCCATTTACCTTCAGCATGTGATGCATCAATCACCTGTTTTATCAGGTTGAGTACTGCAGGTGACATTGGATTATATAGATGAGATATCAGCTCATTTCCACGGTCTACAGCCAGAGTATATTGTGTTAGATCGTTAGTCCCAATACTAAAAAAGTCAACTTCTTTTGCCATATGACGAGCCATTACTGCTGCGGCTGGGGTTTCTACCATCACGCCGACTTCAATAGATTCATCAAAAGCTTTCTTTTCTTCACGAAGCTGGCTTTTCAGTATTTCAAGTTCTGCTTTCAATGCACGGATCTCTTCAACAGAGATAATCATTGGAAACATAATGCGTAGTTTACCAAAAGCAGATGCTCTTAAGATAGCACGTAATTGCGAATGAAGGATCTCTTTACGGTCAAGACAAATACGAATTGCACGCCAGCCTAAGAATGGGTTCTCTTCTTTTGGTAGGTTCATGTAAGGTAAGTCTTTATCACCGCCAATATCCATAGTACGAATAATGACCGCAGGACTTCCTACAGCTTCAGCTACCGCTTTATAGGCTTGGAATTGCTCATCTTCTGTTGGTAAAGAGTCTCTATCCATAAATAAGAATTCGGTACGATACAGACCAACCCCTTCAGCACCATTACGTTCAGCACCAGCAACATCTCGAACTGTACCAATATTAGCGCAAACTTCGACTTGATGCCCATCAAGTGTAATAGCAGGTAAGTCTTTGAGTTTTGCTAATTCTTCTTTTTCGTGCAGGTACTCTTCTTTGATAGCTTTTAATGTCTCGAGTTCCTCATCTGATGGATTAATAATGATTTTGTTATTAATCGCATCAAGAACGAGATAATCGTCTTTTTTAATGGTTTGTGTCGCATTAGATGTTCCCACAATCGCTGGAATTTCTAATGAACGAGCCATGATCGAAGTGTGAGATGTTCTACCACCTAAGTCAGTGATAAAACCTAATACGTTGTCTAAGCTTAATTGTGCCGTTTCAGAAGGGGTAAGGTCAGTTGCAACTAAAATCACTTTTTCTGAGATAGCGCTTAAATCGATAATTGGCATCTCTAAGATATTGCGCATTAAGCGTTTACCAATATCGCGAACGTCAGCTGCACGTTCTTTTAGGTATTCATCGTCTAGTGCTTCTAATGCAGTTGCTTGATCTTCAATAACAGATTGAACTGCAGCTTCAGCGGTTTTTTTGTCACTTTTGATGAGAGTAACAATTTCTTGTTCTAACTCTTCATCTTCTAGCAGCATGATATGGCCTTCAAAGATTTCGGCTTTATCCGCACCAAGGTTCTTTTCTGCACGCTCTTTAATGATTTCTAGTTGTTGTGCAGATTTGTTACGACCGTCTTTAAAGCGTTCGATTTGATTCTCAATCTCATCACTTTGGATCTTACGTTGGCTAATGATGATAGGTTCTTCTTTGAGGAGAAGGGTTTGACCAAATGCGATACCGGGTGATGCTAAAATTCCTGAAATCATAATTTATCCTACGACTTGCTGGTGATAATCTTAAAAGAATAGGATTGCAAAATACTGTTGTTTTAAAATCATCATTGGGATTAACTCCCCTGAATGGTTTCAGGGGAATAAGTAAGGTGTTAAAGCTTAATCGCGAATTACTCTAATTCCGCCATTAATTTTACTAACGCTTCAACAGCTTGTTTTTCATCTTCGCCTTCAGCAGAGATAGTCACTACAGTACCTTGGGTTAAGCCTAAAGTTTGTAATTTGAAAAGGCTCTTAGCGCTGGCAGATTTACCGCTAGAGATAAGCGTGATATCAGAAGAGAATGTTTTGGCTTCTTTTACAAATTGTGCCGCAGGACGAGTATGTAAGCCGTTTGGTGCTGTAATAGTAACTTCTTGCTGGTACATAGGATTTTTTCCTTTTATAACTCAATTGTTCACATTAAGTCAGGACTTAGTAAGTGTAGATGAATTTGTCCTGCTTTGCGTAGCAATATCAGATAATATTAAGTCGTAAAGCGTCATCTGATAAAAATAGTGTTCAGAAAGATAAAAGAGTTCGTTTTTGTCATCTCGGTTATTTTCTGATTAATTTCGACCTTCGAAATAATTAATTGATTAAATACTAAACTCGAAGAAATAAATCACCTGTCTGGATGACAAACTTTGATCTCTACCACAAAAAAAGCACCATTTAGGTGCTTTTTTAATAAATATTTTACAATTGAGATGATGCGATTTAGCTGTCAGAAATGTCAGCAAAAAGTGGGGTGCTTAAATAACGCTCACCTGATGAAGGTAAAATAACCACGATTTCTTTGTTTGCAAATTCTGGTTCTTTTGCGAGTTTTACTGCTGCCGCAATCGCTGCACCAGAAGAAATACCTGCAAGAATACCTTCTTTAGTCATTAGTTCACGAGCAGTATCAAAGGCTTCTTCGTTAGTGATTTGAATAACACGATCCAGTAACGATAAATCTAGGTTTTCAGGAATAAAACCTGCACCAATACCTTGGATTTTATGTGGACCTGGTTTAATTTCTTCACCTGCTAAGGCTTGTGTAATAACAGGGGAGCCTGTAGGTTCAACCGCAACCATTGTTACCGCTTTACCTTGGGTCTTTTTCAAATAGCGGCCAATACCCGTAATTGTACCACCCGTACCGACGCCAGCAATAACAGCAGCTACTTCACCATCTGTATCATTCCAGATCTCTGGGCCTGTGGTTTTTTCATGGATTTCAGGGTTAGCTGGGTTGCTAAATTGTTGTAGTAAAAGGTAACGTTTCGGATCGCTATCGCGAATTTCATTGGCTTTATCAATAGCACCTTTCATGCCTTTAGCGCCTTCAGTTAGCACTAAATTAGCACCCAATGCTTTGAGTAATTTACGACGTTCTACACTCATGGTATCAGGCATGGTCAGTGTTAATTTGTAGCCACGAGCCGCTGCAACATAAGCAAGAGCAATCCCAGTATTACCACTAGTAGGCTCTACAAGCTCAACGCCTTCTTTAAGAATACCTTTCTTTTCTGCATCCCAAATCATGTTGGCACCGATACGGCATTTTACACTGAAGCTTGGGTTACGAGATTCCACTTTAGCCAGAATGTTACCATTTCCGAAATGCTTTAAGCGAATTAAGGGAGTGTGTCCAATAGTTTGCGAGTTGTCTTCGAAAATCTTGCTCATTTTTATCCTCGGTACATGATTTTTATAAGGTCAGATGAAATTACCATACGCCATCAAGCTAAAGATGGAAATAAGCTTTATGAATATACTTATAACTTTTTCATCTTTTTATTCCAAAAGGTTCTAATCAAGAGTCAGTGAGACGATTCACAAATTAATAAATCAAGAGATGTACAGTATATTGATGGCTGATAATCTATTTTTAACTACGTTTATTGCAAATACAGGGGTCATAATGGAAACCATTGAAGAGTTGATTAGCGCACTTGAACTCGCTGTGCCTGAATTAGACGCGCAAGCTTTGCGTGAAAATTTACCCGAGTCTGATGCTCAAGAAGATGTCCTTAATTGGTTATATGAATCACTCTCAGCTCAAGGATTAATGGACTATGTGGAGTGGACCGAATATTTTGGTGATATTCCTGATTTAAAATCGTTAGAGCAGATCTCTTTGCCTGAATCACCGAGTGCGTTGATTTTATCTCAAGTGGAAAGTATTGATTGGGATGAGGTAAGCGTAGATCCTTATATGTTGCCTTATGAATTACCTTATTTGGAATATATCAACCACTTTTTGACAGAAAAAGGGTTACGGTTAGTGGATCTCACACCGTTTGAAAATGCTTATATTTTCTGTATTCGAGATGATGAAGAAATTATCGAAAAATTAGATGGTGCATTAAATATTTTTGAAATGGGTATTAATGAGCGTGAACCAATGGATAGGGAAGAAACGAAAGACTATATTCGTTCATTAATTGAGTAATCTGGTTAATAATAAATAAAACTTAATCACGTTTTAGAAAAATCATAAAATAAAACCCCGTCTTAATAAAACGGGGTTTTTCACATTTATTGATAAGTGACTAAATTAAGTTTACCACTGCCCATCTTGCACATGTTGTTTACGATAACGATCGCACCACATTGCGGTTGCACCACAAATGGCAACTGGCATGATGACTAAATTTAAAATAGGGATCATAGTAAAAATATTAATAACCATACCAAATTGAAGATTATTCCATTTGTCTTGTTTCAGCGAAGATTTCATCGTTGCAAATGAAATTTTATGGTTATCAAATGGGAAGTCATTATATTGAATTGCCATCATCCAAGCACCAAAAGCAAACCATAAAACAGGGGCAACAGTTTGTCCGATAGCAGGAATAAAATAGAGCAATAACAAGATAATAGCTCGAGGCAAATAATAGGCTATTTTAGTTAGCTCACGCTTTAAAATACGTGGAACATCCTTCAATATACCTGCAACGCCTGTATCTGGTGGTGCAATGCCGGTTATTTGACCTTCTAATTTTTCAGCCAACAATCCATTAAACGGAGAAGCAATAATATTGGCTAAAGTACTAAAGAAATAAGTAAACACCAATAAAATAAAAATAACGGATAATGGCCAGATTAAATAACTTAACCACTGTAACCAATCCGGAACTTTTTCCATCATCCAATTGACCATGCCACCAATTTGACCATATAACCACCAAAAGGCGCTCCCGAGAATAATAATATTGGCAAGTAGGGGTAAGATAACAAAACGTTTTAGCCCTTTGCGTGTAATTAAACGCCAACCAAGAGCAAAATAATGAAATCCATTTAAATTTTTATTCGTTTCTGTCAAATTTGTCATACTTCCTATTCTCTCCAATGAGGGCAAGCTAGTATCATATAGGGAGATAATCAGCCTTACTAGTCATGAATTGTCTAAAAAACGTGCATAAGAGATTGATGCGTGTATCTTTGTGACAAGAAAATTAAGTATTGGCTTGCACTTATGAGCATTGGCAAATACTCTTAGTAAAAAGTAATATTTGCCAACGTGGCTATTAAACCTCAAGACAACAGAGATAGAAATGATGCAGCAAAATTTGCGTCTGATATTAATCGTTGTTGGTGCGATTTTAATCATAGCTTTGTTATTACACGGCTTATGGATTGGTCGAAAAGAGCGTTCTAAGCTTTTTCGTAATCGCCCAGTAAAACGTCAGAAACAGAATTATCAGTCAGATGAGAACGATGACGAACCACAATATGCTGAGGCTAGTCATCAGACATCAACTTTATCCTCTACTGAAAAGCGGGAGAGTGAGCCGCCGATAAAATCGGAGCCTCAACATGAACCCGAAATTTCAGTGGTAGATAGAGATCCATTAATGTCTGAAACCCAAACTAAAGGGAACTCTCACGATACTTCATTACAGCAAGAGCCTAGCCTTGGTGTTTTTGATGTTATTGAAAAAGAGCCTGTACCCATTGTTAGGGATGAGCCAAAACAAGCATCAGTGGTTAATGTTGCGGGTGAAATAAAATCACACGTTAATACAGTAAGCCCATCTGCGAGTTTTGAGCCGTCAACTTCAGAGACAACGGCTCATGTGACTCCTGTTGAAACTGAGGCTTCGCATCATGCTCCGGTTGAAGAGCCGAAAGCTGAATCTGCTCCGCAAGCAACAGAAGCAGAGAAAGAGCTGGTTATTGTTCTAAATGTAAGTGCACATCATGGTCAAATGCTAGATGGTGAAGCATTGATGCAAAGTATCATTCAAGCTGGATTCCAGTTTGGTGAAATGAATATTTTCCATCGTCATCTCAATCCAACAGCGAATGGACCTGTTTTGTTTAGTTTAGCGAATATGGTGAAACCGGGGACATTTAATATTGATACTATGGCTGAATTAACGACACCAGGTGTATCAATGTTTATGATGGTGCCATCTTATGGTGATGCTAACCAAAACTTTAAATTGATGTTACTTACGGCGCAACGTATCGCATCTGATGTAGGTGGTGTTGTGCTGGATGATGAACGTAAACTCTTAACGCCACAAAAAATTGAGATTTATAAATCTAGGATCCGCAGGACGCTGGATTTAAATCAATAGCTTTTGTCTGTAAAAAGCCCCCGCTTGCGGGGGTTTTTCTTCTTTGGTGATAATCATGAATAAAAACACTCAACAAAAAATTGATAAACTTCGCGTTACTCTACGTCACCATGAATATCTCTATCATGTCATGGATGCGCCTGAAATACCTGATGCTGAATACGATCGCTTAATGAATGAGCTAAAAGCATTAGAAGCTGAACACCCTGAATTAATTGCCTCTGATTCGCCAACACAGCGAGTTGGTGCCTTACCTTTGACAGCATTTGAGCAAGTGAGACATGAAATTCCAATGCTCTCTTTAGATAATGCTTTTGATGAAACAAGTTATCTGGCTTTTGATAAGCGTTTACGTGATCGTTTAAAAAATAGTGAAGAGATCACTTTCTGCTGCGAATTAAAATTAGATGGATTAGCGGTTAGTTTACTTTATGAAAATGGAGTATTAGTACAAGCTGCAACGCGTGGTGATGGTACGACAGGGGAAAATATCACAGAGAATGTGAGAACAATTAAAGCCATTCCACTGCGTTTATATGGCGAAGATATTCCTGCTCGCATTGAAATTCGTGGCGAAGTTTTTATGAATGAAAAAGGCTTTGAGTATTTAAACGAGGAAGCGCGACGTACTGGTGGAAAAGTTTTTGCTAACCCTCGTAATGCCGCAGCTGGTTCATTAAGACAGCTTGATCCTCGTATTACAGCAAAACGTCCATTAACCTTTTTCTGTTATGGTGTTGGTGTACTCGAAGGCGGTGAATTACCAACAAGCCACTATGAGCGCCTACAACAATTTAAAAAATGGGGATTACCCGTCAGTGATGCGGTAAAACTTTGCACAGGTAGCAAAGCAGTCCTTGATTTTTATCGCCATGTAGAAGAAATTCGCCCTAATTTAGGTTTTGATATTGATGGTGTTGTTATCAAAGTTGATGATATTGCACTGCAAGAAGAGCTGGGTTTTGTATCAAGAGCGCCGCGTTGGGCTATTGCTTATAAATTCCAAGCTCAAGAGCAAATGACGATTATCAAAGATGTTGAATTCCAAGTAGGCCGTACAGGTGCTATTACACCGGTTGCACGCTTAGAGCCTGTTCAAGTTGCAGGTGTTGTTGTGAGTAATGCAACGTTACACAATGCTGATGAAATTGAACGCCTAGGAATACGTATTGGCGATACCGTGGTCATTCGTCGAGCAGGTGATGTTATTCCTCAGGTTGTCAGTGTGATTGAAGAAAAACGACCTGATGATGCTCAAGAAATTATCTTTCCAACACATTGTCCTATTTGTGATTCTGATGTTGAACGCATTGAAGGTGAAGCTGTTGCTCGATGCACTGGTGGCTTAATTTGTGGAGCACAACGTAAAGAAGCGCTTAAACATTTTGTTTCACGTCGTGCTATGGATGTGGATGGAATGGGCGATAAAATTATCGACCAGTTGGTTGAGAAAGAATATGTCAAAACACCTGCTGACCTCTTCCGTTTAGATGAAAAAATCCTGTCTGGTTTAGAGCGAATGGGCGAAAAATCAGCTAAAAAATTGATCACGGCTTTAGATAAGGCTAAATCAACGACATTTGCACGTTTCATTTATGCACTGGGTATTCGAGAAGTGGGTGAAGCAACCGCCAGTGGATTAACAACACATTTCTCAACACTTGATGCATTACGAAATGCAGATGTTGAAGCACTAAAATCCGTTCCTGATGTGGGCGATGTTGTGGCTAAGCATGTCGTTAATTTCTTCCAAGAAGAACACAATAGAACGGTTATTGATCAATTGATCAATGATGCCGGTATTACATGGCAAGCGCCTGTTATTGTGACTCATGAAGCGGGTGATAATCCTTTTGCGGGTAAAACCGTTGTGTTAACTGGGTCACTTTCACAGTTAACGCGTGATGAAGCAAAAGACAGATTAGTTGCATTAGGTGCAAAAGTGAGCGGAAGTGTTTCTAAAAAAACCGACATGGTAATTGCCGGTGAAGCGGCAGGCTCTAAGTTAGTGAAAGCTAATGAATTAGGGATAACCGTTATCGATGAAGATGAAATGATACGATTACTTGATCAATCGAAATAATCATTCTACTATTTAATAAATGCTACTGGGAGAACTTTCTCAGTAGCATTTTTACTTAAACTAAATTTACATTTAATGTTTCTTAAGTAACTTCCAAAGTGTGATCAACTTATCTTATTTAATAAATAGTGTGTATGCGGTTTCATGAGATTGTGACAATAGTCACATCCTAATGTTACGCGTTACATAAAATGCTCTACAAGATTTATTTTTATTTTTGGAGCATGCATGTCCTCTATCATTCACTTCGTTTTAGCACTCGCCGTTATTGGCGCATTAGCATTCGTTGCGAGTAACAACCGCAAAGGGATCCGTCTGCGTTATATCGTGCAGTTATTAGTTATTGAAATCGCATTAGCATGGTTCTTCCTTAACTCTGATGTTGGTGAAGGCTTTGTTCGTGGCTTCGCTGGATTATTTGATCACTTATTAGGTTATGCTGCACAAGGTACTGAATTCGTATTCGGTGGCATGATGAAAGGTGGTTTAGCATTCTTCTTCCTGAATGTTTTATGTCCGATTATCTTTATTTCTGCATTAATTGGTATTCTTCAACATATCAAAGTATTACCTTTCGTGATCCGCATTATCGGTACTGTGCTTTCTAAAGTGAACGGTATGGGGAAACTGGAATCATTCAACGCAGTGAGCTCACTGGTTCTTGGTCAATCAGAGAACTTTATTGCCTATAAAGATGTTTTAGGCAAAATGTCTCAGCGTCGTATGTACACCATGGCTGCAACAGCAATGTCGACAGTATCAATGTCGATTGTTGGTGCATACATGACAATGTTAGATCCAAAATACGTTGTTGCTGCTCTAGTACTGAATATGTTCAGTACCTTTATCGTCCTTTCTGTGATTAACCCATACTCTGTTGAAAATGAAGAAGAGATCCAAATGGGTAATCTGCATGAAGGTCAAAGCTTCTTTGAAATGTTAGGTGAATACATCTTAGCAGGTTTCAAAGTTGCATTAATCGTTGCGGCAATGCTGATTGGTTTCATTGCATTAATCGCTGCTGTGAATGCGATTTTCAGCATGATTTTCGGTATTAGCTTCCAAGATTGCTTAGGTTACGTATTCTATCCATTAGCATGGGTAATTGGTGTACCAGAGCAAGATGCATTACGTGTTGGTAGTGTTATGGCAACTAAATTAGTGTCTAACGAATTCGTTGCAATGGGTAGCTTACAAGATATCGCTGCGGAAATTTCACCACGCTCTGTAGGTATCTTATCTGTATTCTTAGTTTCATTTGCTAACTTCTCTTCAATCGGGATTGTTGCAGGTGCGATTAAAGGTCTAAACGAAGTACAAGGTAACGTTGTTTCTCGTTTCGGTCTGAAATTACTATTCGGTTCTACATTAGTTAGCTTCTTATCAGCAGCTATCGCAGGTCTGTTTGTTTAATCTCTGAAGATAAAACAGATAGCATGTGAATAAAATAATAATGTAAACAGAGTTACTTGTTAATCAAGTAACAGAAAATCAAGCAGTACCTCCGGGTACTGCTTTTTTTATCTTTAAATTACCCTATAATCGGTTTTATCCCTTCAATGACAACGTGGTAAAGAACATGTTAGAGAAACAGCACCTTATCGATATAGCAAACACACAAATGCCATTTGGCAAGTACAAAGGACGTATGCTGGTTGATTTACCAGAAGAGTACCTATTGTGGTTTGCAAAGAAAGGCGAGTTTCCTGAAGGTAAGCTTGGTCAACTCATGGAGATGACCCTAGCAATTAAAATTGAAGGTTTAGAAGGGTTATTAAAACCATTAAAGCGGTGATGTTAATCATTACCCATAGTTGATTTTTCAGGTGTTAACGCATTAATGATTTTCTGACTTAATTCAATAAATAATGTTTGCTCTCCGAGTGTTAAGCATTCACTTATTTTCTCTGCATTTTGTTTTCGACCTAATGCCGCTCTTGCCAAAAAAGCGTGACCATCATCAGTTAAATGAGTAATAAGCTCACGCTTGTCTTTTTCAGAACGATACTGTGCAATAAATCCTAAGGATTTTAATCCCCGCATAAATTTTGATAAGTTTTGTCTTGAAATCGCCAATGAATCACTTAATTGAGAAGGGGTTAAGTCACCCCGTAAGCGCAATAATTCTAAAATATCATATTGACTCCAAGTGACTTGTTCTGGGGTATAACGAGTTCGTTGCGCGACTAATGTGCATTGTAATAATGACAATGCATTTTCTAATTCACACTTCTCCATAAATACGCTATCTCATAAATTATGTTAACTAAAGTTAATATTATCAGGTCATTCATTGAGAATAAACTTTATATTGATTAACTAAAGTTAATCAAATAAGATGGCATATAGTTAACTTTGGTTAATTATTTTATAACTGTCTGATAAAACGTGACACAGTTGATAAGAGGTGAAGTCGAAATGATGAACTATTTTAAAGATAAAGTGATTTTAGTCACAGGGGCAAGTACAGGTGTCGGTGAGGGTATTGCACAATTGCTGTTTCAACGTGGTGCAACGGTTTTCATTACTGGCCGGCATTTAGAGGAAATAACAAAAACAGCACGTTCTATTGATAGAACGGGTAAAAAAGTGATCGCTTTGCAGGCGGATATGACCTCATTTTCTCAAGTTGAAAAAATGGTTGAAACTGTTATCGCTCAAGCTGGAGCATTACATGGTTTAGTTAATAATGCAGGGATCACGGGGCCTCATAATACATCTATTGTCGATTATGTGATTGAAGATTGGAAATCAGTCATTGATACAGACATCAATGGCGTATTTTATGGCTTGAAATATGGCATCCCCGCGATATTAAAAAGTGGGGGAGGAAGTATTGTGAATCTTTCTTCATCTAATGGCATTGTAGGGATTGCGGGTATTTCAGCCTATACAGCAGCTAAACATGCCGTATTAGGGATCACACGTTCAGCTGCTCTTGAGTTTGCAGACAAAGGAATAAGGATCAATGCAATTGGACCTGGTTATGTCGATACACCAAGAATGCAAATGCTACCTGATGAAGTACGTGAATGGATGGCGAATACACATCCAATGAAACGAATGGCAACCAGAGAAGAAGTCGCTAAAACGGTCGCATTTTTACTTTCAGATGAGAGCAGTTTCTCGACAGGGGCATTTTATGCCATTGATGGGGGGTACACTGCGCAATAGAAGTAAATAAAGGGGAGTAGAAAACAAAAAATCCCGAAGATTTCTCTTCAGGATCTTAAAATTCTGGTGGAGCTAAACGGGATCGAACCGTTGACCTCTTGCATGCCATGCAAGCGCTCTCCCAACTGAGCTATAACCCCATATATTGGATTGTTCTAGAAGTATATTGGTGGAGCTAAGCGGGATCGAACCGCTGACCTCTTGCATGCCATGCAAGCGCTCTCCCAACTGAGCTATAGCCCCAACATACTGGAACGGGCTTGATAATAGGCAACAAGCACAATACTGTCAATCAGTTAATCTCACATTATTTATTGATTGCTGAAAAAGAGTACAAAAAAAAGATACATTCCCGATTTTAGGAATGTATCTTTTTTAATAAGCAAGATTAACGAGTAAATTAAGCTTGGTTTTCTCTTTCAGTAATAAAGTCTAGTGCTTTATTAATTCGTGCAACGCTACGAGTTTTACCAATAGCGTGCACGGTAACATCTAAGCCAGGAGATTGACCCGCACCTGTTACAGCAACACGTAATGGCATACCTACTTTACCCATACCCACTTCTAATTCATCAGCAGTATCTTGAATTGCTTGGTGAACATTCTCAGCTGTCCACTCTGTAATTGCTGATAATTTATCGCGAACGACTTCTAATGGTTGACGAGCAACTGGACGTAAATGTTTTTTCGCTGCTGTTTCTTCAAATGTTTCGAAATCAACATAGAAGTAATGGCAACTTTCAGCCATCTCTTTTAATGTTTTGCAACGCTCGCCTAGTAATTTGATCAGCTCAACTAATGATGGGCCATTACTGGTATCAATATTTTGTTGTTTGATATGCCAATCTAAATGAACAGCAACTTTCTCTGCTGGCAGTGTATTGATGTAGTGATGGTTTAACCAAAGCAGTTTATCAGTATTAAATGCACTTGCTGATTTACTGATAGCTTCTAAAGTGAAATGCTCAATCATTTCATCAATAGTAAAGATCTCTTGGTCGCCGTGAGACCAGCCTAAACGCACTAAGTAGTTTAATAATGCTTCCGGTAAATAGCCATCATCACGATATTGCATTACGCTGACCGCGTTATAACGTTTAGAGAGCTTTTTACCATCATCACCTAAAATCATTGATACGTGAGCATATTCAGGCACTGGTGCACCTAATGCTTTGAGAATATTGATTTGGCGAGGTGTGTTGTTGATATGATCTTCACCACGAATAACGTGAGTGATTTCCATATCCCAGTCATCAATAACAACGCAGAAGTTATAAGTTGGAGAACCATCAGTACGACGAATAATCAGATCATCAAGCTCTTGGTTACTAAATTCAATTGGACCACGAATTTTGTCATCAAAAATGACAGAGCCTTCTTGTGGGTTTAAGAAACGCACAACATGAGGTTCATCAGTACTGTGGTTATGGTTACTACCACGGCAACAACCATCGTAACGAGGTTTTTCACCTTTCGCCATTTGATCTTCGCGCAGTTGCTCTAAACGCTCTTTAGAGCAATAGCAACGGTATGCAGTACCCGCAGATAGCATTTGATCAATCACTTGGTTATAGCGATCGAAGCGTTTAGTCTGATAATAAGGACCTTCATCCCAATTCAGATTTAACCAATTCATACCGTCCATGATTGCATCGATGGCTGGCTGTGTAGAACGTTCTAAGTCGGTGTCTTCTATACGCAGTACAAATTCGCCCTTATTGTGACGGCTATACAACCAGGAATAAAGTGCGGTACGCGCACCACCAACATGTAGATAGCCAGTAGGACTTGGTGCAAAACGGGTTTTTATTTTACTCATTGGGATTGCCTTTGTACGTCTTACTTATATATAGATAAGTAATCGTGATTATCAAAAAAACGAAATGGTTGCCTTATTTTATCACTGGATGCTAATTCCTCAATGCCATTAAGCTTTTAACAGAGATAAAATTTTCAAATTGATGATTTTTTGTTTGACGAAGAGTACCCGTGGGATTACTTTGGTTAATTGCTGTGTCACTTATGGTGCTAAAAAAAGCATCTTGACTAAAAATAAAACGAACGATCATTTTCACGATAAAAAACTGATAAAAATCGTTGACTCATAGCGCAGTATCCCTATAATGCACCCCATCACGACGGGCGGTTAGCTCAGTTGGTAGAGCATCTCCCTTACAAGGAGGAGGTCGTTGGTTCGAGCCCAATACCGCCCACCATTATTTTCGTTGTGATAAGTTGTATGATTTAGTGTAATTGGGCGGTTAGCTCAGTTGGTAGAGCATCTCCCTTACAAGGAGGAGGTCGTTGGTTCGAGCCCAATACCGCCCACCAATTACATTAAAGCGTGGTAGTGAGAATTTAGTCATCATGAAGTGGGCGGTTAGCTCAGTTGGTAGAGCATCTCCCTTACAAGGAGGAGGTCGTTGGTTCGAGCCCAATACCGCCCACCACTTCATTCGGTTATTTCGCGCAATATCACACATTTAGGTATGGGTCGTTAGCTCAGTCGGTAGAGCAGTTGACTTTTAATCAATTGGTCGGGCGTTCGAATCGCCCACGACCCACCATTCCTAAAAATACAACATAAAGTAGTGAACATTGTGACGGGTCGTTAGCTCAGTCGGTAGAGCAGTTGACTTTTAATCAATTGGTCGGGCGTTCGAATCGCCCACGACCCACCATTCACAAAGCTACTTACAGATTTACGCAAATTATTAAATGGGTCGTTAGCTCAGTCGGTAGAGCAGTTGACTTTTAATCAATTGGTCGGGCGTTCGAATCGCCCACGACCCACCATTTAATAATAAAGCGGGCGGTTAGCTCAGTTGGTAGAGCATCTCCCTTACAAGGAGGAGGTCGTTGGTTCGAGCCCAATACCGCCCACCACTTCTTTATCTCTTCGTTATGCCTTCTTATTTACTTCCCTAATATCTTTCTAAAAGAATTAATAATAGTTATTTGGTTTCTAATACCTGCGTTATTGCCGCTAGTCACATTCTTTGAGCCTTAATCTTTTTCTCTGTGTGTTGTTCATTGTTTCACTTATGGCCACATATCCTTATAGGCATGCTTTCCTAGTTCTTTGTATTGGCATCATCTCTTTATCTTCAAGGCAATCAATATTCGACATAAGGGTATCTTGGAGCTACAGGCGGCAAGGCTCGTCGTTTCAGCCCATGGAGAGCAGTATAAAATCCGTCATAACCACAGTGCGGTCTGAGTAATGGGAAGTCTCACCGTTTACGGCGGAGAGTAGTCACCTTCTAAGACTGTTTTAACTTGTTATTGCATTGTGCTTGTTGTGAAGAAGACTCATAAGTCAGTTTCTGTATTACGTTTTTTACGTCCTTCATGTTTTTATCATTTAAATGGAACTGCTTAAAAAAGAAAATGTTCTTCTATTGTTAATTCAATCATTTTGGATGAGGGAAAGCGCTCAGTAGAAAATATGTATTTATTTCTGAGTAGAGCTCAAATTTTAATCTAAAAATATTAAAAAAATTACTCTAATTGAAGAAGAAAGATCTACTCCTTTTAGGAGTGGATATAGGCATTTTCAGTTTATTTATAAAATTAAATAACCTTAGATGTACTGTGATAAATTATTTGCTCATTTCCTATGAGCAATATCTCTCATAAAATGAGCATGTTAAAACATTTTAAGTCAGTATTGAAAAATATGTGGCACTCATTTTTTAAGAAAAAATATAGAAGATTAAAAGATAAAAACTGGACTCTATAGTTAATTTTTCTTACTTTTTATAAATCATTGGATAGTGCTAATAAGAATAAAGATTAAATATAATGATGTTTTATCTTCTTCCTACTTCTTTTTTGAAGAGGTGATAGAGTGATGGTTTATATGTAACTATTTGATTTTAAATAAACTAAATTTAAAATTTGATATTTGTCAATCTTTACATCATAATGAGCTGGATAGTAAATGATATAAAGCAAAAAGTACTTATTTCATCAGTAATTGATTTGTCCTGAAGTGGTTAATTTCATTTTTTACGAAAAATGGAGAAAATTGTGCATTTAGCAGGAACATAAATTATATAAAAATATTAATGTTTATTTTCTCCTAAGAATAACTCTTATATAGAATAGGTGTAATTACTTAGGATGTAAAAAGATTAATTTTTATTTTTTTTAACAAAATTAGATCATGCTAAAGTTGATATTTAACAGTTCATTCCCTTGTTAATTTAACTTAAGATATGGTGATTACTCTATTTTTACAATGTGCCAAATGCACGCATTTGAGTGAAAAAGAAAGAATAGTATTATGTGGTCATAAAAAGAACGGTTTTTATGATGATATACTTAACCTTCAAATAACCTACTGATAAAACAAAAATATTTATATTAAGACTTACTTTTTCTCTATTTCATAAAGAAGATTTTTAAACTAATTGAAAATTAAAATAAGTTATTCATTAATAAAAATTCAAAAAAAATGAGTAATTAAATCTATTATTTATTTATTCTAGAGTAATAAATAATTGTAGGTCTTGAAATATATTTAGTTGAAAGAGTAAGGGTTTATGCTTATATAAATTAATTAACAAATGTTTAAAATGTGATTTTCATCAATTTATTAATGTAAGTTATGTAACTGATTGATATCAATGTGTAATATTGCCTTATTTATAAACTCATCAGATTTCATTGATATTGCTTAAGCTATTTAATAAAAATAAGAAAATAGTTATCTTTATGAGGTTAATTTATTATTTTAAATAAATTAGACTGACATAAGTTGATTTATTTTTACACAATTCAAACAATCACACTTTAAATTAAGCTTGTACTAGATGATAATTCTAATTAATGAGTAAAGTTTAAGAAAAAAAAAGCGTAATTTTATAAATAAAATATTTTAACTGTATGAAAATAAAGAATATATAGTGTTATCCTAGGTATTGTTTACTAGTGTGAGTAAATCATCATGCTTACACTGTCTTTTTTTGACTAGTTGAAAGTGTTTAAATGCGTAGTATATTATTTACATATGATAAGTCATGTTATGAATTGTAATATTTCTTATCTACTAAGAATAATATTTTATTAAAACAAAAAGGTGTCCTGGATAATATATAGTTTTATATATTATTGCGTAGGAACACACCATTATAAATTAGATATCAATCAAAGTGAAAAGCGAGAACAATATTATGAGTAGCAAGTATCCAGTCGCTTATGCAGTTGGACAGAAAATTAAGTCATTAAGAAAATCTCAAGGTTATACTGTATTTCAGTTAGCGAAAGAGATTGATATTAGTGAACAACAGTTATTCCATTATGAGCGTGGTGTAAACCGTATTGATATTGATTGCTTAGTTAGAGTGCTTGAAGTACTAGGCGTTAATATTGGTAGCTTCTTTGAAGAAGTAACTGGTGGAATGGTTCAAGAAACTGAGCGTAATGAACAACATATTCCAGCTCATTTCGATAGCAAGGCTCTTTCTATTTTCTAATAATATTTTTAAATTAGAAAGTAACTCATTTTAGAATAACTAAATTGAGTAAGATAATTCTTATATATAGTTTTTCTCTTTAATTAGTTAATAATAAGAATTTTCTTAATAAATGAAATAAAGCCTCTATATGAAATCAATGCCCTTATTAGGGCATTTTACGTTTATAGAGAATGAGAATTTTTAATTTTTACAAAAAAAAGAATAATTGTATTGCAAATGAGTTGAGCCTTTCAGGCTTGGAGAAATATATTCTCGTATTTATTTATATGAGAAAAAAATAGCTAATCAATACTCGTTTAGAATAAGCTATTCATAAAATTACCTCTTATATTACCTGCCTCAATTTTACCTCCTGATAACATTTCTGAAGCTATTAAACGTATAATTTATGCGTTTCACACCAATAAATTCGAAAAGAGTGGATCCCAATATGATAAAAGCAAAAAGTGTGCATTGGTGAGAATGTGTTATTAGATCAAAAATTAAGTACCTATCATTAAATGACTATCTATGAAAATGGTAGTTAATATCATATTGGGATGGATTATTGTTGCCTCTTCATCGTGAATATGAAGAGGCGGTATCAATTAGTCTTTGAGAGGTTTAAGAATGTGTTTGATCTGTTGATCGGTGAGAATGATATTAAAAAATGTTTTATAGAATTGTTGAGTCTCTTTAGAGATATCAATATGCTTTGTTTGTTCTGGATATAAAACAGTCGCTAACCATAAAAATTGTAAGGCTTCCTCTGTGGTTTCACGGCACCACCAAAATAGGCCTTTAGGGTTTGTGTAAACTCGGCCTTCACGTACAGCAGTGATAGATTGCCATTCAGGTGCATTCTTAATGATTTCAGTGTCTCTTGCATACATAGTGACAATGACATCAGGATTGGCATGAATAACTTGCTCTAAGGAAACATCACCAGCTCGGCTTGGTACATTATCAAACCAATGTTCTGCCACGTTGACACCGCCTGCAAGCGCTATCCAATCATGATTTAACGAAGGTGCGCCAGATGTTCTTAATGGCGAACCAAAAGCATGATAGACCTTCATTGGTTTATTGGCACTTATCTCGGTTACTGCGCTTTTTACAAGCACTTTATTACGCTGGAAGTAGGCTAAATAATCTTTTGCTAATTGGTGACTACTTGAGCCTAAAATCTCACCAGTGATCAACGTTCTTTCTAACAACGCATCCATTGAACCTGATTTTAATAATGCAACACTGATCCCTGCATTTTCTAGTGCCGTCATTTGTGCATCAGATAGCTTTCCTGTTGCAAAAAAGATTTGAGGCTGGCTAACAATTAATGTTTCGATATTCAGTGTGTCATTATTACCTTTACTAGAAATTGAAGCTGTTTTTATAGCTGGAACAATCTCGGTAAAAAAAGGGATCGTTTTGACTAAATCGGTTGTGGAAACAATTTTATCTCCAGCACCAAGCATAGCAAGTATCGCATTTTGAGCATTCCAACTCGTGGCGACTCTTTCGGGTGAATCAGGAACAGTAATGGATTGATTTTGATAATACTGAACAACTCTTTGCGCCTGTGCATTAAAGGAGATACTGAGAGCCGAAGCTCCCAGTAACGCAATGCACAGGGTTTTGAAAAAACCTTTATACATTTCGTTTTCCTCTTAGAGTTCAATACTTACAGAAGCGGAAATTTGGCGAGGCGTACCTAAGAAAGCATTTGCACCACCAATAGCACCATTTTGGTTGCCAGAGAAAATAGATGCCCAGTAATGCTCATTTGTCACGTTATCTAAATTGAGGCGGAAAGTGGTTTTCTTATCCCAGTATTGTGTTTGATAACGAGCACCCAGATCGAGAGTGGTATAGGCTTTTGCCCACATCGTATTAGTGGTATTTGCTGCACGTTTACCTGTGTAGTGAACATTGGCGCTATAGATAACATTTGGCAAAGTAGGGTAATGGTATTCAGCTAATAAATTAGCTTGATATTTTGGTACACCTACAACGTCTTTATCTTGTGTTTGAGCATTGCCTGTGTTGGTTAAAGTAGGAGCTAACCAAGTCATACTACTAAAAACGAAAAGCTCATCAGTAACTTTTCCGTTAGCGATAAGCTCTAACCCACGATTACGTTGTTTACCTTGTTCTTTAAAGATATTGTCGTTACCCACATAGGCAAAAGGGCGCTCTAATTGGAAAATAGCCGCATTTAAATTAAGATCGCCAATTTGCGATTTAACCCCCATTTCCCATTGTTCGCTACGATAAGGTTTTAGTACTTCATTTTTGTTGTCGGCAGTGTTTGGTGCTGAATCCCCTTCTTCTAATGAATCTGCATAAGAAACATAAGTCATCACTTCAGGAATAGGTTTAAACATTAATGCGACAGCAGGGCTTAAGCCATTTTCGGTGTGATTTCCACCACCAGCACGATAAGAAGTTTCTTTGATCCAGTTTTGGCTTAGTGATCCCATCACTGACCATTGAGGATTGAAGGTAACGGTATCACCTAAAGTAATGGCTTGAACTTGTGAGCGGCTATTTTTAGTGCGAGCAGCACCAGTGTAGAAGCCGTCATGAGAAGGATCATCATAACGATGTGGATTATTAATATCTTGAGTTGGTAATGTGAATTTTTGATCATTACCATTTGCGCCATAAATATCCCAACGATAACCGCTAGTGGCGAGAATTAAATCATGAGATAGTGCGCCAGTCATCACATGACCATTAACATTGACAGAATGGCTTAAAACAGTAAAACGACCATAAGTTGTCGGTACTGATAACGTTGGTGTAAATTGCTTACCATCATTACTTAATTGGTTAGAAACAGAACGGAATCCGCGATCAGCCGTTTGATAGCCAATTGCTGCACTGATTTGCCAATCTTCGTTAAAATCATGTTTTAGTCGGCTACTTACCGTTCTGGTATGAAGATCAACACCCGCAAAAGCTTGACCATAGCCAGCTTTAGTTGGATCTGGCGCATCAGGTAATGAGGTAACTTTTGGTCCATAAGAAAATGCACCAGGGTAGCCCATTTTTTTAAACCAATAATCACTAAAATTCACTTCTAACACAGTATCAGACGAGATATTCCAATCAAATGCGGTACTGATTAGCTGGCGACGTGTCTTGCTACCTGTGACATAACCTTTGCCTTCATCATGCATTAGATTAATGCGATAACCAAAGGTATTGTTATCATCAATAAAACCACCTAAATCAAGATGACCTTTAAATTGGTTATCATTGGCATAAGTTGCATTCAGTGATGTTAAGCGTTTTAAAGTTGGACGTTTTTGTGTGAAATTGAATTGCCCACTTGGGCTTGCTGGCCCATAAAGTGAACCTGTTAGACCATTGATAATATCTACACGCTCAAGCATTTCGATAGGGAAAGCTGTGGTAGAAATAATATTCACACCATCTAAGCGAGAGTTAGCAACAACATTGCCCTGCATTCCACGATTTTGAGGACGGCCAACATCCATACCGCCACGTGCTTGCATTTGAGAAGAGGCATTATATTTTAAGATATCTGCAACACTGGTGACTTGTTGATTTTCAATCATAGATTGAGTAAAAGTATTTGTTGTATAAGGAGTATCTAACCATTTCTTCTCGCCTAATGGCCCCATATCAACTTCACGAGTAACAAATCCCGCACCGGCTTCACTATTATTCATTGGTTGTGCAGTAACGACGATTTTTTCAGCATTATCAGCGGCTACACTTGCTGATACAGCTAATGTTTGTGCTATAGCACAAGCTATTGTCGAAATGATAAATTTCTTCACGATAGACTCCTAGAATGTATTTTTTAGTTATATAAATCCATCGCTATTAAAAAATTTATATAACGATACCCATCACGAATGTAACGCAATGTATATCATTGTGTAAAGTTGTATATAGCGAGGGTGGGCGCCGACTATACACGGAATAACATGTAAATAAAATGATATATTTGCTAATAATAAAATTATGAAATTGTTTCTGAATTTAGATCAAAAAATGCCCGCTTGAGCGGGCATTTTAGGAAATGAATCGTAACAGAAGAGGATTTGAGAAATTAGTGCTCTGTTTTTTCTGTTACTGAACTATGATCATCATGTTTTTGGTGACGGTGATGACCATCGACCATACTGCGGAATGTTTGAGTAAAAGTATCACCCAGTGTACATAAGTAGAAGTGTGCACAAATAAACATTAATGCCACGATCCCTAATACTAAGTGTGCTTTTAGCATCCAATAACCTTCACCAATTACTTCAGGATATAAACATAATAATCCAGTAATCAGTAACAGTGGCACTAAACCAAACATCACACCTAAGTAAGCGAGTTGTTGAAGTGGGTTAAATTTATCTGTTTTAGTTGCTGCAAAAGGATGAGGTTCACCTTTCATTATGCCATAAAGATAAAAGCGAGCTTGTTTGATGCAACGACCAATTAGCCCACTAAATCTTACTTTGTAATGTACGCCATTACTGGTTGTTAAATTGATAAGAATAAAACCAATCCAGAATGCGATAAGTACAAAACCACAGATCTTATGTAATAGCACCATTGAGGTGACATTGCCGATAGAAAAGTGCCCTAAAAATCCACTTAATAGTAATAGGATAAACAGTAAAGCATTCCCCCAGTGCCAAAAACGAATTGCTTTAGAGTATAAATAAACGCGTTCTTCTTCATAATGACCAGAGTGTTTTGGTGCAAGGGCATAGCGTAGTAAGCCATGGATAACTAATACAGCTATCATAGCAACGATTAATAAACCGGCTGCCATTAACCATACAGGCCAATAATCTGGCGTATAATGGAGCTCTGCTCCCCAGATACTAGTCATGCTTTATCTCCCTGATGGATTTCTTTACGACGGAATAAACTTGGTTTTCCGACATTATCTAATTGGTATTGATAAACGGATTTTTGTTTGATCCAAGCCTGAATTTCAGGTGAGTCAATGCGACCAAAAGCAAGCGCATCTGTTGGGCATACCGATACACATGCAGGTAATTCACCTTCAGCTAATCGAGTATCAGAACAGAAGTTACATTTATCTGCGATATGCGTCATTGGATTGATATAACGAACATGGTAAGGGCAAGCACCAACACAGTAATCACAGCCGATACACAACTCTTTTTTCACCTGAACGATGCCATTCTCATCAATAAAAGAGGCACCAGTAGGGCAAACAGAAACACAAGGTGCATCTTCACAATGCTGGCAAGAAACACGGAAAAATTGGTAATGTGGATTACCCGCTTCGTCGTCATGAGGGCCTTGAATTTGGACTTGAAGTCGGCTAAATCCTTCAGGAATGTCATTGATGACTTTACACGCAACAGTACAAGCTTGGCAGCCAATACAACGTTTCTCATCATGTAACATGACAAATTGTTTATCATTATTGCTCATCGTTATTTTTTTCCTTAAGCCCGACTAATTCTGACACCTGATGTATGCACATCAGTACCTGATACAGGACTAATTTCATGAGGTAATAAGTTGCCACAGTGAACACCTGTTGTAGTCGCTGCTGTTCTCGCACCTGCTTTTGCACCTGATCCCATATAAACAAATACAGTGTCAGGGCGAATGCCTTCCGTTATCAAAGCATGTGCTTTTTCTTTGCCTATACTGTTTTCTAGAATGATTTCATCACCATGTTTAATCCCATGGTTTTTAGCTGTTTCAGGGTGAAGCCAAACAGGGTTTTCCCACATTAATTCAGCTAATAACGGTACATATTGTGTTGCACCATTAGTATGAACGGCGACTTTACCTTGGATAAAATAAAGCTCGTCTTTTTCTTTTAATGGGAAGTTGTGGAAGCGTGGAATACCGTAGTTTTCTAAACGGCTTTCTAATTCTTCAGAGTAGATTTCAATTAAGCCACTTGGTGATTTAAAGGAGAGGGCTTTTTCCATTGTATTGTTGCTATCAACATGCTTAATGGCATCTGGATATTGCTCAACAAAGGCTTTTACATAAGAAGGTTCGCGTAATAACAGTGGAATACCATAAGAGATATAGCCTTTTTTATGCATCTCTTTATAAAGTGCTTCACTACCATTAACTTGATAAAGCTGTCTTACTCCCATATTTTCCCAAGGGAAACAGGCTTCTAATCCTAATGCTTTACCTAATTCCATCCAAATTAACCAACTTGGTTTAGTATCACCAATCGGTTCGACAACTTGCTGGCGTAATGCATAAGCTGGGTTTAAACCTGAAACATCAGCAACTTCTTCATCACGTTCTAAATAGGTACATTCAGGTAAAAGATAATCGGCATAAGCGGCACTTTCACTTAAATACACATCACAGCTAACAATTAAGTCTAATTTCTGTGCGGCTTTCTCTAGCTCAGGACGGCAACTCACTGTTTGGAATGGGTTATGGCGAGACATAATCCATGCTTTTGTTTGATACGGCACAGCTTCTAATGTTGAATCGATAATAGATTGAACAATGCCGCCACCTTTATTGATGTACTTAAATTGAGGCGCTGTTGCATCAATACGTTTTGCGGTAATTTCAGGCATGCCTTTAACGCTTGGTTTTGCTAATTCAGGCGCAACTTCAATACCCGCTAATTTATTGTATTTTGTCGCTGCTTTCTTCTGATACATACCACCTTCACGTTCAATGTTGCCGAGTAAGGCATTGAATGTGAAGATCATTCTACGCATATTAATTTCTTCTTTATTAAAGGTTGCGCGGTGACCAGGCATAATCAGTGCGTGAGGTGCTTTCGCTGCAATCTCACGAGCAATACGAACAATATCTTTAGCTGGCACATCAGAATGTGCTTGAGCCCATTCTGGCGTGGTATCTTGTAGAACTTCTTTTAATTGTGGTAAACCAATCGTAAATTTCTCAACGAAATCTTTATCGTAGAGATCTTCTTTAATTAAGATATGGCACATTGCCATTAAAACTGGTAAATCCCCGCCTGGGCGGATCGCAAACCACTCATCAGCTTTACTTGAAACAACAGACAAACGAGGATCAAAACTGACAAGTTTTGCACCGCGCTCTTGTGCTGTCATCAGTTCATGAGTTTCGGCGACTTCAATACCTTCATAAAGGTTATGACCAAAAGAAAGAATATATTTAGAATTCGCTAAATCCATTGCAAGATCACCACCCATCATAACGGATGCTGCAATGGCTTTACCTGCTGGACAAGTAGATGCGTGTGTAAAGGTATTTGGAGAGCCAAAAGCGGCAGCCAAATGGAAAAGATGAGAAGAGAGTGAACCTGATTTAGATGAAAAAGAGATACTTTCAGCACCATAGTTTTGTTTTATGGTGTTCATCTTTTCTGCAATTTCTTTATAAGCTTGTTCCCAGCTTATCACTTCCCATTCGCCAGCACCTCTTGGGCCTTTGTGTTTCATGGGTTTGACAATCCGGTTTGGATCATTAACTAGGCTAACACCACTTCCGCCTCTTGCACAAACTCGGCTACTTTGGTGTTCAGCATTTCTATTTCCTTGGATAAAGACGGTTTTGTTGTTAACAACCTGAGCTTCTATCGGACAACGATAAGAACACATTTCACACAGGCTAGGTGTTAATTTTGACTGACCCTTAAGAGAATCTACAGGATTAAATGCAAGAGCACCTGGTGGTAAACTACTCACGGTACAACCCACACATCCTATCCCCATCCCCTTAATGAAAGAACGACGACTAATACTCATATAACCTCCAGTTTCTTCTTATAGCTAAATATTATATACGGACGGTTAAATAAATATTTGAAGGCGTCTCCATTTTATTAATCCATAAGTGATGAGTTAGTTGTAAATAATAAATAATAGAGAATAAAAAGTTAATAAATGTCACTAAATAAATTAACTAAAATAGACAAAATTAAATGATAATTATTTTCTTCTATTAAGTATTATTATAAAAGTTTGGAGAAGGAATAAGGGATTTAAAGGGATATGGCAGTTGCTGATAGTCCGTTTAAATTCACAGACTTAAGTTATTAATCTGTTTTACTAAAGTGTATTTAAAATATATGATTAATAATAATTAAAATTTGACAAAAAAGCCTATCGATATATAATTATTTATATATCGAAATGGTATTATATTGTAATTAATTTGTTATTTAAAAATCATAATAAATAATACTTTTTATGCTATTTAAATTCAGTTTCTTCTTAAATTATTTTCTTGTGAAAAATAGCTAACTTATTATTTTGATGATAAATACAAATAAAATAGAAAAATAAATAGGTGATTTCTAGTACGAAAAACACTCATCGAAACGTGATCAGACTGATACTAAGCATAAGACAATTTATAAATTATTGTTCATTATGTTTAAATATTAATTAATGATATTAATCGTTATGGAACTGTGTCGTGATTGTCAAAAAGAGATATTTTTTGTTTTATGTGTCTCAATAGCATTAATGCTAGGTGAAGATGCGTAGGAAAAAGATGAGGTGAAATGTTAAAAAATGGCGACTTTTTTGAATACCCAAAGTCACCATTTTATGTGTAGTCGTTATTGTTTTCTTCGTTGCTTGTTGTCTTTGTATCTTCTATATAGAAGAAGGGATTTAAAACAGCATGACAATTAAAACAAGACTCAGTAACAGAGGATAAACTCTTGCGTGCCATTTATCAGGAATACGAGATAAAAAGCGTTCAGAGATCTTCAAGCCAACCCAAGTACTGCAAATCAGAATCAGTGCGGCTTTTAACCAAATATAACCAATAAAACCAGATTCACTATTTAAAGGTGATGTAAAAGAAAGGGCGATATAAGTAAATGTTGCCGTGAGAGCTAAAGGTAAGGTTAATGCATTTGCCATCGCTGCTGATTGCGCCATTGGTGTTCCTCTACGGCGCAATAAAGGTACTGTCATGACACTTCCGCCAACGCCTAAAAAAGCAGCGATAATACCAATCACTGTGCCATTAACCGTTTCTCTTGCTTTAGTTACTTTTTTTGAGTTGTGAGTAAGGGCCATAAAACCGGGGCGAAAATAGCAGTCTAAAATAGTGACAAAGAGATAACCAATAAAGATCCATTTGATCCACGTACCTTCAACTGTTAATGCGAGAAGAGCACCTAAGATCCCACCAAAAGCAATACCCATAAACAGAATGGACATGATATTCCAATCAAGCCTTTTGGCTTTATGGTGTTTAATGGTTGTGACTGTCGCAGAAAACAACATAATTAATGCAGAGGTAGCAACTGCGATTTGCATAGCATGTTCGGCAGGTAAACTGTCACTTCCCCAAAGTGTCAGAATAAGTGTATAGAGTAAGGGAACAGTAACAAAACCTCCGCCAAAGCCAAATAACCATGTTGTGATGCCTGAAATTAAACCAAAAGAAATCAGCCAGAGTGTCATTTCAAATCTCCTGTTGAGTCAGGAGATTAACAATATAGAATAAAGTGATGGCTTACCCACGCGATAATGACAAGTTTATACGAATTTAGGACAATTTAAATATTATGCGTAATATCGATATCAACAGTGTGGATGATCTTCCTCGTGATATTTTGGCATTAGGTTCTGATTATCCTTATGACACATTACTTGAAGCTCATCATCATCGAAGAGCACAATTCTTGTATGCCCCTAATGGGGTAATGAAAGTCAAAACAGAAGATGGTCAATGGATTGTATTGCCTTACAGTGGCGTGTGGATCCCCGCAGAAAAAGTACACCAAGTGCTAATGTTGGGTAGCAGTACTTATAGTCTCTATATTGAGCCTAATAAAATTCCTCGCCATTCAGAATATTGTGAGGTTTTACAAGTTTCCCCTCTTCTTCATCAGTTATTACTTTCAGCCAATGAACTTCCTTTACTTTATGATTTAGGCGGGCGAGATAGCGCATTATTGACTTTGCTTTGTCATGAGTTATCTCAAGCTAAACCATTACCTTATTTTACGCCATTACCGCAACATGCTTTATTAGATGAATTGTGTACTGAATTTATGTCACAACCCAATATTCGTACGACACCAGAAATGTGGGCTGAAAAATTAAATAAGAGTCTACGTACATTTACTCGTCTTTTTCATAAGGAGACTGGACTTTCTTTTCGAGATTGGCGTCAAAAAGCGTGTTTAATGTATGCGTTAACCGCTTTAAAGAAAGGAGATTCAGTCACTGAAGTTGCTTTAGAGCTGGGTTATGAAAATCCGAGCGCTTTTAGTGCAATGTTTAATAAAGAGATGGGATATTCACCGAAATTGTTTTTAAAACGATTGAAAGAGTTTTAATAAAACAGACATGTATAAGATTAAACATAATCAGTGATAATGATATTTATCAGATACTTTTTAAGTCAAATTGCATTGTTCAAAAAAGAAACAAAAAAATTCCTTCCAATATCAGTGCGTTAAAACTTGATTAATATAGAGTGAGGGGGGTAAAATATAGCCCGTCCATAAGTCATGCTTTATCTTCCTACGTATGTTCCCTTAGTTAAATGGATATAACAAGCCCCTCCTAAGGGCTAGTTACAGGTTCGATTCCTGTAGGGAACGCCATCTATTACCCATTCTGTAAATTTAGAAATTATTCCTAGAGCAGTGTTTATCAATTCACGCTATTATCGCTAGTGTTTTACTTCCTCATTAATAACCAACAATAAATTTAGGTTTTTATATGGACATGAAATCAATTAATGATATTCGATATTTGAAGTTTTTATTTATTGCTTATTTTTTTCTGCTGGTGGGGTGTAACTCTAGGCCTACTGATATCCTTGTACCTCCTGAAAATTTTTATCAAGTTTCAGAAAAAGTTTATCGTTCAGGACAACCGACACCAGGTGAAATGAAATGGTTAGAAGCCCAAGGTATCAAGACGATTATTAACTTACGTGAATATCATAGTGATAGCGATGATGTAAAAGGTACGCAATTAGAAACTTTTCACGTAAAAATGAATGCGGGTAGAATTACTGATAAGGACGTTATTGAGGTATTACATAAAATAAATAGCACGCCTGATCCTGTGTTAGTGCATTGTTGGCATGGTAGTGATCGCACAGGAACTATTATAGCAATGTATCGGTTAATCTTTGAGAATTGGACAAAAGAGCAGGCAATCGCTGAATTAAGAAAAAAAGAATACGGCTATCATGAACTCTTTTTTCCTAATATTGTTCAATACTTAGAAGAAGTTGATATTTCCGCAATAAAACAGCAAGTATTTAATCAGCAAGTCATAAATAAATAAATGATTGATTTAATACGCTATTGAAGAAATGAAAATAGCGTATTATAAATAAAAAAACGATGTTTATAAATTTTTGTGGAAATAGAATGTCAAATAATCAGATTAACTTGGTGTCGGAAATCACTTGCCCGCATTGTCATACGAAAAAAATAGAAACAATGCCAACAGATGCTTGCCAATGGTTTTATGAATGCACACATTGTTATACTTTATTAAAACCCCTTGAAGGAGACTGCTGTGTGTTTTGTTCTTATGGAACAGTACCTTGTCCACCAATTCAAGAAGAAAAATCATCTGGGAAAACATCATATTGCTGCCACCATGAGAGCAAATAATTATTTATCTATAACAGTTAAGTAAAACAGTTTTATATTCAAAGGGAAATTAAATATCAATTAATTTACTGCTTTGATTTTAAAAATATATTCTTGTTTAAAAAATAAATTACTGTTAGATTTTATTTAGTCTATTTATAAGGTTTATTTTTATGTCATATTTTACAACCTCTCCATCAATTATTATTACCATCACTTAGTGGTGGGGATTGGTTGTATTAATAACCCGCCAGATAAGCGGGTTTTTTTATTTTAAACTCCTTATCTGGCAAAAAGATAAGGATAAAAAATGTTTACTTCACAAGAAATTGAGCAACATACCCAATCGCTAACGCAATTAATTGCGAATGCAGATCAAGCTATTACTGATGAAAATTTTGAGTATTTAATGGATTTTTATACTGAAAATGGCACATTGGTGGTTAAAGATGATTTGCATGTTTCTGGCAAACCTTCACTAAAAAAAGCATTTATGGCGATCGCTGGATTTTTTAATCACTCATTGCAAGTTTCTCAAGGAAAAGTAAACGTTATTTTTGGCGAAGATTGTGCGCTTGTTTTAGCGCAAACTCTTTTAAGTGCAAATATGCCAAATGAAGGAAAGTTTAATACCGTAAGAGAAGCCACTTATGTTTTTAAACTTATTAATGACCAATGGTTTTGTGTTATCGATAACTCTTATGGTACTGATTTATTAAAATCATCTTCAGATGTTCGTTTACATTTTTTCTGTGGAAAAATTGCTTCTGGTAAATCAACGTTAGCTAAATTATTTGCTAAATCACCCAGAACAGTATTAATCAATGAAGATGAATGGTTATCGCGACTTTACCCAAATCAAATAAAGACAGTAACTGACTATATTGAAAAAAGTGAGTTAGTGAAGGGGGTATTAAGCGAACATATTGCAGTTCTTCTTAATGCTGGAAATACCGTTATTATGGATTTTCCGGCGAATACACCAAAGCAGCGAAAATGGCTAAAATCATTAGCTGATAATACGGGAATGCCTTATTTATTTCATGTTTTGAAAGTAGAAAGTGCTGAGTGTAAAAAACGATTATCTTTACGTAATCAATCAGATGAGAACCCGTTTAAAACCACAGAAGTAGAGTTTGATTTTATTACACAGCATTTTTCGTACCCTGATCCAGAAGAGCGATTAGTGATAAAAGAATATAATTAAATAACATCATAGATTTTTATATTAGCCCATAATATTGGGCTAATATTTTAAATCAGCTCAATAAGATAATCACAAAAACCGAATTATCTTATAAGATCAAAACCTAATAAAAGTACCACTTATCATGCATTGACAGTATTATGTGTAGAGTTTATGAATATGCGAACTATGATGCTGTCCATCATAAGATAATTAGCGGAGAACATTATGAAGTATCGCCTGTGCGGTGTTGCTCTTTCAGTCGCCTTACTTTCAGGATGTGCAAGTACCCCTAATAATGGGGAGGGGCGCTCTGACCCATTGGAAGGGTTCAACCGCCAGATGTTTGATTTTAACTACTATGTTTTAGATCCCTATATCTTACGCCCTGTTGCGGTTGTTTGGCGTGATTATGTGCCACCACCAGCAAGAAATGGCTTATCTAACTTTTTAGGTAACTTAGAAGAGCCGGCAAGTATGGTAAACAGCGTATTGCGTGGTGACTTTGAGAAGGGGGCAAAACATTTTGGTCGTTTCTGGATTAATACCGTTTTTGGTATGGGTGGCTTAATAGATGTCGCTGGTATGTCTAAAGAAACGATGGAAAAAGAAGTCCCAATGCGATTTGGTAGTACGTTAGGTCATTATGGTATGGATTATGGCCCCTATGTGGTTGTACCGGGCTATGGTAGCTTTACTGTCCGTGAAGAGGGCGGTGACTGGGCTGACTTAACGTATCCTATGCTGAGCTATTTAACTTTTTGGATGTCAGCAGGTAAGTGGGCATTAGAGGGCATTGAAACACGGGCACAATTGCTCGATTCCGATGCGATTTTACAAAACTCGTCTGATCCATATTTAATGATGCGCGAAGCTTATTTCCAGCGTAACGACTTTCAAGCTGATGGCACTGTAAAAGAAAATCCTAATGCGAAAGCTATTGAAGATGATTTAGATTCTATCGATTAGTTCATTATCTTTGTTAGCTTGATGAATAAATAAAAAAATGGTCTTAAAAAAGACCATTTTTTGTATAAAAAGCACAGTGAAAAATTAGAAGCGGTAGTTAAAGTTCATACCGTATAACCATGCTTTACCTGATGATTCAAACTCATATGCAGGTAATGGTAAATCTTCAGATAATTTCTCTTTGATGGTGACTTTTTTACCGTGCATATATGCTAAGCCAACATCAACAGACATATCTTTGTTAAATGCATAGGTTGCCCCTGCACTTAACCAGAAACGGTCTTGGTCTGGAATAGATATTGAGCGTTTATCAGCAGGAACAGGGCTGTCATCAAAAGCAATACCAGTACGGAATGTCCAGTTATCGTCATGATAATAGGTTGTACCTAAAGCGACACGCCATGCATCACGGAAACCTTCTTCTTTCTTGAACAGTTGTTGGCCATCACTCTTACGTGTCGCTCTTAGCTCTTCGAAAGCACTCCAGCTTGTATAAGCGAAGTTATAGTGTACCGCCCATTTT
Organism: Proteus sp. ZN5; assembly: GCF_011046025.1. Lineage (GTDB taxonomy): Bacteria > Pseudomonadota > Gammaproteobacteria > Enterobacterales > Enterobacteriaceae > Proteus. The sequence continues at coordinate 2,093,467 of NZ_CP047639.1, forward strand.
GGTGCTACACGGTGATAAGCGGCAAATTCCCAAATTTCAGGTAAATTAAGGTCAAGTTTACCTTTAATGGTTCCACCTTCTGTTCCAATAATAGAACTACCATTTGGAAGAGGGATTGTTTTTAAATCGCTCTGGAACTCTCCGTCTTTAAATTTGACTTTCACTTTAGAACGGTAAGTGAAACTAATACGGTTACCTTCATCAAATTCATATAATAAACCGGCGTTCCAACCAAAGCCCCATGCATCACCTTTTAATTGAGCAAAGCGATCACTTGGAGATAGGCTGGACACATAGCCTCCTAACGGAGGTGGTAATTTATTTCCTAAAACTTTACCTGCTTCGCCCACATGGCGCGTAATTTCAGCATCAGCATAAAGAGCATTTAAGCCTAAACCAACACTGAGTTGGTTATTAACACGGTAACCTGCACTTAAGTTTAAGTTCATGGTTTTTAAATCGGTTTTGCCACCGATAAGCCCTGCTGGGTAATCGCTCGGAAAATCAGTTGCTAAACCAAAGTTTGTTGTACCTGATGCACCAATCGCCCATTTATCATTAATAGGGGCAACAAAGTGGATGTTAGGCACTAATGCACTTGGTGCGATATCTTTTGCAGTGGTATCAGTACCAGTAAGAGGTGATTTACCTTTAACATCAACGCCTGGGTTAATAAGGATAGCACCAACAGAGAATTCAGGGCGATCGAACATGGTAAGTGCGGCTGGGTTACGGCTACCTACGCTTGCGTCATCGGCGATAACGCCTTCCCCTGAAAATGCACGCCCTAGTGCTGAAGTAGAATATTCATTTAACTGAAAACCGGCAGCGCCTGCTTGAGAGGAAATTGCTCCTACAATGGCAGCTAGTGCTGTGCGAGTAAACAGGTTTTTACGGTTCATGACCTAAACCCTCATAATTTTTTTAAGTTAGTAACTTCTGATTAGAAGCGCTGGATTTTAGGTGCGGTTGTCGTTATGACAAATCAGACCAGTTGATTAAGTATAAAGTTGATTACCCCAAATGTTGCAAGTATGTTTTACAAATATTGCCATTTAGATTCAATAATTGAGATTTGGTTAACATATTTTTCACAAAATATGCCAATAAAGATGTTTTTGATTGTTAAATAAACAGAATGATCAATTATTTTTGTAAAATTGTAATAAAATTTGAGCTAAAGCAGTTTATTTTATTTTTTTGCGATTATGATAGATAATTAACATTTCTTTCGTTGGGAGACTAAAATGGCAGACGCAATTAATCGTTGTAGTGCAGAAGAAACCGCTGCTTGCTGTTGTGTAGATGTGGGTACTATTATTGACAATAAGAATTGCACAGCGTCATATCAGCATGTCTTCGCTGATAAAGTACAAGCGCAAGCAATGTTAGATCAACTCAGTGCAAAAGCACAATCTATCGCTTCAGAGCCTTGTAAAATTAATCAACAATTTGCTGATGTTGATGGTGGTGTTCAACTTACCGCTGATTTTACATTCTCTTGTGAAGCAGAAAACCTAATTTTCCAGTTAGGATTACGTTAATCCTCTGAAATTAATAGATTTAAGGCTGTTGAAATTCGACAGCCTTTTTTATATCTCTCGATCACTCCATTCTTTTTTCTATCATTATTGT